>JBHENH010000120.1:0-8920 GCA_046262135.1 Pyrinomonadaceae bacterium
CCGAATCGGTGGGTAATATTCGATCTAATCCGGCATCGACAAAGCCGCGAGTATCGTCCCCGAATTCGAGTAATTCCAGGCCGACGGCTTTGTTCGCTCCGGAATCAACGATTTCAGAAGACGTTTTCATCGGCATCTGTAGTACTGTCTCCCGAGATTGTTTTCGAGTTTTCGAAAGGGCTAACTGCCGGCCGTCCCTGAGTATCGCGAAGTAAAATTTCAACACGCCGCTCGGCCTGACTCAAACGTTCCTGACATTGACGTGATAGGATTATGCCATGTTCAAACAACTCCAGACTCTTTTCAAGCGGCAAATCGCCCTGTTCCAGTTGTCGAACGATTTGCTCAAGCGCTTCCAGCGACGCTTCGAAGCTTTTAGTTTCCGGTTCGTTATTTTTCATAAGTCTGAGTCAGACCTCGATTTCAATATGTGATCGCCAGACTCAACGCCTTCAACGCGCGCATCGATTCTTCCCTTGGACAACCTGACTTTCACCCGATCGCCGATGCTAACAGAACTTGCATCGCGCAAAAGACGGCCATCGTCACGTTGCGCGATCGCATAACCACGTTGAAGTACAGCCAGCGGTGAAAGCGCGTCCAGAGAAGCTGCTGCCAGTCCCAGCCGCTTTGCTGCTTCTTCCATTCGCCTTTCAATCGATGCGTTGCATCCACTATACGCGGAATCGAAACGGCCGCGAGATTCGGCCACAAGGGCCAACAACTGCGTGGGGGCCAAACTTCTACTCAGGGGATCAGCTCGCAATCGTGCGCCACGAAGCACGTCGCTTATCAGAATTTGAAGTCGATGACGCGCCGATTTTGTTGACGTACTCGCGTCACGCAATTTGCCGCGCACTTCAGCAAAAGCCTGTGATAAAGCTTGTTGCTGTACGCGTGTTCGGGATGTAACTATCTTGTATCGCATCAACCGAGAGAGATTCTGCCCCATTTGCGCGAGGGCCGAACATATTTGGTCTTCACGGGCGGCAACGAGTTCAGCGGCGGCGGATGGTGTGGGCGCACGCCGATCGGCGACAAAATCCGCGATGGTGAAATCTGTCTCGTGGCCAACGGCCGAAATCACCGGGATTGCGGAAGCCCGAATGGCACGGGCGACCTCTTCTTCATTGAAGGCCCACAAATCTTCAGCAGATCCACCACCTCTGCCGACGATTAGCACGTCGACTAACTCTCTGTTTTTTCCGTCACGACGCGCGCGTTCATGATGCTCGTTTATCAGTTTGATTGCGCGCGCGATGTCGCGGCTTGCGCCTTCGCCTTGCACGCGCGCCGGAGAGAACAACACATGGACCGTGCGTGTGCGACGAGAGATCACATTGAGAATGTCGCGAATCGCGGCGCCGGTCGGAGACGTAACCACCCCCACCCGACCCGGAAATATTGGTAATGGTCGTTTTAGCTCCGGAGCAAACAGCCCTTCGGTCTTTAGCCGGTCTCTGAGCTGCTCGAATGCGACTTGCAAAGCCCCGGCGCCAACCGGATCGAGCGCTTCGACGACTAGTTCATACTCGCCACGTGCTTCATAAACAGTAAGCCGGCCACGAGCCCTTATGTGCAGCCCGTCCGTAGGTCGGAAGCGGATGCGACTGTTAGCGGAGCGAAAACATTTTGCACGCAGTTGAGCCGTTTCATCTTTAATAGTGAAATACCAATGGCCAGATGAATGCGCCTTAAAGTTTGAGATCTCTCCTTCCACCCAGACGGAACTGAAACGCACTTCAATGGCTTTGCGAACAGACTCCGTGAGCTCGCTGACCGTTAAGGGTCGGCGCTCCGTCTCGTCAAACAGAGATGAAAACAATGGTTGAGACATCAGCAGAAATGAAGGATGAAGGATGAACAATGAAAAGTAAACACGACGAGCAGCCGGACTGCGAAGATCTACGTACAAGTAAACTTATACGACGGATGAGCAGTTAGTAGCCGTTCTGGCGCTTCGCGAGGGCCGAGAGCTCATACGCCTCGATAAAATCAGAAGAAACTGAAGCAGTTCGACAAAAGCTAAGGCGTGGCTACATTCACAACGGGACTCAAACGAACCGACGCTCCCTCACGGTTTGCGCGCACACGCAGTCTTGGATTACCGACAAGCGGCGTGTTTGAGACGTAAGTAATCGTGTAAGCGGTGCGGAGCTGCACCACCACGTCGTCGTAAGCGCGTTGCAATTCTTCCAGCCGGCGAATTGCGTAATAGACTCCTCCTGAGACCGCTGCGAGCTGTTGGCCCTCTTCCTGCGCGCGCGTCGTAAGTGTCAGATAGCGAGTCCTCAGAGGATCTATTGTTACTTCAGGCTTGGGAACGCTTGACTCGGGTATTAGACCGGAGGGAACGTACAGCGGATATATCAACGCGCCAGACTCAATAACTGCTTCCAAAATAGCAGGAAACGGGACAAATGATCTGTTGTCGTCGCCGTCAGACAGAACCACTACGGCCGTACGTTCACCTCGCATCTGCTTTAGTGTGTCCGCGAGCACATAGCCCAGGGCATCGTAAAGAGATGTGGCTCCTCCCGCATCGATTTCGTCGAGTTTCTTGGAGAGCATTTTTCGATCGGTACTGAAATCAGAAATCACCTGAATGTCATCGCGAAAACTGATGATAGCTATGCGATCCTCAGGGCTCGCCGTTCTTAAGAAATCACGAGCCGCCTTACGGATGAAGTCGATTCGTTCTTCTACGCTGCCTGAAACATCCAGTAAGAGCACCAGATTAAACGGCTCCGTCGTAGGGACCACTTTAGTTACCTGGCGCTCGACGCCGTTTTCGTAAACTGAAAAATCTTTTTCCTTCATTCCACCTATTGCACGGCCATTGCGATCAGTGACACTCGCGTTAAAGCGCATCAACTGGGACGACAGTTGCTTTACAAATTGGCCCGGGGCCGAACGTCTAAGAAGTGTAGGTCCTTTTTGCGGAGGAGGGAGTGTTTTTGCGTAATCGCCAAACAGTTTGGGGGATACTTTTCGAATCGCGTCAATTAGCTGGCTATCACCGCTGCGAACAATCGCGCGAGCGGCTTCCGTCAGTGGACGTTCTCGCAAATCACTCGGAACCATGCTGGGATCGACGTTCAATAGGACCACGCCCCGTTGCGTGACGAAGTTAAGCTCCACACGTTCAGCTTTCTTCTGCTTCTTCTCTCCGAGTTTTCCTGAAATTGTAAATATCCCTCCGGCCTTCTCCTTGATCCTGGGAAGCTCGACGTCGCTCAAAAAGCGGGGCCTGCTCGCGGCCCACATGAAGTTGAATTTGACAGCATCCAATGGCACATCGGCATGAATCGTCCCCGTGTTAGTGCTGACCTCTGCCGATTCCACGTTGCCTACAATATCCACAGCCCCTGCCTGGCCTTCGATCTTTACCTTCGAGCGCGACGGTATGTGTACAACGAGATCGATACGGTCTCGATCGCGGCGGTCACGAACTTCGATCGCGACGGCGCCGGCTTTAGCGACCGCAAGCACATCCTTTTCATCGACTTCAACGCCTGTTGCGCTCGCCTCAATAGTCACTTTCTTTTGTTGTTCGTCGGATGCAATCACACTGACACGGCCGTTACGACTCGTGACCGTGAGCGAAACTTTTTCAGCCGTGTCTATTTCTTTGCGATACGATTGCGCGGAAACGAGGCCGAACGCTGCAAGAAGCACGAGCAGACTGGTTAAGACTATACAAATCTTCTGAAAAGTGCTGCAGCTAAGCTCAGCCGCGGAACGCTCAGCCGCCGGAAAATTCAGGTCGAGCATATAGTGCGATCTTGCCCGACGGTATTGTACGGGTCAAGCGCGCGGGAAATTGGGCGCTCGGTCAGTTTCACAGTAAGCGCGGACACCACAGAACCGAGCGCGACAACGCCGGAGCCGGATGGTTGCTAATCGAGGTTGATCCGCTATGATACGCAGACACCGATAAGACGATTAGAAACACTCCGCGCAGGTTTCGCGTGAGGGCCAACAGGCACATGGGGCAGATATGGGCGAGGCGGTGCTACAAACTCAGCCGGCACAAATGTCCGACGAGAAATTCTTCATTCACAACCTCGTCAAGCGCGAGCCTCGGGCCGGACTGGCCGAAGACGTGCGCCGTGGTCTATCCACCAAACCGAAGCGATTCCTGCCCAAGTATTTCTACGATCAGCTGGGTTCGCAACTGTTCGAAGCGATCTGCCTGTTGCCCGAGTACTATCTTACGCGGGCGGAAAACGAGATTCTCGAGCGCTATTCAGACGAGATTGTTGCATCAGTGAAGGGCCATACCACTTTGATCGAGATGGGTAGCGGCAGCGCGTCCAAAACGCGGTTGATTATTGAGGCGGTGTTGAGAAAGCAAAACGAGCTGCTCTTCATTCCAGTAGATATATCTGCATCGGCGCTCGACAGCAGTTCGCGAATCCTTCTGCAATCGTACCCACAGTTAAGAGTTGAGGCTTACGCTGCCGACTATTTTGCAGGCCTGGCAGAATTGGCGAAGAAAAAGAGGGCACGCGTGCTGGCACTTTTTTTGGGGTCTAACGTCAGCAACTTCGATCCGGAGGAGGCGTTGCGATTCCTTCGCGCCTTGCGCCAAGTGTTGCGAGAAGGCGACGCGCTGCTGCTGGGGGCGGACCTAAAAAAAGACAAGAAGGTCCTCGAAGCGGCTTACAACGACGCGCTCGGTGTGACTGCGGCATTCAACCTAAATGTCCTGGCACGCATCAATCGCGAGCTCGGAGGCAACTTTGATCTACGCTGTTTTCAGCATCTCGCGTTCTACAACCCGGAATTAGGGCGCGTCGAGATCTACATTGAGAGTTTACAAGATCAGACGGTCAATATTGCCGAACTCGACCTCGAAGTGCAGTTTGCAAAAGGTGAACAGATACACACTGAAAATTCTTACAAGTATGATCTTTCTGACATTACGGGATTGGCTGACGCAACTGGATTTGAACGTGCACACACATGGGTGGACCATGCGCAACAATTCAGTAGCAATCTATTGTTAGCCGTCTAACACCAACCATTCGAAGGCGTTCAAGCTGGTGTGCGCCAATCAACTGAAAAACTCTCAGGTCGGGAAGGGGGCCGGCCCCCGCTCTTGCATGTCCTCTTTGGCCCGATATCCTGAATAATGCCTGAATCCCTTAAAAATGCGTTGGTAGAATTTCGAGATGTTGTTTTCTCTCATGCATCAGCTTCCTCACCTGTCATCTCCCATCTAAGTTTTTCAGTCCATCAGAATGAAACGCTTGTACTTCTCGGAAAGTCGGGTTGCGGCAAGACGACGACGCTGAAGCTAATCAACCGCCTTTTACTGCCCAGCTCTGGTGATGTACTGGTTGAAGGAAGGGCAACGTCTGACTGGGATGCCATTCGTCTCAGGCGTCGCACGGGATACGTAATTCAGGAAGGCGGTCTTTTCCCACACTTCACAGTGCAAAGAAATGTTGGTTTAGTTCCCACGCTGGAAGGTTGGGATGAATCGAGAACTAAAGCACGCGTGAAGGAATTACTTTCACTCGTGGGACTCGAACCCGGGGATTTTGCCGCCCGTTATCCTGGCGAATTATCCGGTGGTCAGCGCCAACGCGTCGGGGTAGCACGGGCCCTCGCCGCTGAGCCCTCACTACTCTTGTTGGATGAACCATTCGGCGCACTTGATCCATTAACACGCGCAAACTTGCAGCTGCAATTTGCTGACCTGACAAAGCGTCTGAACAAAACGGCGATCCTTGTGACGCATGACGTGCGTGAGGCATTGCTGCTTGGCTCTCGCATCGGACTAATGGACCAGGGACAATTACTGTTGTTGGAAACCCCGCAAAACTTTTTGAAGTCAAAAGATAGACTTGCCCTTGCTTATATTGAAACCCTCAATCTGCCCGGGGCCGGGGTAACGCTGAGGGAGGAAGGCGCATGACATTCGCCAATTTTCTCCAGCAAAACTGGCCCGAGCTGCTTACGCATCTGCGCGAACACTTAGAACTTGTATTCATTTCTACCTCGATTGCGATCGCCATCGGCCTGCCCACCGGAATACTCTTAACACGCAGGAAAGCTCTGAGCGGCCCCGTATTAGGAGTTGCTAATGTATTGCAGACGATTCCCAGTCTGGCGCTTTTTGGCTTCTTGATTCCACTTCCGTTCATTGGTGGCATCGGCGCGCGCACCGCCATCGTCGCGCTTGTGCTTTACTCATTGCTTCCCATCATTCGCAACACCGTCACCGGAATACTTGGGGTTGACGCTAACGTACGAGAGGCGGCTGTGGCGATGGGAATGACCGGCCGGCAGATACTTTGGCAAGTTGAATTGCCGCTGGCGATGAGCGTCATTGTCACGGGCATAAGGGTAGCGCTGGTGATTGCAATTGGGGTCACTACAATCGCCGCAGCTGTCGGCGCGGGAGGTCTTGGTGTCTTCATTTTTCGCGGGCTGCGACAATACGACACAAACCTTCTACTCGCCGGCGCTGTGCCTGCAGCCTTAATGGCTCTGGCTGCAGACTTCACGCTTGGCCTGCTCGAACGGCAGTTCTGGGTCAACCGTCGCGGTAGAGCCGGCGGGCACCCACGGATAAAGCGTTTAAGTTTGATCGCGGCGGTTCTGGTCGTCCTACTCGCAATCTTTGTAGTTTGGTGGTCGTCACTGTCACGGAACGCTAACAGGAACGGCGCCCGCGTTGTTGTAGGCTCAAAAGATTTTACCGAATCGGCCATTCTGGGTGAGATTGTGGCCCAGATGCTTGAAACGCGTGGCGTGTCGGTACAACGCAATTTTGAGTTGGGCGGGAATCTGCCCCATGATGCACTGCTCAGCGGCCAGATCCAGCTTTATCCTGAGTATACGGGCACCGCCTACACCGCCATACTAAAACATCCTCCGATAACTGACCCGCGCCGCGTTTACGAACAGGTGCAGAAAGAGTATGCGGAAAAATTTAACATGGTTGTGAGCGACCCGATTGGGTTTGAAAATACTTTTGCTATCCTTGTACGTGGCGCTGAAGTAAGACGTTTGAAACTGAAAACGATTTCCGATGCTGCATCTTATGCACAGAATTGGCGCGCAGGATTTGGCCAGGACTTTATGTCGCGCTCAGATGGCTATCCCGGCTTCGTCAAAACTTATGGATTGAAATTCGCCGAACAACCGCGCGAGATGGATCTGTCGCTCACTTACATCGCACTTGCTTCAGGTAAAGTGGATTTGATTGCCGGCAATTCAACAGAAGGCAGAATCGCAGCGCTCGATCTTGTTCAACTCGAAGACGACCGGCACTACTTTCCACCCTATGAGGCCGTTTACCTTGTGCGTAACGATGCGTATTCGACCGTTGAACCTTTGAGAGCTGTGTTAGGGAAACTGGCGCATGCGATCACAACGGATGAGATGCGGAAGTTAAATTACGAAGTCGATGCAAATAAGCGCGATTTGGCGGAAGTGGTTCGTGAGTGGATCAGGCAAAAAGGATTTTTGGGGCAGGGAAGAGCGGGGGCAAGCCCTTGAAGATCTCAAATGTTTGCTCAAAGGATCACTGAGAAATGAGAAATGAAAATGAAAAATTAAACATCTTGCTTCTTCGATTTTCCATTTGTAATTTTTCATTTTCGATCTGTCATTTTTCAGGAAGGGGGGCCTGCCCGCCAGGTCCTGACTCAATTTCGATTGGAGACAATATATGAAAAGATTGCTGACCGGCCTGTTGGTATCTTGCTTTCTTCCAATAACGCTAACCTCTCAAGTTAGGCCCGCTCCGAACGTTGTGCTTCTCAAGGCTGGCCGGTTGCTTGACGTACGCACGGGACGCGTCCTTGAAAACCAGGGCATTCTCGTTGAAGGCGAGCGTATTAAAGCTGTCGGCGCGCTCGTGGAGATTCAGAGGACCGCGCCTTCCTCTGCGCAAGTTATTGATCTTTCTCGCGCAACGATCCTTCCCGGACTTGCTGATTGCCACACACATGTCCTGTTGCAGGGCGACATCACGGCGGCGGACTATGACGAACAATTGCTGAAGGAGTCGATACCGTACCGCACCATTCGGGCTACTGTCGCAGCTCGCACTGGATTGCTAAACGGTTTTACCGTGATGCGTGATCTGGAAACGGAAGGCGCGATGTATGCCGATGTTGACGTCAAGACGGCTATCAATCGGGGCATTATTCCGGGTCCGCGGCTGTTTGTTTCCACACGCGCTTTTTCCGCTACCGGGATGTATCCGCTATCAGGGTACTCCTGGGAATTAAAGATGCCTGAAGGCGTGCAGATCGTTGATGGACCAGACAACATTCGCAAGGCAGTCCGCGAACAGGTTAAATACGGCGCTGACTGGATAAAGTTTTATGCTGATCGGCGGTACTACATGAAGGATGGTGCGCTGCATTCATGGGTCAACTTCACCGATGACGAGATGAAAGCAATGGTAGGCGAAGCCCATCGTCTGGGCCGCCGTGTAGCTGCTCACGCAATGGGCTGGGATGGAATCGACGCCTCGCTTAGAGCAGGGGTCGACTCAATTGAACATGGATACGGGCTTGACGAGGGGCTCATGGACCGCATGGTGCGCCAGGGAGTTTTTTGGTGTCCAACTATCTATGTGGGCGTCTATGTGGCAGAAGGTAGGGCCGCAGGTGGCGCACCCATATGGCTGACAATGCGCGACCTCGAAGCCAAAGCTTTTGGCCTGGCGGTCCGAAGAGGAGTCAAGATCGCGTACGGGACGGATGCCGGCGGTTACGCCTGGACCGAGAATCAGGCAAAAGAATTTACCTACATGGTGCGCTATGGAATGACACCGCTGCAGGCCATTCAGTCAGCGACGGTTGTCGCTGCAGATCTGCTGGAACGGTCAAGCGACTTTGGCGCCATTGAGGCGGGAAAATTTGCAGACATCATCGCGGTAACCGGCGATCCT
>JBHENH010000120.1:8930-9397 GCA_046262135.1 Pyrinomonadaceae bacterium
TTCTGAAGGAGATTCAAAAATGACAATACTCGACGTTATCGTACTACTTATCATCGCCGGGTTATGCGGAGCGCTCGGGCAGGCAATTAGCGGCTTTTCGCGTGGCGGTTGTCTCGTTTCTATCGCCCTCGGATTTGTGGGCGCCCTGCTGGGAATGTGGCTGGCGCGCATGCTCGGACTGCCTGAGCTGTTCGCAATTCAAATTGGTACCACAAACTTTCCCATCGTGTGGTCCATCATTGGTTCGGCTCTGTTTGTTGCAATAATCGCCTTCATCAGTCGCAGCCGCGCTTGATTACGCGTGACCCGACTTCAAGGCACAGATCGACCCCTAAGAGAAAACCGGGTTTCCCGGCAGTCTGTTTACAGCGGTGGACCCTTGTTCCTAGCTGCGAGCGGTTACCTGCAGCTTATTTGGATATTGCAAGTTACCCCGTTGGGATGATCGTCGCTGTCGTAGGCTATAT
>JBHENH010000121.1:0-9390 GCA_046262135.1 Pyrinomonadaceae bacterium
GTATTAGAAGTAACTACTTTGCCTGTAGTATCAAGCGTCTTCTCAACGATGTTTCCGGTGGTGTCGACCGTTCGTTGTACGGTCTGGCCCAGCGTATTTATCGTCTGACTCAACACTCCACCTGGCTGTAACGCTGTTTGGGCAACACCGCCCACTGTCCCGACGGTCTTGTCCACGCTCTCCAGAAGTTTTGTAAGTATCTCAGGATTGCGATCGATGGTCGTTAGCGTCCGATCGATTATCGCGGCAACGTTATCGAGCCTCACTTTCAATAACACCTCGGCCTTCACGCCCTTTATCTGTAGCTTCACCTTATCGATGCTAACGTCGGCGCCCGCGGTTAGCGCCAAAAGATTCGCCAGCCGAGCATCAAGAGAAACCTTCGCCTTTAGATTCTCCACTTCGAGTGTGATCTCATCAACAGAAAGATTTGGCACGTCCAGTAGCACGTCAGGATCGCCTGAACTCGCTTCCTGCCGGCGTCGGGCACTGGAAGCTTCCTGCCGCGTGCGCTCCTCTTGCGTTAGTGGACGAACAGGAGTTACGGGAGTAGGCGTCGGACGAGCCTGACTGGTTCGGCTCGACGTAATTGAAGCGTCAGGCGAGCCAGTTGTGGTGGTTGTGGTTTGTTGCGCCAATACGGCAGCAGACACAGCAAGCATCAATGCCGCAGTTGCTCCGAATCGCAAAAGTTTGCTCATTGTTTCCTCCTGGACAATTTACGCAAAGTAAAACCAACGTCGGGGGCTGCAATGACCTGCTTTTGTTCTGCAGACAATCTTTATTTGGGGGAAGATGGGGGCGACAAGACGCGGCGGCTACCAATCATCTCGAGGACACGATCCACGGTACCCCGGAAACGAACGCTGCCGCGCACATTCCGCAAGAGTACTTCTATTCTGTCCGCAGCAAGACCTACACCGACCTGGAGGTTAAGTCCGGTGTCTCCATCGGTGCCTACCGACGTCGACGCTTTGAAGTTTTCCTGCGTGAAACGCCGCTCATCGATGTTCAACTCAAAGGTTTCGTCAGCGTTTGTGCGGACTGGACCAGGCACTGGCGTGTCTCGCACCTCCTGCGGTTTTGTCGCCTGGGCCGACGCGACAAGAGAAATTGCGATCAGTACAACGGCAAGAGATAAGAGGCGGTATAAAAATCTCATCCCGCGGGGATTCACAACTTTCATGGTCGACCACCTAAGGGCGTGGAAGCTATGACCGGGCGCGCACGAGACTTAGCATTCGGGTTGTTGGACGGTATGTTTGCCGACCCGGAAACTCTGATTTGGTCATCACTAATTGGAACTTCACCAAGCGCTTCCGCGACGATGCGATCGATGTCGCTAAAAATGCTGGTGATCTTCAGGCGAATCCCAATGTTTCGATAAGTCACTCCTGGCTGAACGGGGGTGGGAACGTTCTCTCTTTGCGCTTCCCATACGGTGTCACGTTGCGGTTGTCCCGGAAATTCGACAGTCGGATTCGGCACCACGTCGAAGCGTAGCGAGTCCGCCCGCACGTTAGCAGTAATGGCAACGTCGGCTTCCTCGACTGAACTATCCGGAGGTAACCGCTCCAGTTGTGCTGCGGGCGCGGGAGCAGATGCTGGATTCCCGCTTTGGGAAATCGAAGCCGACTTGCGTACAGGGTTCTTTTGCTGAGCAGCGCTCCTCGTCGCGCCCCACCCAATTATCAAAGCGGTAATTAATGCAGACAGAAGCTGCGAAGGACAGCCGGATTCTGCGGATACCCGTCTCATTTGGATTAAGAATACCAGAGGATAGACAGGCCCACACTTTCTTTTGTGTGGAGAAAGTGTGCGCATAACCCTCACCATGTTTCCGCGATAGCCATCCCACCGTCATCGAGGATCGCCGACCCGTTCCACCGCAATGTGATATATCCTTGCAGGTAACCAAAAATAGATAGGAAGAATTAGATTGCTCAACTTTGCAATTCAAACAGCGCGGGACGCCGGACGGATTCTTGCTGACCGTGTAGGACGGGCATTACAGGTTTCAAATAAAGGCGCCATTGATCTTGTCACGGAATCTGATCTGGCCTCTGAGAGGCTGATCATTGACAGAATCAAATCGCATTACCCTCGGCATGCCATTTTAGCCGAGGAATCGGGCGCAACTGACGGGATTGAAGTGGTAGCGGGAAAAACGGATTGGAAGTGGATCATCGATCCCCTCGATGGGACTACGAATTACGCTCACGGCTATCCATGTTTTTGCGTTTCCATTGCGCTTGAGTGTGCAGGTGAGATCGAAGTCGGCGTGATCTATGACCCGATGCGGGACGAAATGTTCGCGGCCGAGCGCGGGCGAGGCGCCACTCTAAATGAACTGCCCATGCGCGTCTCCCGCGTCGATGATCTCAACGCCGCCATGTTGTGTACCGGTTTTCCATACAACGTGCGCGAGCGACCAAACTTTGTCCAAGACTTTGCAAATTTCACAATGGAGGCCCAGGCCGTTAGACGCGACGGCTCAGCATCGCTTGATCTAGCCTACGTCGCTTGCGGACGATTCGATGGCTTCTGGGAAGAAGGTCTACGAGCCTGGGACATCGCCGCGGGTGTACTTTTGATTCACGAGGCCGGCGGAAAGATCACTGATTTCAACGGTGGTTCGTTGGACATTTATAACCCGAGAGTGCTTGCGAGTAACGGTCAGATTCATGAGGCGATGATGCAAGTCCTGAATCAGCGCTAGTCACTGGGCGCGAAGATCCGAACAGGACGAGCGAAGTAGCCGCTACGTTTCGGAGTTCCGCTTTGAATTATTCTGTTTGGTAATCAGTCCAGACTGGATAATCTCTGCCAAGCGATCTGTTTCGCGGCGGGCACAAGCCCTGGGCTCTTCGCCCGGATGCTGCTTCACATAGAAAAGCGGGTGATACAGAATTTCGACTTTTCCAGGCCGGGGTAGCCGTTTGCCTGTCGGCCAAACTCTGTTAGCTCCTCGAATAGTTACAGGAAGAATAGGCACGCCAGCCTCCAGGGCCATCCGCACTGCCCCACCCTTCATGTGGATCATGGAGCCGTCGGGCAACCCGCGGCCGCCCTCTGGAAAAATTACCACTACACCGCGCTCCCGAAGCCACGTCAGTGAACGTCGGATCGCCGCCGGATCACTTCCTTCAATTTGAAGTGGCCACGCGCCGAGCAGCCTGATCGCTTTCCCGACGACGGGCCACGAGAACGCTTCGCTCCACGCCAGGAACCGAATCGGTCTTTTGATAGGTACCGCCAACCAAAAGGGATCACCGTAGCTCTGATGGTTCGCGGCAACGATGACGCCACTGTCGAAGGGAATATTCTCTACACCCTTATGTTCCAGCCGCCAAAACAGGCGACTGAAGGATCCCACGACTGGCCGTAGCAGGTTGAGCAGAGATTGCGGCAGCGCTTTCTTTACAGACCGGGCCCCCACAGCAGGTTTTTGTCGCGCGGATGTTTCCAGGTTGCTCACGTGGCTGAGGAGAAAATAGGGAACGAGAACAAAACAATTACGAAGACGTATTAATCAATTGCTGACTTCCAGCAACCGGCACTCTACTGATGGCCCAGCCCGGGCTGTCACGCTCCGGAATTAAAGGGGCCATTCCCGATCAATAAATTCAACGTGAATCCTGGGTACGCCAGTAGGTCCCATGCTGGATCCTCGCACTGCCGCATGCACCGTAATTTTATATTGCTCGCTCGTCAGGCGAATGAATCTTCCGACAGGTAAAGCCAGCGTAGTATAAATCGCAGCTCCCTTTTGACTGATGTTTTCCGACACGGTACGCTCGCTCTCCTCTACTTCTCCCTGGTCATTGAAAGTCTCTATTAGCATATCGACCGGAATATTGTGGCGAGTGTGAACTCTTTTATCGGAGGAGACCATCTCGACAGGTGGCGCATCCTCCACGATAGTCAAACTATCAGCCGTCGCCGCGCCAATCTCGTACCGTTTTGATGGATCTGACTCATAGCTGCGCGGAGGACGCTTTCCTACGAATGCAACTCCGATTTCAAACAATGGAACCTTGCTGTCGGCCGGCGCAACCGACCTGATGTGACGTACGATGGCCCACACTTTGTACTGGTCTTCGACGTGATCGAATACGCGCAATTGCCGGGGCATAGGAATAGTCATATGTATCAGACGGCCCTTTTCTACCGGTCGCTTCAAAGTAAAACCGGCCCCAAAGGGAGTGACATCAAGGAGACGAGTGATCTCGGTCCATTCAAATTCCGGCGTTTCCCGACAGCGCACGCGAACAGGTAACTTTAATTCCAATCGCTCGCGATTGCGCTTCCAGTCTCGCTGTTCAGGCATGTGATGATTGGAGGTAAAGCGCCATCAGACTTAAATCAGAATTATACTACCGCGCTGGGCTGGGTGGGCGATAAATTAAGGACGGGTTTCGCGCCGAAGCCCTTGATTTTATTAGGTTTGTCGCGACTTTTTGGTTTGCCAAAAGCCCGCGTCTCGGCTACAATAAAACTTACTTTCTCGGCCATGGGAGCCACTTTCGCGCAACGCTTTTACAACTAACGTTTCCCGGCGAAGCAGCTCACTTCAAGACAACATTTTAACGACAATCAAACGATAAAAACTGTGTAAGCAATCCGGCTCGCCATATTTTAACAAGAAAGCAATTGGAGGCCGGATTGTACTGGAAAGGTCAATGGGATGGAAACTAGTTCTGAACGCAATCATATAAACATTGAAGACGAGATGCGACGGTCGTATCTCGATTATGCGATGTCGGTGATCATCGGGCGCGCTTTGCCGGATGTGCGCGACGGACTCAAGCCAGTTCACCGCCGCGTTCTCTGGGCGATGAACGAATTAGGCAACACATACAACAAACCTTATAAAAAGAGCGCGCGCATCGTTGGCGATGTGATTGGTAAATATCATCCGCATGGTGACACCGCTGTATACGACACCATTGTTCGTTTGGCGCAGGATTTCTCCATGCGCTATCCCTTAATCGATGGGCAGGGGAACTTTGGATCCGTCGATGGAGATGCGGCCGCGGCAATGCGCTACACGGAAATACGCATGGCGCGCATAACCAACGTCGTGCTTGCCGATCTGGAAAAAGAGACGGTCGATTTTCAACCGAATTACGATGAGTCTTTGAGTGAACCAAGGGTATTGCCGACTCGCATACCGAACCTGCTGATTAATGGCTCGGATGGTATTGCTGTGGGCATGGCTACGAAGATTCCACCCCATAACCTCAGCGAGATCGTCGACGCCACCCTAGCCGTGCTGCGCAAGCCGGAAATCGCTATCGAGGCTTTGACGAAGATCGTGACCGGACCGGATTTCCCGACCGGGGGTTTCATCTATGGGGGCGAAGAACTTAAGAGGTCGTATCTTACAGGTCGCGGGATCATACAGATGCGTGCGCGTGCGGGAATTGATCGGATCGGTCGAGGCGCCCAGGAGCGGGATGCTGTTGTGATTACGGAAATACCGTTCCAGGTAAACAAGGCTCGTTTGATCGAGCGCATAGCTGAGCTGATAAATGAGAAAAAGCTTGATGGAGTGGCTGATTTGCGTGACGAGTCAGATCGCACTGGCATGCGCATAGTGGTCGAACTGAAGCGGGACGCGGTCCCCCAGATCGTTCTTAACAAGCTATATAAGTTGACTCCGATGCAGTCGTCATTCGGTGTAATCAATCTGGCTATAGTCAATGGCCAGCCTCGCGTCTTGAATCTAAAGCAGATGCTCGAGTGCTTCGTTGATTTTAGACGTGAGGTGGTGCGCCGCCGGACCGAATATGAGTTACGAAAAGCCCAGGCGCGTGCTCATATTCTGGAAGGCTTGACGAAAGCGATCGACACGCTTGATTACATCGTGACGCTGATACGCAACTCTCGTTCTGTTGATGAAGCTCGGCAATGGTTGATGGGCCAGATGACGACCATGAGCGAAGTCAAAACGTGGAAGGGAGCGCCGTCAGATACTCCACTAAAGACTTATTTAGCGAAGTTACAAAAAACTATGGAGCGGCTGGGATTTTCGGAGTTGCAGGCTCAGGCAATCCTTGATCTGCAGTTGCGGCGACTGTCGGCTCTCGAACGACAAAAGATTACCGACGAGTATGAGGGCATCATAAAGCACATCGCCGAGCTGGAAGAAATCCTGGCTAATGAAAGCTCGTTGCGACGGGTCATCGGAAATGAGCTCGAGGAAGTTAAGAAGGAGTTTGGCGACGCGCGACGCACGGAGATTGTGGATGAGGGCGTCGAGTTTTCGATTGAGGATCTGATCGCTGATGAAGATGTCGCCATCACAGTGACTAACAGCGGTTACATAAAACGCACGCCAATTACCACTTATCAGCGGCAGGGGCGCGGAGGGAAAGGGCGATTTGGCGCCGCTGCCAAGGGTGGCGACTTCGTTGAGCATCTCTTCATCGCGTCCACTCATGCTTACATAATGATCTTTACCGACGACGGTATGGTGTACAAGCTGAAAGTTCACGAGGTACCCGATGCTGCGGCATCTGCGCGCGGCAAGGCAGTCGTTAATCTGATTAATATTCCTTCAGACCGGAAACTCGCAGGGGTTGTGCCTGTGCGGGATTTCACCGAAGGAAGGTATGTGGTGATGGTCACGCGCAAGGGAGTAATCAAGAAGACTTCGCTAGCCGATTTCCAAAACATTCGTTCAAACGGGATCATTGCCATCAATGTTGACGATGGCGATCAATTACTGGATGTGGTCTTGACTGACGGCACGAAGCGAATTTTCATAGCCACTCACAATGGCCTGGCAATTCGATTTGATGAAAAGAATGTGCGCCCGATGGGTCGTGCCACTCGTGGCGTGCGGGGGATCGATTTACGCCCAGACGATTACGTGGTTTCAGTTTGCCCTGTCTCTGCTGACGACACAGAGAAAATGCTTTCTGTGTCGGAGCAGGGTTACGGTAAGCAGACGCCTATTACCACGTATCGACTGCAGGCTCGCGGCGGCAAGGGCGTTATCAATATGAAGACTACCGAAAAGACCGGCAAAGTAGTCGCCGTATTCCCTGTGGATGAAGAGTCGGAGATTATGATTATCACACAACAGGCGAAGTTGATTCGGCTGGAAGCGGCACAGATTCGCAAGACCGGACGTAGCGCTCAGGGTGTGCGGTTAATCAAGACTGAAGAAGGTGACAGGGTAACCAGCGCATCGCTGGTTGAAGCATCCGCAGAAGAAGAAACTGAAGAGTCGCCGGCTAGCTAGACTCCGAGTTCGCGAGTTGTGTTTAGGGAGCAGCGGGGTGAAGCCCACCTTACCTGCTTAGAGGGTTTAAAGTTAAGGGTAAACTTCGTCCTGAAAGGGTTTTCACTGCAGTGTTATTACGGCCTGCACTCAGCCCAGGATGGGAAGGTGGGCTTGCCCCGCCGACTCAGTAGCGCTCATCGGATAATAATTAAAGGGGGGTTGAACCAGGTGGGCCTGTAGCCTCACCTTCTACCCAAACCTCACCGTCCTCGAAAACTTCCTTCTTCCAAATAGGTACAGTTCGCTTGAGTTCGCTGATGGCCCACTCGCAGGCTTCAAACGCGGCACGACGATGCGGCGCGCTGACGGCTATCACAACACTGGTTTCCCCAATCTCGAGCCGACCCGTGCGGTGAACGACGCCTATATGAGCGATCTCAAAACGCTCGTGCGCTTTACAGCCGAGTCGTCGCAACTCACTGAGAGCCATTGACTCGTAGGTTTCATAGATCAGGTAAAGCGTTCGGCGGCCCCCCGTCCATTCACGAGCGTACCCGTCCAGCGTAACGGTGGCGCCGCATTCCGCTAATACAACTCTGCGCGCAACCGCGCCAACATCGATTGCATTGGTAGTTATTTCGAAGAAATCGACTGCGCCCTCAGTGCGACGTGTGTCGAGAAGATCTATATCGGTTGGGTCCGGCCCTGTCGGGACAGTTGACGCTGAATCATCGGGCCGGTCGGCATTCGTAACCTTCTGTGATCCGCCACTGACTGGTGGAAACACCGCCAGTTCATCGCCATCCTGCACCTCTCGATCTGCCCCCGCGTATTCCTGATTGACCGCTAATAAAAGCGACCGCCCAAACCGGCGCAGCGTCGGATAACGCTTTAGCACCTCTTCAAAAGCAAGCGCAGCTGTTACTGCGCCGTGCAAAAGCATCTCGACTTCCGTAGAACCTGCCGCATCGCGCGCTGCGCCGAAAAAAAGCACCCGGACCCGGATGTCCTGCGGTTGCTCCTTGGCGTGCAGCTCTCCCTGACTGTGTGTGCCGCTTGTCATTCTAGTTCAATTTTCTTGCCGCTGTGGCCGTTGCCTTTTGCGATCTCGTGTATTCGTGCCCGCTCTTCATATCCGGACACCGCGTGTTCGAGCATGTCGCTCAAACGCTGCAATCGGGCGGAAGTCAAACGCATCTCGAGTAAATTCTGCTTCACCTCTGAGTCTAACTCCATTGCTGCCGCGACCAGAAAAGAAAGTCGTTGAGGCTCGGTATTAGAAATGTCAGGCAAACTCGTTTGCTCATCGTTGATGATGCGAACTGCGCGGGCTATGCGGCTGAATGTTTCCGCGACTTCATGCGAACTTTCGATCAACAAATCGCGATCCTCTTCTTCATCCTCAAAGAAACTGACACGAGCTACCAGATAAGGATCGCCGCGCTCAACATACTCTTTAATGGCGTACCTGATCACGCCGTTGGTAAGAATGTTTGAGCGGCCATCGGGGAGGGTCTGTATTTCCGTGACTTCCGCCGCACAGCCGATGTGACCGGCGGGCGGAACATCATTATCTGAAGTTGAGACGTCAAGATAGGAAAGGCCAAAAAGATTGTTTCCGCCTCGGATGTCGTTCAGCATCCGCCTGTACCGCGGCTCGAATATGTGCAGGGGCAGAGGTACGCCGGGAAATAGAACTATCGGAAGCGGGAAAAGGGGAAGCTCACTCACCCCGCTTACTTTCTCGCTGGCTTCGCTCATCGATGAACAGGGAAGTGCAAAGTTTCCAGCCGTGGCGGCTCGAAGAACCTAATTTTAAAGTGATTATTATCGCAGACGGAGAGAGAGAAGTCAGCAGGATCCGCCGTCAACGGTGATTAACTCGTAACCACTTGCGGTGAGCCGCGAATCTGTTGGCCCGTACAAGGCGCAAAGCCATCCTCCTAGTTAAGCACAATCGAGCGAACCGCATACCATCTTTCGGATTGTCGAAAGTAAATGCTCAGTATCAAAAGGCTTACCTAAAAATTCATCAGCGCCCACGGCGTAACAAGCCTTGCGAGTTTCCATTTCACTAGCTGAAGTCATGACCAGCACCTTGGATTTCGGGATGTGTGCCTTTATGTATTCAAGGAGTCTCAACCCAATTTGAGGTG
>JBHENH010000122.1:0-472 GCA_046262135.1 Pyrinomonadaceae bacterium
GTATACGTCAAACACGGTCGCTTACGAATATTATGTGAAAGGAAGGTATAGCCTCGAGCAACGCGGCTGGTCTATCGAAGACAAGCCGCAGATGGAAGCTACAATCGCGTTATTCAAACAAGCTATCAGCGCTGATCCGCAGTATGCGCTGGCGCATGCGCAACTCGCCTATGCTTACGCCTGGATGGCTATGTTTATCGAACCCGATCCCGTTTGGGTAGAGCACGCAAGACAAGAGATGCGTCAGGCAGAGGCGCTTGACTCGCAGCTTGCAGAGACGCATGTGGCGCGCCATTTAATACTGTGGAGTGCCTATGAAGGGTATCAGACTGAAGCCGCTATTAACGAATTGCTATTAGCGCAGCAGCTTAATCCAAGCATCGGTCATTTGGAATTGGGCGTTATCTATTGGCACACCGGCCTTGAAGATCAAGCCAGCAGAGAGTTTCAAAGGGCATTAGGAATAGATCCG
>JBHENH010000122.1:482-9328 GCA_046262135.1 Pyrinomonadaceae bacterium
GATTTACAACAGTACTATCCTGAGCGGCAGGCCAGATGAGGGGTTGGCGGCGCAGCAGCGATTCTTTAATCGCGGCCCCGACCTCAGATACTATCTTGAGAAGAATAGGTTGAACGACGCCCAGCCGTTGCTCGAACAGGCTTTAGTGAAAGACCCTAATGACCCTGGGGTGCGACTCAGCAAAGCCTTATTTTTAGCTTTGAAGGAAGACTTTCACGCGGCTGAAGCGGAAATTCCATGGATTCTCGAACATATTCAAAAAAACCGAGGATACCACCATATCGCCTACGAGATCGCCCGCGTCTATGCGCTTGCGGGCAAGCGTCAGGAAACTATTAAGTGGTTGAGGGAAACCGCCGAGACAGGTCTCCCCTGCTATCCGCTATTTGAGCGCGATCCTTACTTGAATCGTATCAGACAAGCGCCCGAATTCATCCAGTTCATGTCGGAGATGAAAGCGCAATTACAAAAGTACAAGCTCGAATTTGGATAGGCAGCGTATCGAAGTGTGCAAGTGGTTGAGCTTCGCGTCGTTGGGGGACTTACAGTCGAGGAGACGGCTGAAGCTTTGGGAGTTTCACCGCGAACCGTCAAACGGGAATGGAGCATGGCCAAGGCGTGGCTTCACAAGCAAATGAGAGATCAGTGACAGACTGAGTCGCGAGCAAGACAAAACTTTGGCCTTGAAGCAGCGAAGATGGGATTCTTTCCAGCATCACGTCATGTAGAATAGCGATAGGTTTGGCGATGGAGTTCGCCGTATAACCACCTGATGGGTTGATGACTCCTAATCATTTCGGAGGCCGTTTCCGAATTGGTTAGGAGTTTTTCTTGAGGAGCATGATGGTGAAATTACTTTTAATCGGTTTCGCGGGTTTCATTGGCACACTAGGAAGATACTGGCTGTCCGGCGTTGTCGCGCGAAGGTACGGTGAGACCTTTCCTTTTGGCACTCTCGCAGTCAACCTGGTCGGATGTTTCCTGGTTGGGTTGTTGTTTTACCTCATGCAGGAACGCTACCTGGTAAATCAGAATGTGCGCACGATTATCCTCATCGGATTGTTAGGAGGGTTTACCACATTCTCATCTCTGGGGTTACAGACGTTTACGTTGCTTCAGGATAACGAGGTTGGACTGGCTGTGTTAAATATTGTCGCTTCAAATGTCATGGGGTTGCTCCTGGTGTGGGCCGGGTACACGTTAGCGAGAGCTTTGTAAGGAGACGCTATGCAAATTCCTGAAGACGGATATCTTTTGCGTATTTTCGTCGGTGAAAGTGATAGACACGGTCACCATCCGCTTTACGAGGCGATTGTATTGAAGGCTAGAGAGGTGGGGTTGGCGGGCGCCACCGTGACGCGCGGTGTTATGGGATTTGGCAGACATAGCATTCTGCACACCGCAAAAATCTTGCGACTATCCGAGGACCTTCCTATGGTGGTAGAGATCGCTGATAGCTTGGAACGAATAGAACAGTTTCTGCCTTTACTAGATGAAATGATCACAGATGGATTGGTCACGCTTGAAAGAGTGCGAGTTATTCAATACAAATCATGATAACAAAAGAACCCGACGATGCGACGTGAACGACTGGAAGCTGCAGCACGCGTAAGTTAACTGCTCGCATGAGGCACCCAAATCATGAATTACGAATATTCATTAATAACGCACAGCGGTAAGTAACCTATGAGAAGTTGAGCCGCCGTAACCAAAAGATGAAGAGCGTCGGAATCATTGGTGGCATTGGACCAGAATCTACGATTGAGTACTATCGCTCGATCATCGCCTCTTATCGTGCTCAGAAACAGGATGGAAGCTATCCGTCAATCATTATCAATAGTATTGATCTGAAAAGGATGTTGGAATTGATTGAAGCAGATGAACTAGCAAGAGTGACCGATTACCTGGTTGGTGAAGTCGAGAAACTTGCATGCGCCGGGGCCGATTTTGGGCTGCTGGCTGCCGGTACTGCTCATATTGTCTTTGATGATGTTCGACGCCGGTCACCGATTTCCCTCATTAGCATTGTAGAAGCGGCCTGCGACGCAGCAGATCGAATGGGACTGAAAAAAGTGGGCTTGTTTGCCACACGCTTCACGATGCAGGGACGCTTTTACTCGGACGTCTTTTCTAAGAAAAGGATTTCGCTAGTCGTACCAAATGAGGAGGAGCAAGCTTACATTCACGATAAGTACTTCAGTGAATTGGTAAAGGGCATTGTTCTGCCGGAAACCCGCAACCGATTGCTCACAATAATCGATCAATTGAAGGAACGTGAGGCTATACAAGGTCTGATACTGGGAGGCACAGAGCTGTCATTGATACTGCGAGACGGCATGAGCGATGCGATTCCTCTTCTTGATACTACTCAGATTCATGCACGGGCCGCAGTCCAAGAATTATTGAGGTAGCAATATCAGAAGCGGCTTTTGTGTCGGCCACACTCCAGGAACGGGCGGAAGATGGGGGTAAGATGGTGGCGGGACGTGTTGATACGAAGCCAGACGAAGCGATACCTTTACGACCGCTAGGCCCGTAATACTGGTTCGTATCGTTTGAAGCGCAGCTGGAACGGCGGTTCTCGACCAGCGCCGCGCGCGGGTTACTGAACAGCGCCGGGCGAATGCAGGGCTCAAACAACAAAGCGCGAGGAAAAATATTCATTGGCTGAGATAGAAGACATAAAAAGGATTGAACTGATTTCACCCTACGGTGGCGCTTTGATCGATCTCAAAGTTAGCGAAGAGGCTATACCTGACTTTACTGAATATGCTAAACAGCTCCAATCGATCCAACTATCCAAACGCTCGGTTTGTGATCTTGAACTGCTCGCAAGCGGCGCATTTTCTCCGCTCGACCGGTTTATGAACAAGGAAGATTACGACAGGGTGGTGGATGATATGCGCCTGGCGAGCGGCACTGTTTTCCCGATTCCGGTCACGCTTCCGGTTGACGCGCAGCTCGCCCATCTTGATCGGGACGTTGCATTGAGAGATGAGCGAAATGATCTTCTTGGCGTAATGACCATTGAAGAAGTCTATGAATGGGATCTTGCAGAAGTCTCAAAGCGGGTTTTTGGCACGGTCGACTTAAGACACCCACTTGTTGCAGAGATGCATGGCTGGGGCAAATGCAACTTGTCAGGACAGCTGCGTCTAATAAAGATGCCGCGTCATTACGACTTCGTAGAGTTGCGCATGACGCCCGCAGCGACTCGAGACAGACTCGAAAGACTTGGGCATGGAAATGTCGTCGCATTTCAAACTCGTAATCCTTTGCATCGCGCACATGAAGAGATGACAAAAAAGGCTGCCGAGTTAGTGGACGGAGTCCTACTTTTGCACCCGGTGGTTGGAATGACCAGATCCGGAGATGTCGACCACTACGTCCGCGTGCGCACATACAAAGTGCTTGCCGCGAATCATTACGCCCGGAGTCGAACACTTCTCTCCTTGTTGCCTCTCGCAATGCGAATGGCGGGACCGCGCGAAGCCTTGTGGCATGCTTTGATTCGCCGTAATTACGGCGCCAACTACATGATTATCGGGCGGGACCACGCCAGCCCGGGCGTGGATTCAAACGGTAAACCTTTCTATGCTGCTTATGCGGCGCAGGAATTAGTCGAGCAATACAGCGAAGAAACCGGAGTAAAGGTCTTAGCGTTCAGTGAATATGTTTACCTTCCCGAAGAAGGTAGATACGAGGAGACATCGCTCCTCTCGGACCGGGTCAAAACCGCCACGATCTCAGGAACAGAGGTGCGAGACGATTACCTGCGCAACGGCCGGGCTTTGCCACAATGGTTTACTCGCCCTGAAGTCGCCGAAATTCTTGCCGAAACCTACCCACCGAGGCATAAACAGGGAGTCTGCGTCTGGTTTACGGGGCTAAGTGGCGCCGGAAAATCTACGACGGCCGAAGTACTCACGATATTGTTGCAAGAGTGCGGACGCCGAGTGACACTGCTGGACGGAGACGAAGTGCGCAGAAATCTTTCACTGGGACTCGGCTTCAGCAGGAAGGACCGTGACCTTAATATACGGAGAATTGCCTTTGTCGCTTCAGAGATCGTCCGGCACGATGGCGCGGTCGTCTGCGCCGCAGTGAGTCCCTATAGATCTACGAGGAATGATGCAAGAAGCATGGTCGGAAATGATCGCTTCGTCGAGGTTTTCGTTGATACGCCTCTCGAAGAATGCGAGAAACGGGACACAAAGGGCATTTACGCAAAAGCACGCCGCGGTGAGATTAAGAACCTTACCGGCATTGATGATCCATATGAGCCCCCTCAGCATCCTGAGATACGATTGACGACAACCGACACCAATGCCGAAGATAACGCGCGCCTGATTCTTTCCTATCTCGTGGACCACGGTTTCGTTAAGGAGACGCAAGGCCATCCATCTTCCAGTATGCGTTTTCATGACGACGGCTAAATGGTGAATATCAACGTTCAAAATCCAGCAACGATAAAACGGTGCGGGCTCTGAGATTTTTTCATCATTTCTGTACGCGGTTTCTCGTAGTGCAGTGGGTTATTTTCATACGGTCACGATGAGAGGGTGAGGCAAGATCCACTCATAAATCTTGAGCGTGCAGAGCCTGGGATGCTATCTTCAGGTGGCAACTGGCGCCTTGAGAAACGAATCTCAATGGCTGGGTTCGTTATTCCCACTCAAAGCAAGGAGATCTTGAATGACGGTATCGTTAAAGCAAATGTCTTCCCTTAAAACTTTAGGTACCTTGATAACCATCCTCGCGTTAGCCATCCTTTCTATAGCGCAAGAGACAGCTAATCAAAACGTAAATACGCTTGTCATTAAGATTAAGAATTTCGGCCAGATGGATGCTCGGTTCTACCGGGGCGGGCAACCTGACGAGAATGATTACAAAGATCTCGCGGCGCTGGGCATTCATACCGTTATCGATCTGCGGAGTGACCCAAAAGAGTATGAACGGCCGTTAGTTGAAAGCTTGGGAATGAAATACGTAAGTATTCCAATGGCCGGCAAGAAATACCCTACCGCCGAAGCAACGGAGATGTTCTTGAAAACCGTGAGCGACCCCGCGACGGGTAAGTTCTTCGTTCACTGTGCTGGCGGACGACATCGGACTGGGGCAATGGGCGCTGTCTATCGTTACCAGTTCTATAAGTGGAACTTTGACCAGGTATACAAAGAGATGAAGCAGTACGACTTCTACACAAGCTGGGGCCACGGGCCATTTAAGGATTTCGTAAAGGATTACTACGCACAGATGCAGAGCGAATCGCTGCCAACGCCTGAGGCTGGTGCAGTCAAGGTTGAGAATAAATAATAGACAAATCCAGGAGATCTCCGATCCATTGAAAAAAGGCTGTCCTGACATCAGGGCAGCCTTCCTCTTTTTCGGTACAGAACTGGTCTAACGATAAATGTAGGTGGTGCTCTCCTTCTGGTCCCATTCAAAGCTATCGATATTTTCCCGGTCGGCGGCGAGTATTTCCTCACTCAGTTCGCTGGTGCTTACGATTGTGTTCAAGTTTACGAGATATACAATCTTGCCTACCGGGTCTTTCTCATCCTCACGATTGAACTCGCGAAGTTCCGTATCGAAGTTGTGCTGACCAAACACCCTCTTCAACACTTCATTTGTCTGGTCCACATTCCGCGTTTCTACACAGACCTCCATAGAGCGGAACACCTGCGACTGCTCGAAATATTCGAGCACAGCCAGGGCGATGAGCACGAATACGGTCAATATGAGGGCCATGTCCCAGCGGCCAACGCCGGCGGCCAATCCGATACCAAGGCAGATGAGAAGTACGGTTATCTCTTTCGGGTCGCGAATATTCGTACGAAAGCGCACGAGCGACGCCGCGGCGAAAATACCAAAAGCGCGGGCCGCGCTGTCGCCGACAACCATCATCATTGCGCCCGCTACTACGGCCATCAATATTTGGGTCTGGGCCACGTAAGGATTACGCCGGCTAAAAGAGACACCGCGACGTGGACGGAACGCGAGTAGTGCGGCTAGAAACGCCGCCAGCGAAAATCGTAAAGCGATTCTGGCGGCAGTCGTTTCCCAACTAGCGTAACTGGACGGTGAGACGCCGGACGAGTCTGGCCCGAAAAGTTCCCAGATCAATGGATGGCTTTCGCGCTTGCTTTGATTCTCCGTTCCGGCACGCGGCGTCGCTGTGGCCGCGGGTGAGGTCGATGCATTTTCCGAACGTGCAGGTGCAGTGTCGATCCCGGCTGCTTCTGAAGGATCCCGCAGAATGTAAGCGAGCACGCCGCACACGAGCAGGATGGCAGCAAAGGTCGCCAGAAGGCCTAGTGTCAGCCTGTTCATATCTCACAATCCTTTCAACTCGGAATCTCCGCAACTCACATAACGTTCAAGGGTTATGGGTAAAAAGGGGAAAAGGGGAATGGGTAAAGCGAAACTTTCGTTGTATCGTACTGTACACTTCCTTTCCCCTTTCCCCCCTTCCCCATTTCCCCCATTTCCCCATTTCCCTTTCTCCCTTTCTCCCTTTCCGTTCTTGCCGGCCTATTCGCGCAAGTTGACTAACTGATTGATCCTCCCACGAACAGCGCTGGTCAACAGTTCAACTTCTTCGGGAGCGTAGTTCGCAGCGCGAAAGGCATCGCCGATTTGCTTATCGCTTAAACGCGAAAGCAAATTGCCGACCCGCCTGGCCTCTTCTATCGTTATGTTACTAAACAGACCTGAGTTCTTGCCGCTATAAGCAAATCGCACCCTGTTGCCGTCAACTCCCTCGACAAATTTAGCCTTCGCGAAATCCTTAGGCTTGTTACGACTGCGACTGATAAAGCCACCTGTTTTACCAAAAGTGGCTCCAAGGTCACTGATAATGTACTGACGTTCGAGACGCCCATCCGCTCCGGGCACCAGAATTATTCTGTTGTTATCGTCCTTCAAATCCCAGTTGTCCATGAGAGACATCAGCACTATCAATCCCTGAAGTTCCTTCGTACCTTTGAAGACGTTGTCGTTCCACTTCCAATTCTCAAGGCGTTTTACGTGCTTCGGCCGCGCCTCAAATTTCACGTTGGCAAAGCCATCTCCCTCGCATCGTTTCAGCTTCCGCCCGCTTTGCGGGATGCCTTCGATCTTCACGCATGGAACGAGATAATTGATCTCCGTCATATAGCCAGCCGCCCAAACCAGCCGCACGGCCGATGTCTCTGCCTGCGCTTCGCTGCTAAATTTGGCTACCCAGATATTTCCGGAGCCGTCGCGCACACGGTAATTGACCGAATAGCCGCCCGCCGCCTGATCTTTGATAAAAGTCACGCGAGATAGATCCGGTTTCATTGACTCGCCGCCTGGGCCATTTAAGAGGTCATACGACTCTACGCCGGCGAGTTCTCTCCACAGGATGGGCGTGCCTTCCGGTATGGGTTGTTTTTTATTTGTGGTCTTCTGTGCAAAAGTTGCAGAGGTAACACTCAGAAGAATGACAATTAGGATCCTGGCCTTGCCCATGGTAGCCCCCTCCTCGATAGATGGCCGGTATCGCGAGCCGGAGAACTGTTGACGCCTTCGAAGTAGATCTGACTGTTGAAAGGCCGTTCACCTTCACGAACCGGCGGACGTTCATATACTCCGTCAGTGTTTAAAATTCGTGCCTTTACGTTATCTCGCAAGTAAGCAGCCAGCACCGTATCTTTCAAATACCTCTTCAAATGGGGATCCAGAACGGGAGTGACAACTTCGACACGACGATCAAGATTGCGACTCATCCAGTCAGCTGATCCAATGTAGACATCCTCATCTCCTCCGTTCGCAAAGTAGAAGATCCGACTGTGCTCAAGAAAACGGCCCACAATGCTCCGCACATGGATAGTTTGAGAGAGTCCGGGAACTCCCGGGCGTAGCATGCAGGCGCCACGTACGATCAGATCGATCGTTACGCCGGCTTGCGAAGCCCGGTAAAGCGCGTCGATGACATGCAAATCAGTTAGGCGGTTAATTTTCGCGGATATGTGGGCGGCACGTCCTGCTTCTGCGTGAGCGGTCTCGCGCTCTATCAGCGCCATCATCCGCTCGCGAAGGTTCACAGGCGCCACCATCAGCCGGCTGTATTCCCTCTGCAGGGAAAAACCTGTCAAAAAATTGAATAGATCAGTCGCATCTTCGCCGATTTCCTCATCAGTGGTCAGCAATCCCAGATCCGTGTACACCCTCGAGGTGGTTGGGTTGTAGTTGCCAGTCGCGATGTGAACGTAGGTCTGAAGCCCCTGCTCCTCTCGCCTTACTACGAGAGTCACTTTGCTGTGGGTTTTAAGGTTCACATGGCCATAGACCACGTGGACACCGGATTCGGCGAGTCGCTTGGCCCACTCGATGTTGTTCTCCTCATCAAAACGCGCTTTGATTTCAACAACCGCAGTTACTTGCTTACCACGCTCGCTGGCCTCGATTAAAGCCTCCGGGATGGGAGAATCCTGGCCGGTGCGGTAAAGACATATCTTGATGGCCAACACCTTCCGGTCTTGCGCGGCTGTATGAATAAAGTCGCTGACCGACGTAAACGAACACAGACTTTTTCTTGCGTAAGGGCGACGGTACCGTCATCTTTAACGGCGGATCTTTTAGATCCGGCCTTTCCAGAGAATACAGTTCCATCAAGTCTGACGCGCTCAGCACTCCGTTGATCTCGTAAACGTCGTCCGGCTCGAGACCGATCGACTGAGTCAAATATTCGACCATCTCCAGCGGCATCGTTGAAGACACTTCCATGCGTACGGCCAGCCCAAAACGGCGTTCGCGGAGCGACTCTTTTATCAGCGCCAAAAGATCAGCCGCCTTGTCGTCTCTTATCTCAACATCAGCGT
>JBHENH010000123.1:0-8929 GCA_046262135.1 Pyrinomonadaceae bacterium
GTCGTGCACCTGCTTGCGGTTCTCCAGCGTAAAGCGACTGTGATAGCAGAGCGCATGTTCACTGGCGAACAATTGTGCAAGTTCCTGACAACGGTCAACCACATTTACGACCCACAAAACGCGTTTGCCCGCGCGGAATGCCTCGCGGGCATGCCGCAAGGCGTTGTCTTTTTCCGCGATGGGTAAACGGTGATACCTCAGATGCGTCTCCTCTTTAACCAAGTCAGAGAGTTCAGCATAGTCTTCAGTCTTTGGATATTTCTGAAATCCGATTCCTTCAAGCTGTTCAACCCGCCTGTTGGTCAATGTCGCTGTCATACAAAGCACAGGAAGATCAAAGGTTTTCAAGAAATTCATCAGCGCCTCAAACATCTTTCGGTCATAGCTGTGGACCTCATCAACTATCAGTAGCGAATCGGCAAGCACAGGAAGCAAGCAAAGACTCGAGTACCCGTGTTCCATGAAGCCAAGAAACTGGTCGACAGTCGCGCTAAAGAATCTGCGTGACCACCAAGCCAACGCAAATAGTCGCTCGTCATCTTGATTTCTATAGTTCTTATTAAAAGTTGCGTCGCTTTCATCGGGAGGATTCTTTCTCATTTCCTCAAGCTCGTAGCGTGATGTTCCGGTCACAAGGGCCGCCTCTGCTTCGGGTGCCCAGCCTACGTAGTCACGAAATCCTTCAGTTGCAGTGCCGCGAGTCGGATATAGAAAAATAACTCTTCCAATGCTGTGCGTGCGTGCTTGCGCCTTCGCCCATCTCCAAGCGGCCAGTGTTTTGCCAGAGCCGCAAGATGCCAGCAAGAGCGCACGTGAACTCAACTCTCCGGCACGCTCTTGAAATCGATGAAATATGAACGGCTTGCTTGTGCGCGATTCGAGGTACTGCGCACGCTTTTCGATTATCTTCTCGGAAATTTCAACGTCGGTCACAGTGGGAGAATGAGCCTTCTCATCAATCCACCGATTGATGGGTCTATTCTCCCTAACCACACCCGATGCGACGGAGTCAGCAACGATTAATCCTGCCTTGACAGCCAATAATAGGCGGCGGCGGTTATTCTCTTCCGACACTGCCATGCCGAAATCAAAAGCACAATTGCCACCTTCAACTCGCGCCCTTAACCACAAAGGCGAGGTGCTGGACCAATCCTCATTGGTTAATTCAGGGATAGTCCCCAGCTTGGCGATCCGTCTAATCTTTTCGAAGACAGCGCCGACATCGTTGTCTCGTAACGCAACCTTGACCTGATTCTTGCCATGCGCTTGACCCCACTGCCATTTGCCTACCGACTCCTGCGCCTTCAGATGATGAGATAGAACGGCAGCGGTAATTACATCAGCATCAATTAGGTCGTTCTCTGTGAGCCACCTGCGAACGTCGGGCAGATGTAGAATCAGCGCGCTTAGATGTTCATGACGTACTGCTTGTTGAAAGAAGCCGCTGGTCGTTACTGCTTTATAGAAATCAGCGTTTGCTTTACCAATGTCATGGAGCAAAGCTGCTATGTAAAGATTTAGAAGGAATTGCTTCTGAGTCTCTTCGGTCGTCAATCTAAAGAATCGACACCAGTTTTGCCCCCACCGCCTATCGAGTCGGAACAAGCGACGCGCGGCTTGTCTCGTCTCGAATAAATGCGTACGCAGCAAGAACTCTCTGCCGTCGCGCGAGCTCTTAGCGAGCAATCTTTTTCTGTCTTGTTCTCTCATCACCGTTCTTTCAAGCCCGACCTTCATCCGAGGACGTCGTACGTTCGTACAATCGGATTGAAGATTCCACACCCCATCGCTCGCCGGCCGCCGATGCCAAACGATTGTAGTTTCACGGAGTCGTCGTCGTTTAGTTCGTGCACAGCGACGGAGAAGCCGACGACGGATTTGCCGTGGATGGTGACGATGCGGCGGCGATAGCGGCCTTGTTCGTCGCGGGGGAGTTCGACGCGGCCTTTCACCCCGAACGAATCCAGCTTTCGCTTTACTGCTCCGAGAAACGGTTCAGGGTCGGTGAACTTTTTGATTGTCACAACTCGCGCGTAGATCGAGGGCGCGGGTTCGAGGGGGCGTGCGACGGGAAACCCGAGTCGGATTTGGTGACCGCCGATGTCAAGTCGTTTTCCGGCAAGCGGCAGCACGTCGCGGTAATGGTTTGCTGGAATCCGCAGACGCAAAGTCGCGCCGCGCTCTGGAAGTCTGATCAAACCGGTGCCGGAAGGGAGGCCGCTGATCAGTTCGATGGCAAGCCAGTCCGTTTTGTGTAACCTCGATACGCTCTCCCTGACGGTCGGGCTACTGACCCGTTCTGTCGCTTTTGAAATCGCGGAATAAAGTAAGTATCCATGGTCCGCCGGCAGTTGTTTACCGCTCAACGAAAAACTTACGTTGATACAAAGACACTGATTCAACTGAGAGACTTTTTGCTCTAGCGCCTTGATCAATTTACGAGGACCTCCTCAGTTCAAGTGGGAAACTCAAGGAAACGGTCGGATTATGACTCTGCGCCCCTGGGAAAGGGTGAGCGGGGATTCTACAGGCGCTTTTCATCGAGGTGCAAGGGAGCCAGCCACGCGCTCCTCGTAAGGAGCCATTGGACAGTCATCTGATAATCGGGTCTTATGAAATCTGGTCGCGCTTCCACCATCAATGAGCGATGTCATACTGGACTGCGTTTCTTACTAAGAGCGGTTATCAAACGCACGGCATTTGTCAAAATTCGAGTCCTTTACGCCGAAGGCGTTACGTAACTTAGCCCAGGGTAGCACCCTGGGTCTGAGTCTATTTCCCCCCTACGGTGAAAGCGTTGAACAAGCTTCTCAACAACGAATTTATTGAACCTTTCAGGGTATGGACCATCGCCTGACTCATTTCCCGGCGTGGTACGCCGGGCTAAATTATTGCACGCCTTCGGCGTTCTCATGGTCAGACGAGTTTTGACTCTTCAAGGCCAGGCTAAATTCAGCGGTCGCTGACGCGACGTCCGGCGTCGTAGCTTCGGTGCCATCGGCAAGGACGGGTTTTTGTGCAACGCCGGCTGGTCAGGACTCGAATCCGGGAACCCACCTGTTAAAAGAGCGCCTCTTCAAAAACAAGAGAGGCTGCCGAGAAGCCGGTTCTCTTAACCTGATGTGATGCCAAGCAACTGATTCAGTTTCTTAGTGTAGTCGTCAACGTTATTTTTCTGGATCACAACCGTCGGAATGAGAATCGTCTTATTAGCTGGGACTACCGAACGATCGCCTCTCAAGAGTTTGCCCGCCATTTGAACTGCCTGGTAGCCGTACTCAAACGGCTGCTGTGCCACGGTCCCGAAGATCGTCCCTTCTTTGATCGCTGCCAATGTCGCGCGTTCGTCGTCGAAGCAGACGATCTTGATCTGGCCCAGCTTGCCCTCTGGTCTTAACGCCTGCACGATTGCTGGACCATTGTAGGACCACAAACCGACCATTCCGGCTATGTCGGGATATTTCTTCAGTGCTTCATACGCGTTTTGTCTTGCGCGACCCTCATCGGCGTCGTCCGTTAGCAGATCAATTACCTCAACCTTCGAACCTTGCAAGGCTTCTTTCAATCCATCAAAGCGTTCCTGTGCGTTCTGGACTTCGCGCTTGCCGACAAAGACCATGATCTTTCCACCCTGCGGTAGAGCTTTCTTTACAAGTTCACCGGCCTGGCGGCCCGCGGCGCGGTTGTCCGCGCCGAGATAGAGCGCACGATCGCTATCACGCGCGTCGCTATCCTGAGTGATGACCCAGGCCCTCTTCGCTGTGTCGTTTATCAACTGCTTTTGGGCGGCTGGATCAATAATGCTGACGGCGATCGCATCAGCGCGATCGGTATCCAGCGCATCCCTAATGAGTCCGTTCTGTTCCTCCACTGCGCCTGTATTTGTCGTTTTGAATGCCACGGTCACATCGGTCAATTCGGTGTCGGCTTTCTCGCATCCCTTGCGGGCGATCTTCCAGAAGTCGGAGGAGGCATTCGTAATGAATGCCACCGTTTTTACCGCCTTTGGAGCTTTGGGCGCCGGAGCGGTGCAACTAAGAGACATCGCGAAGAGAAAGGCCAGTAAAATAAGTGAACTTATGTTGAGTCGATCTTTTCATGACTGGAGTCTCCTATTGAAAGAAACTGCCTACTTAATCCAAATAATCCAGAAGCGAGAGGTCTCTATGCACTCTGTCTCCCCTCCCCAAAAGTAATCGATGAATACCGCTGGTTCTGCTCGGTTTCTGCCCTTGCGGGTTCGGCGAAAGTTTTCTCCGGCATTCAGGGAGTGGCGGTTGCCGGCATGCTGGTGTTGAAGATGTCGACAGCAAGCTTCCAGCTTCGACCCTCCCGTTTCCATACGACAACATACTTACCTTTATCTGTCGTGGTGGTGCCGCCTGCTCCCGGGACGGTTAAGATGTAGCGCCCAATTTCGACCGCCATGTTACCGTGTGCCTCGAGATGGGTCCTCTCCAGACTTACCATTTTCAAACCTGAACTCATCGCGCCTTGCCAGAACTTTTGTATGTTGGCGCGGCCTTCGACGATCTCGCCGTTGGGCGGCAATACTCGCGCGTCAATGGCGTACATGTTTGCTACCGCAGCCGCATCGCCTTTATTGAAGGCTTCGGTGAAATGCTTGTTGTTTACCTCGATGGCCCTGCGGACAGACTGCTGTGCTTCCGCGATGGATGCGGCGCAGATTATGAGCAGCGTAACAAATAGTTGTCGTTTCATCAGTTGTACCTCATTTTGGATAAGCAGTAATGGAAGATAAACGCGAGAATGGGAGAGCGATTGGCACAACCACCGACGGCAAAAGCTTAAGGAGTGGTGAGCCCAGCAGGACTCGAACCTGCGACCCACTGGTTAAAAGCCAGTTGCTCTACCAACTGAGCTATGGGCCCACACAAACAGTCTGGAGTGAGGAGTCTAGAGTCTCCAGTCCGAACTTTCAAGTTAGTAGACCTGGGTGACAAGCAGACTCCAGACTCTGGGACTCTGCACTCCAGACTAGTCGCTGAGCCACCGTCCCACTGCGGAGTCTTCAACCACGATTGTTTGAGAACGTTCGGGGCCGGTGGATACGAGGCCAATCTCTACACCGATCTTCTGAGAAAGAAATTCCACATAGCGCCGCGCGTTAACGGGAAGGGAACTCATCTCTGTGGTCCCTACTGTAGATGTCTGCCACCCGGGTAGTGTTTCGTAAATGGGTTCAATACGCCTTAAGTCCTGCGAAACCGCGGGAAGAGATTCACACACGCGCCCCTCTAGTTTGTATCCGGTGCAGACCTTGATCTCTTCAAGCGCGTCCAGAACATCAAGTTTGGTCAATGCCACTGAAGTAAAACCGTTGATCTCGGCTGCATAACGCGTTGCGAAGGCGTCAAACCACCCACAGCGCCTGGGCCGGCCCGTCGATGCGCCGTACTCGCGACCACGCTCACGAATGAGCTGGCCCATCTCAGCTTCACCTTCAACCATCTCGGTGGGGAATGGACCCTCGCCGACACGTGTTGTGTAAGTTCGGACGATACCCAACACTCCGGTAAGACGATTCGGCGCCAGTCCGCTACCTATAATTGCGCCGCCTGCGATTGTGCTCGACGATGTGACGAATGGGTAGGTTCCATGATCCACATCCAGCAGGGTCGCCTGCGCGCCTTCAAGCAGAATCGATCGACCTTGCACAGCAGCCACGTTCAAGAAGTGCGTGGTATCGCTAATGAAATTCGCCAGGCGTTCCGTCAGGCGTTTCATTTCCACAAAGATTTCGTCCGCCGCAAGTTTCTCGCCTCCATAGGCCTCGATGATGCGGTTGGCATCCTCGAGGTTGCGCTTAATTCGGGAGTGCAAAACTTCAGGAACCAGCGCATCAGCGGTTCGTATGCCCCGGCGGCCCGCTTTGTCTTCATACGCGGGCCCAATCCCGCGCAAGGTCGTTCCCACCTTTTCGTTGCCAAGCCGTTCTTCACTAGTGTGATCGAGAGCGCGATGGTATGGAAAGATTAAGTGAGCGCGCGAGCTGATCTTGACTCGTTCAGGAGAAACCTCGATGCCCTGGGCCATCAAACGATCGGCCTCTTCAAAGAACGCTTTTGGATCGATCACCATCCCGTTGCCAAGTACGCACGTCTTTCCGCGGTGAACAATTCCCGATGGTAGTAGATGCAAAACGAAGGACTGGTCACCCACTTGCACGGAATGGCCAGCGTTATGTCCGCCCTGGTAGCGCGCGACAATATCGAAATGCTCGGCTAAAAGGTCAACGATCTTGCCTTTGCCTTCATCGCCCCACTGCGCGCCTATGACAACAATGATTTTGGACATGGTAAAAAAGCGAACAGCAAACAGTGAACAGCAAACAGCCGGAACATGGTAAAAAAGCAAACAGCAAACAGTGAACAGCAAACAGCCGGAACAGAACTTAGCACCCACTACCGGGCTAGATCTTCACGTTGCGGCACAAACAACAAACAGTAAACGGAAGAAGCAAACAGCAAAAAACATGAGGCCGGCATTCCGGCTGTTTACTGCTTGCTGTCTGCTGTTTGCTTTTTACACACAAAACGGGCGCGGACTAACGATCACGAAAAATCCGCGCCTTAAGATCGATCGGAAGTTACGCCGTCGCCGCTCCGGCGACGTGCTTGTCTATCATTCGTGAGATTGCTTCTTTGGAGGTGGCACCCACGACGCGTTCTTCCTCTTTACCGCCTTTAAACAGGATCAGCGTGGGAATACCTTTTATACCGTAGCGCTGAGATATGGAAGGATTATCGTCGACGTTGATCTTCACTACGCGCGCGTTGGTAGCATACTTTTCCGCGACGGCGTCGACCGTAGGCGCCAGCATTCTGCAAGGCGCACACCAGGCGGCCCAGAAGTCGACCAGAACAGGCTTGTCTGATTGCAGCACGTCCTTCTCAAAACTGCTATCACTCACTTCAATTACATTGTCGCTCATGAGTTCTCTCCCTTTATTCGAATCTCAATAAGAAGCAAACAGAAAACAGTTAACAGCAAACAGTCAACAGCAGATAGTCAATGAACAGCACATTCTAATAACAGTATTCGTTATCTCAAAGCTAGTAGCCAGCGTCGCCGAAAGTTTACTGATGCAAAATCGTGATCTTAACTGTTTGCTGTCTGCTGTTTACTGCTTAACCCAATTATATCTTGATACAGGCCGATGTATCTCTGCGCGGCGGCCTCCCAGGAATTGTCCATCGACATTCCGTTCAGTTGAATTCGTTGCCATAGGTCCGGCTTACCATAAAAGTAAAGTGCTTCGCGTAGTTTTTCAAGCAAAGCGCCGGAAGTGTATTCGTGAAACTTAAAACCATTTCCCATGCCCGGTGATGCGGCGAAATCCTCCACTGTATCGTCCAGACCGCCCGTAGCCCGTACGACGGGCACGGTTCCATAGCGCATGCTATACATTTGGTTGAGTCCGCACGGTTCATAATACGAAGGCATGAGGAAAATATCTGCTCCAGCCTCGATTTGATGTGCGAGGAGTTCGCCGGCATAACCCTTATAAATTCCCACCTGTCTCGGCGCGCTATCATGCCACCGCTGAAGAAAGTCTTCGTATTCCCTGGCACCCGCTCCGAGGGCAACAAAAAACGAGCCAGTGCGGATTATAGAAGTCGCGATTTCGCGAATCAGGTCGTACCCCTTCTGCGAAACCAATCTCGAGATGATGGCAATGATCGGCCTCTCCAAATCGGGAGCCAGGCCGAATCTCCGCAATAAATCGTGTTTGCATTCAAGCTTGCCACTCAAATCCTTCACCGAAAAGTTGGCCGCTATATGCGGATCGGTCTCTGGGTTCCAAAGTTCGTAATCCACGCCATTCGTAATGCCCGTCAGTCTGTCGCGTCGCGCGCGCAACAACCAGTCGAGGCCCGAACCGTGCTCCGGTGTTTGAATTTCCTCCGCATACCGCCGGCTCACGGTAGAGAGCGCGTCAGCCGCAATCAGGCCCGCTTTGAGCGCCGAAGCAGCGCCCTTAAGGATGAAGTCGTTCTTATCTGCCGAGTCTCCGAAGCCGAGCCACCATAAGTCACCGGGATCAAACGCACCTTGATACGCCAGGTTGTGAATCGAGAAAAGACTGCGGGTATTTCGAAAGAAGTGTCCGTGGCGACGACGCGCACGCAGCTCCATCATCGCGAAGCCACAGGGCCAGTCGTTGCCATGAACAATATCCGGCTGCCATTGCAGATGTTTCGGAAGAGCAAGGGCGGCGCGGGAGAAAAATGCAAAACGCTCGTGATCGTTGGAATGTCCATAGATGGAAGGCATTTCAAAATATTCAGGCGCATCGATGAGGTAGGCCGGAACTCCTGCCACGTCGCTCTGGTAGAAACGTGTTGGTCTAATCCTTCCCCGCCACTCTACAGGAACACCATCCATAACCGGGCCGTTGAGCAACTCTCGATCGATCTGCTGATAGAGAGGAAGAATCACGCGCGCATCGACGCCTTGTTTGGAGAGGGCCTTCGGAAGTGCGCCGGCAACATCGGCAAGTCCACCTGTTTTGGCAAAGGGCACAACTTCAGATGAAAGAAGGGCTATACGCATGACGGGAAGGGTGATTATGAAGGACGAAGAGAGAAAAGCAAGGATGAAGGCGGAAATGCAAGGATGAAGGCGAAGGGATGAAGGATGAATCGGGAACTCACTTAGTTGGTAAATGATGACGAGTCAGTTACAGAAAGATAAAACGGAAGGATCGAAGGTTTCATCCTTCATCCTTCGCGCAAACTTTCCGCCCTCACCCTTGCTTTTAGCTTTGCATGGAAGCGAGGAATTCCGCGTTTGATTTGGCCTTCTCAAGCCGCTCGAGTACTACTTCCATCTGTTCGACCGGTGAAAGCGGATTCAGTACGCGGCGCATTACCCAGATGCGGTTAAGGTCCTCTTTGCTCAGCAG
>JBHENH010000124.1:0-8925 GCA_046262135.1 Pyrinomonadaceae bacterium
TTTCCGCTTAACCCACCGGCGGCAATGATCGCTTGCGTAAGCGTGAGACCCCGTCGAAAAGTTTTCTCACCCGGCGCTTTCACTTCACCCGCCACATAAAAGAACTGGATCGGGTTTGTCTGTAGGGTTATGACGTCCCCCGGATGGACCAATCGACTCATCTCTGCGGGCTGTGCCAGATCAACCGTGAATACTTCATTGGATTTGCTTCGGACCAGATGGACTCTGCCGGCTTCCGGAAGCGGCTGGGCATCCGCGATTACTACGTAGAGCGGAATCCCCTCACGCTTTAAAATTTTTGTACCGGGCTCTTTGACAAGACCAGCAACGAGAACGACATGGCTTACGTAATCGTGAACTTCCACCGACACCTTCGGGTTCTCGGCAGTTCCCAACCGGCAAAGGATCAGTCAGGCCTGGATGCTCCAATAAGCCTGAAGCAGCAACGGTAAGCAGCGTTGATTCCTGGGATTCAGGTGACGTTGCCTTGGCAACCCGCACATCCAGCACGTCGCCTGGGCCGACAAAGTAAACCTTTGTAAGCGCCATCTCTTTCGCTGCCGGGTCCGTAGTCGACTCAGCGGGGGGCATTGAGACGGCGGGAGATGAACGTGCAGGATTCAATGACACTTGCACGCCGGCCGGTTGCTGAGATTCAGGGCTGGCTGTGACTGATTTCTGACCACCGCTGCTGTTTTCCCGCAACATCGTCTGCTTAACTTGATCGATCCGGCGAAGCGTATCCTTGTCTTTCGGCTTTAGTGCAAGGAGATCCTGAAAGGATCGAAGCGCCTCGTCCCACCGGCTCAGTTTTATGTATGCGTCACCCAGGCTTTCGTAAGCCTCGACATAATCAGGCTTCAGTTCCACCGAACGGCGGAACAAGTCGGCTGCTTGCGTAAATAAACCCGCGCGAACGTACTTGCGTCCCTCCTTGTACAGTTTGCGGGCTTCCGCGACTGCTGCGGGGGATGGAGCGGCACGAGTCGTTTCCCCATAAACGGCGGCTGAATTGTCTGTGTTAATTGAGCGTGCGCGCGAGTCAGGTTCGCGGCTCGTCGTCTGGGCAGCTACAAACTGCGATTGGAAACAGCAGAGGATGATCCCAGCTGTAAGGGAAAATGTGTTGAGCGTGGACAACTTCATAGACAGGTAAACCCGAAGAATGAAAGAGCGTTTGAGAATGGGGAGAAGTCTGCGCGAGCGACTCCGCGAAACTAGTGGAAAAACAAAAGTTGTATGCAGTTCTTATATCACTTTTGCGGCGGCAACTCCAGGAGGACGGAAGGCAGGCCGAGCTGAGAGGTCACATACAAGTCAAGAATTCAGAGTACAACCTCTGGGTTGCGGCGGAAGCGCGACAGACAACTGTAAGGTTGTACTCTAAACTTTGCGCGCAGCTTATGCAGCGCTATTAGAAAAGCTTGTCAAAGATTCCGCATTTACAGACGTAGGTTACATAGACTGTCGTACCGGTTGCCGGGTGAACAGGAAATCTCGAATGCGAGAAGCCGCCGCTGGTTCCTCCATTGACGTATTCATCCGTTCCCCAGGAATTGGTTTGGATACCCTGCGCGGTAATCCCGGTGACCGTTTCGACGTGCCCATTTATCAACGCCGGCGGAGGCGCGGGTTGGTTGGATCTCGTTCCTTACGCCGGTCAATTGAAGTTTCAAGTATGATATGAAAATCAAAAGATCAAAGCACTAATTACAAACATCAGCGGCACAAGTATAAAGATCAGCACCCCATAATGATCGTTCACCTGATCGACGGCACATACGAACTCTTCCGTCACTTCTACGGAATTCGGCGTTTCAAGAAAACCGATCCTCCATACGGTGCGGTAACGGGCGTACTGCAGACTATCACACGGATGATCGAAGAGGGAGCGACGCACATTGGAGTTGCCACTGATCACGTTATCGAATCGTTTCGCAATGCTTTATGGGCAGACTACAAGACGGGCGCCGGCATTGAGCCGGCTCTGTTCGCTCAATTTCACCCGGTGGAAGACGCGCTGGCAGCGATGGGCGTCGTCGTGTGGCCCATGGTCGAGCTTGAAGCCGACGATGCGCTTGCCTCCGCGGCTTTCCTGGCCTCGCAAGATAAGCGAGTGCAAAAAGTTTCTATCTGGACGCCGGACAAGGATCTCGCACAATGCGTTGTCGGGGACCGTGTGGTCCAGGTAGACCGGAGAAGCGGTCAGATTCGTAATGCCGATGCTATCCGCGCGAAGTATGGCGTTGCGCCGGCGCTGATCCCGGATTACCTGGCCCTCGTTGGCGACGCGGCCGACGGGTATCCAGGAATCGCCGGCTACGGCCCGAAAACGGCCGCCCAACTTATCAATCGTTACGGTCCCCTGGAAGACTTCCCGGTCGAGGCCTTTAAGGACACGAACCGCGAGAGCGCACTGCTCTACAAAAATCTGGCAACACTGCGCACGGATGCGCCGCTCTTTGATGACGTGGACCAGTTACGCTGGAAGGGAGCAGGCGCTTCTTTCCAGGCAACATGTAAATTGATTGGTGACGATCGCCTGGCGTCGCGCGTACGCGAACTGGAGAAACGGATCGCACAGTAAGGTCCTCCTCGCTCGAGCGGAGCGAAATGCAGCTGCACAGAATGGCCGGAAACATTGTGCTCCGCTGAAGCGCGGGTCGTGCTCATAACAGATTTCTATAAATATTTGGGTCCGCTGGAGCCAGACTGCTGTTTGGTTGCCGCCTGGGCCGCGCTTTGTGATCTATGTAATCCGGGATAAATACTGTTTTCGATGGGCCTGGTTGATAACAATGACGAGCGTTCCGCCGAACGGCTGCGTGGTTTTGGGCCGGTCGGCATACTCGCAATGCTGGTCATCCTCGCGGGTAATCTGATTGTTGCTCCAATCAGCGCCGTTCTCGTTCTAATCTGGGCGAGGATGTCGAAGATACCATGGCACGAGATCGGCTTTGTGCGTCCGCGTAGGTGGATACGTACGGTTGCGGTCGGCGTCATTTTTGGTGTCGCGTTCAAATTACTCATGAAAGCCGTGGTGATGCCGCTTCTCGGCGCGCCCGCAACCAATCAGACGTACCACTACCTCACAGGAAACCGGGCCGCGCTTCCAGCGGCGCTGTACGCGGTGATTATCGGCGCTGGCTTCGGCGAAGAGACACTCTTCCGCGGTTATTTGTTCGAACGCTTCGAAAGACTCCTGGGGCGCAGCCTCGCTTCAAAAACCGTGACGGTACTGGTAACGTCTGTGTTCTTTGGATCGTTCCATTATTTCGATCAAGGCCTGCCAGGCGTCGAGCAGGCGACGATTTTCGGGATTGTGTTTGGAACTATTTTCGCAATCACGCGCCGGATCTGGATGCTTATAATCGCGCACGCGGCGTTTGACCTTACCGCGGTCGCAATCATTTATTGGGATTTTGAATCGACGATTGCTCAATTCTTCTTCAAGTAGTCGTCCCATCCCGTGCATTTTTTATCTAACACATGGATCCGATGACATTAAACCGGAGGAAAAGTATGACGACCGCAAACAATTACTGCAGATGCGGCAGAGCCTCACCCATTGCGGAGCACAAGGCAGCGAGTGCGAATGCACGACCGGAAACTACGATCGGCTTTTACTCATCGCGAGCGGGCTTAGACCGCAATCGCTTGATCTGTGAACGCCGCGTCTTTTCTTCGAGCGTTTTTATCTTAACGGCGTGAGGGACTCTGGTGGGCACGCGCTTCGCCGGACGGTAGTTCACTTTCTCAATCTTCTTTCGAAGTTTTTGCAGACACAGCGCTTTGTTTCGATGCTGACTCCGCTCCTGCTGGGAAGTGACTACAATTCCGGACGGCAAGTGCCGGAGTCGAACAGCACTTTCGGTCTTATTAACGTGCTGACCTCCGGCTCCGCTTGAACGAAACGTGTCAAACTCGCATTCGCGCAGCAACTCCTCGTCCGATTCCGGTAGTTTAATCATTTGAATGCGTTATTCGCCGCCACGTTCTTCAAACCTATCGAAATTCGCTGTCGTCGGCGGATGGTCCATACAAGGCTGGAACCTTTGCGCCCATGAGCCGCAGGTAGACGGTCATCTGACCGCGATGATGCGCCCAATGGTTGATAGTGTCCTGAATCATCACGTGACGTGGTGACTCCATTACCACGTTTCCCCGGGCGAGCAAACGCCAGGATGTCATAAGGTGATCGTCGCTGGTCTTCTGAAGTGCGGTACGCGCGTCGGATACGGCTTTGTCGAGCGCGGCCACGAGCGCCGCGCTCGTATCGTTGTGTGCGCGTTCCATTTTGGGAGCGTCCGCGGGCGCCACATCCAGTTCGTCCTGCTTGATCTCCATGGCAATCCACGTCGGAATAGTTGCAACCATGTCGGCCAGATAGCCGAATATCATCGACTTATCGTGCGGTTTCCAATCGTACTTTCCCTCAGGCACCTGCTCTAAAGCGCGGCGGGAACGCTCAACTTCGCGGTCGAACTCTGCCAGTAGGAGCTCTGTCATCTTCATGCGCGTCTCCTTTATAGATGGAACAAATAATCATACCCCTTGCCTTTTTTGGGGTTCCACTCAACCCGAAATCGGTTAGGGATCAAAGTTGGAACGCCGAATAACCGCTTTACCGGGAGCGCGGGCGCCCTCGCCCGCATGATCCGGAAGCGCGAACAGTTTTCTAAAACGCGAGACCGTCGCCTCGAAATGGCCTCTCAGGCAGAAGCTATAACAGATTTCTTGCTACATCTAAACTCTGCGCCTGCGGCGCATTGCATGCGTCGGACTCGTAATCCCATTAACATCATTAACTCGATGAGCTTGAGTGAAGACCCACATCGAGCGGAACTCCGCGCAGCAGGCTGGCACTCCCGCGGGTACTTGCCGCACTACGATGGTCGGGACATGCCACAGTTTATGACTTTACACCTTGCCGATTCTGTGCCGAAGAAGGTTATCGAAGCGTGGAAACGAGAGCTGAATAGCAGAAATTCTAAGCACGATAAAATGCTTCTGCGCGCCCGCATCGAAAAATATGCCGACATGGGACATGGCGGAGCCTTCATGAACGACCATCGAATAGCTGAAATGGTTCAAAGGACGCTATTGAATGACGACGGAAATAAGTATCGATTGTCGGCCTGGGTTGTGATGCCTAATCATATTCATTTTCTCTTGACAAGATTCAAAATCCCTACGCTAGCGGAAATTATGCAATGTTTGAAGTCCGTCACGTCGCACAAAGCAAATAGGACTCTGAAGCGAAGTGGACAATTCTGGATGGCGGATTATTTCGATCGCTACATTCGGAACAGGAAGCACTTTAGGAAGACCGTTGAATACATCGAGAATAATCCGGTTAAGGCCGGATTGTGCTCGAAGCCCAGTGACTGGCCATATAGCAGTGCCTGGTTTCGAGCTCATTAAATTGTCGAAAACACTCGCGCCTCACGGCGCTCGGGCGGGCGGGGGCGCCCGCGCTCCCACTTACGGTTTGGGATCAAGGCATGCTTTGCCAGTCTCCATGTCAAGTGGTACAGAGTTATGTTCGTGCGTGACCACCCAGTTTCCCATTAATTCGACGGTAAAAAACGTGGAACGCTACCACATATCAATCTTGACTCCGTCTGTCTTCACGGCAGTTACATGGTTGAGACTGTGGGAGAGGCCTACATCAACCAGGGCGCGCATGTGCTCTTCATCAACGGCTCTTCTCTCTCCGCTATTCGTGAGCACTTCAACCGGGAAATACCACAGAGACACAGAGAACACGGAGTATGCATCGAGAACTGAGATTAGAACATTACCTTTCGAGTGTGATGACGCTTCACGCTATGCGGCGCGCATCGTGTATCATGAGATAAAGCGAGAACGAAAATGATAACTGTGGCCAATCGTATCTTCGTCAAGCAGGAGTATGCCGACGCGTTTGAGCAAAGATTCAGGGAGCGCGCCGGCTTAGTCGATAAGATGCCGGGCTTCATTTCGAACCACGTGCTACGCCCCGTCAATGAGGGCGACCCGTATGTGGTATTCACCTTCTGGAACAGCCGTCAGGATTTTTTAAGCTGGGTGCGCTCTGACGCATTTATCAAAGGACACGCGCAATCCGGTACTTTACCTAAAGAAGCGTTTTCAAAATCGAACGTGTTAGAGATGCATGAAGTGGTCCAGGATTCCACCCGGCCGGATCTCAAGCCGGAGCCGCATGGCGGCCCGTTCAATATGCACTGAACGGCTTAATCCAATGTCCAATGTCCAACGTCCAATGCCCGGTCTCATCGGACGTTGAACCTGAGGTTGACTTGATCCGCGTGGGCAGCTTCCCCGTTCTGTTTTGACGTTGGACTTTGGACTTTGGACTTTGGACTTTGGACATTGGACATTGGACGTAAAATGAACTGGCAAGAAAATCTTATTGATACTGCAGAACAGATTCGAGAATTGTTGGCTGCAACCAGCACGATTGCCGTTCTGGGTATCAAAACTGAAGCGCAATCAAGCCAGCCGGCGTTCTACGTACCTAAATATCTTGATGCGGCGGGCTTCCAAATCATTCCCGTTCCCGTCTACTATCCTAATGTCTTGAACATTCTCGGCAAGAAAATCTACCGCAAGCTCACCGATATACCGGTAGATGTTGATCTTGTGAATGTATTTCGCCGCTCGCAGGATGTTCCAGCCCATCTGGACGACATACTTGCGAAAAGGCCGAAAGCGGTATGGCTGCAATCAGGCATTAGTCATGACGCAGTGGCCGAGCAATTGGCGAAGGCAGGAATCAAAATCGTGCAGGATCGATGCCTGATGGTCGATCACCGTCGCTTCGGAACGGGTGCAGCCTAGATCCTGACATAGGAAAGTTTGCCTGGGAACCGAATGGCGACGCTGTCTTATTAGGGTCATATGAAAGAAATCATTATTGGCAGGCGCGAACCTTCCTACCAGGCGGCCAGAGATGTTTCGGCGATGGTGGAGTCTCACTTCGCAAAACATATCGGCGCCGCATACGAGAGCGGTGAGCATGAGGTGGCCCCTCAACCGGATGCACCGGCGATTGAAGCGATCATAGATGCCACATTTTGGGCCAGCTTGCGACGCGAGGAGGGCAATTTCCCAAAGATTACGGTGGCATTCGTACCGCCGGAGAAAGTCGGTCAGCCTCTTATATTCGAAAGTCTCCTGCCCCTGACCCCTACCGTACTTACCAAGTTGGGACCGGCTGTCGAACGCCCGGGAATTCATCTGGGCGTCTGGCATTATGACGGCGAGCTACGCCTTTGGGGAGCCACACGTACGCTACCCAGTTTCTGCTTTGTTCTCGAGGTAATCGAACCCGGTTTGCTGGTGGTCAAACATCGTCGCATGGACGGCTATGGAAAGTTCGCCAATGTCGCAGTGTTAAAGGGCCAGCACGTGAAGGTCATAGATGAACAAGGAGCCAGCTTACCTGAATGCCCTGCCCTGCTTGCATCATTGCTCGCGTTCACCTCGCCCGGCTCCTGGGACCATTCAATAAATGTTCTTGTGCAACTGGCTGCATCGATGCGCGCGCATGGGCATGGCGGGTCACTGCTGGTGGTCCCAACTCAGAGTGAATCATGGCGTCAATCGATTGTGCACCCGGTTCTCTATTCAGTCGAACCACCCTTTACAGCGCTTGCGGAACTCCTGAAGCTAAGTGAAAGCGAGAGAAACGAGAACCTTTTTACAGGAGCAGTGCGCCGTGCGGTTGACACCGTCGCTGGCCTTACTGCCGTGGATGGAGCAACGGTAATCAACGACGAATATGAAGTGCTGGCGTTCGGCGCGAAGATTAGACGACCGGAAGGGAGTCCGCCGGTCGAGCAGATTGTGGGAACCGAACCTATCGTTGGAGACCGTCCTATTGTGGTTCATCCGGTGCAAAATGGTGGAACGAGGCACCTTTCGGCGGCGCAATTCGTTCACGATCAGCGAGACTCGATGGCGCTGGTAGCCTCACAGGATGGTCGCTTTACCATCTTCGCGTGGTCACCCTGTGAAGAGATGGTCCATGCGCATCGCGTTGACACTTTGCTGCTGTAAATGGCGGCGATTATGATGGAACCCGGATCGCTTAAGCAGGCCAGGTGCGGCTACCATTTGAAAGTTGGGCAGGTTGAGTCTATAACACTTGGCATTCTCAGCGTCATTCGTCTGACAGGCCTTACTTCTGAACACAGGAAGGTAATGATGAAATGTTTTTTCTGCGCTACTACGATTATCGTGCTACTGGCCACCTCTGTTTCTTTCGGGACGAGTTTCAACGCACAGCAAAAAGATGAGGACGAAATTCTATTGCCGGGTAACCCTCCCCTGACGTCGCGACTCGTTGATCGGGCGGTCGAGTTCTTTGAGTATGTCTTTGACACCAGGTTCACAAAGTCACAGCGTACCGTCTTCACATTGAAGGTTTATAATATTTGGCAGAGCAAGGACCAGAAAGAAATCGATCAATTCGTCCAGGCACTTAAGCTGTGGGACCAGGTTTCGAGCATGCCGGAAAACAAGCGCAACGAAGCGCGAACCGGGGCGCAGACTGCGCTGCTCAATTTTTGGGCTAATGAACCCCCGGGCAGTCTCGGACACTTTCTCGTTTCGATTCATACGGCAGCGCATCCTGCGAGTGCGGGGGAAAGCTCCCGGTACCAGCCACCCATCGATGCTAGACCCAACGTCTCGACGCGTGTCCCCGCCGAATTGGTAGGCGAATGGATTGCTCGCAAAGGATCGGGTTCGAGTTACGTTAATCCGGGCACCGGATCCTACAGCGCGCCCGACGCCACGATAGATAGTTACAAGTTTTTCAGCGATGGGACATATGAGCACGCGATGCTTATGCAAACTTCGCTCTACAACTGCTCAACCACTATCCTCGGCCGCGAGGTAGGCCCCGTTCAGGTACAG
>JBHENH010000125.1:0-270 GCA_046262135.1 Pyrinomonadaceae bacterium
GACTATTCCCGGGCCTCGATAAAGCGAAGGATCCTGGAAATGATGCGGGAAGAAAAGCTCAATACCGTGTCAGCATTCCAGGACAAGATCCTTCACGACGCCGCGTGTCTCGAGCGTTTTCTGTTGGGCCTCTCGGTCCATGCTACCGCGATGTTCCGCGATCCTAGCTTTTATCTGACTTTCAGAAAGAGAGTAGTTCCGCTACTGCGGACTTACCCGACAGTGCAAATCTGGATCGCCGGCTGTTCCACCGGCGAAGAGGTTTACTCG
>JBHENH010000125.1:312-8235 GCA_046262135.1 Pyrinomonadaceae bacterium
CTACTACACTGCGCAATACGGAAACGTAATTTTCAGTCCGTCGCTTCGAAATAACGTGATCTTTTCCGAGCACAACCTGGTGACCGATGGTTCGTTCAACGAATTTCAGGTAATTCTCTGCCGAAATGTGATGATTTATTTCAACCGTCACCTACAGGCGCGCGTCCACAATTTGCTCTATGACAGTTTGAGTATGTTTGGGGTCTTTGGCCTCGGTAACAAAGAAAGTTTAAAGTTTACCCCCAAAGCGGCGACGTATCAGCATATAAACGACACAGACAAGTTGTATCGAAAGATCATGTAGGTGACGGTTAATGCCATTTGAGATAGTTGTGGTCGGCACCTCCACGGGCGGGTTGAAGGCTTTGCAGGTATTGCTTTCCGGTCTATCTGCCGGATTTCCCGTGCCAATCGCCATCGTGCAACATCGCGGCGTGGCATCGGAAAGCGGCTTATGTGAATTCCTGAGTCAGCACAGTAATCTGCCGGTCTCGGAACCCGAGGACAAAGAGATGTTATTGCCTGGCCGCGCTTATCTTGCGCCACGCGACTATCATTTGCTCATCGAGAATGGGAGTTTTGCCTTGACGATTGATCGGCCAGTCGCTTACGCGCGTCCTTCTATAGATGTCCTCTTTGAGTCAGCAGCTGACGAATATGGAGAACGTGCCATTGGTGTCATTCTTACAGGCGCCAACCAGGATGGCACTCAGGGTCTGAAGAAAATAAAATTGCGCGGCGGATTGACCTTAGTTGAAGATCCCGCATCTGCAGCATGCAGGGAAATGCCCGAGGCCGCTATCGCTCAAACCGAAGTGGATGAGATCCTCCCGCTGCGCGAGATAGCCGGGTGCCTCGAGAAACTAACTAATCCGATGGCTTTGCCATATGGAACCTGACGAACAGATCAACATTTTGATGGTCGATGACAGCCCGACAAACTTGTTGGCGCTGGAAACCATTCTGCAGGCTCCGGATCGAAACCTTGTGCGAGCCTCTTCGGGAGACGACGCGCTCCGTTATCTTCTGGATCACGAAGTCGCAGTCATCCTGATGGATGTCTTCATGCCCGGAATTGACGGACTTGATACGGCCGCGCTCATCCGTAGCCGCGACAAGTCACGCAACATACCAATTATCTTTCTGACGGCGGACAGCACCGGCGGGCGCCATCTTAGCCGGGGATATTCACTGGGCGCAGTTGATTACATTGTTAAGCCAATCGAGCCGGACGTACTGCGATCCAAAGTTGCTGTGTTTGTGGAGTTGTTCAAGAAAACTCAGGAGATTCAACGTCAAGCCCGACTTCTCCAGGAAAAGAACCTTGAGCTTGAGAACGCAAACCTTGCGCGATTGAAGATGCTGATCGATCTCGGCCAGCAGTTAGGGGCCGAACATGATCCGTCGCGAGTATTGGAGAATTTTTGCCGCTCTGCCAGGCAGATTGTCGGAGCCCAGGAAGCTGCAGTTGGTGTTATCAATGGCGACGATCAGACCTTGCGCTTTTTCTTCCGCTGCACTTCAAGCGACGATCCCACGACTTTTTCACCCAACGGAATTCCGAAGATCGCGGAGCGGGCTCTTAAACGTTTGATTAGCAAGCGGCGTGCGCTGCGACTAAATGAATCAGATGATTTGTTGCGTGACAATGGCAGAACTTCTGAGTTAATCCATTCGTTTCTGGGAGCGCCCATCGTCTCGGCCACCGGAGTTTCCGGCTGGATCTACCTGCTCAATAAACTGAACTCCGATGATTTCAGCGAGGCAGACGAGCGCTTTGCGGCTACCCTGGCTACGCAGGTCGCTATTGCCTACGAGAATGCGGTGCTGTATACCGACGCTCAGCGGCACGCATCGGAATTGCAAGCAGAAATAGCCGAGCGCAAACAGGCTGAAGAGGAACGTGCCCAACTTCTAGTGCTCGAGCAAGCCGCACGAGCTGAAGCTGAACAGGCTAACCGTACCAAGGATGAGTTTCTCGCCACGCTTTCTCACGAGCTGCGAACGCCGCTTACAGCCATACTTGGGTGGAGCCACTTGGTGCGAACCGGGAAACTCGACGAACCTCAGCTCGCTCGCGCAGTGGAAACAATTGAGCGCAACGCACGTTCACAATCACAGTTAATCGATGATCTGCTCGACGTTTCGCGCATCATTACCGGCAAACTGCAGATCGAGCCGCGACGTGTCAATGTGTGCTCAGTTATTGAAGCTGCGATCGACGCGGTGCGGCCTTCGTTCGAAGCCAAGAACATAGAATTTGAAACCGTGACGTCGGCGAACTGTCTCGTCTCCGGCGATGCAAACCGGTTGCAGCAGATTTTCTGGAATCTGTTTAGTAATGCAGTGAAGTTTACGCCCGAGGGTGGCCGGGTCCGCGTCGAACTTGAACAGGTTAATGCGCATATAAGGATTTCGGTAAGCGATTCCGGCATCGGTATTAGTCCGGAGTTTTTGCCTTACATTTTTGATCGGTTTCGGCAGGCAGATGGTTCAACCACGCGCGTGCACGGCGGTTTGGGATTAGGGCTTTCGATTGTGAAGCATCTGGTTCAACTCCATCACGGAACAGTGGAAGTGAAAAGCCAGGGGCAAGATCAGGGTACGACGTTTACGGTTGTACTGCCGGTCGCATCGGCTGACGTCGTGGGGCAAGACGCGACGTTGACTCCTGTTGAGTCGCGAACGCGAGATTTGCCGGCGGGATTTTCCAGAATACTGGAAGGGCTTCGAATTCTCGTCGTAGACGACGAGGCGGACGCTCGCGATTTAGTAAACGCCATACTCACGCGTTGCGGAAGTCAGGTAAAGTGCTGCGAATCGGCGGCCGAGGCGCTGGAAGCGTTTCGCGATTGGAAACCTGACTTGCTCGTAAGTGATATCGGAATGCCCATTGAAGACGGCTACAGCCTGATTACAAAACTTCGCAAGCAGAGATCAAAGCGCGCAAAGCAAATGCCAGCAGTAGCACTTACGGCCTACGCTACAAAAGAAGACAAAGCGCGGACACTTTCCGCCGGTTTTCAGATGCATGTCGCGAAACCAATCGATCCCGAGTCCCTGGTCATGTCGATCAGCGCCGCGATGGGCCGTACCCTCTGATTCCCCCTTTATTATTTCCCGTTGGCTTTGCACAAAGAGTCATTAAACCAAGGGCCTGCTGTATCAGAACCGGGAGCGGACCGGGGTCCCCGCGCGGGCAGCCCGCGTGGGGTGGTGGTAGCGACGGGCCAAAAATTCATCTGAGAGTCGGCGGTGGAGAGGCTTGTGCACTGGGCCGGCCGCCACCGCTCCCGGTTCTGATATAGATAGACCGCTTTCTGTGCAAAGCCATTTTCGTTCAAACTGCCACTGGGAGCCCCGATTGTTTCAGGTGAAATAGAAGCGCAATGTTGACTTTCCGTGCCCGGCAAACTGCTGTAATCTTAGGAATCCCCTTTAAATCAAAAATCTACGAAAAGGTTTTATGGAAGACTTTGAGAAACTCGGTGCGTTCTATCTAGGCCGCCCATTTGACCTGAAGAACAAAAAATCAAGCGATGGCCTGTTGCTTTACGATTCGAAGGACCTCTTGACGCATGCCGTCTGCGTTGGCATGACGGGCAGCGGCAAGACGGGATTGTGCATCACTCTGCTCGAAGAAGCGGCTATCGATGGTATTCCTTCAATTATCATTGACCCGAAAGGTGATCTTGCCAATCTGCTTCTGACCTTCCCCGATTTGAAGGCTGAAGATTTTGCTCCCTGGGTAAATGAAGAGGACGCGCAAAAGAAAGATCTATCCATTCAAGAATACGCTCAACAACAAGCGGGATTCTGGAAAAACGGATTGGCAGAATGGAGACAAGACGGTCGCCGCATCAAGCGCCTGCGAGACGCCGCTGACTTTCGGATCTACACGCCAGGGAGTAACGCCGGCATTCCCGTCTCCATTTTGAAATCGTTTGCGGCGCCTCCGTTGCCAATCCGGGAAGACAGCGAGTTAATGACCGAAAGAGTCAATACCACCGTCACCAGTCTGCTGGGTCTTCTTGGGATTGATGCCGATCCGGTAAAAAGCCGGGAGCATATTTTGATTTCAAACATCCTCAACACAGAGTGGTTGGCTGGTAAAGATCTCGACATCGCCGGATTAATTCAACAGGTTCAAGCACCATCGCTCACAAAAGTTGGTGTCATGGATCTCGATTCATTCTTCCCTTCCAAAGATCGATTTGAATTGGCGATGTCTCTCAATAACCTGCTGGCGGCCCCGAGTTTCAGCAGCTGGATGGAAGGCGAACCTCTCGATATCCAGCAAATCCTTTACACAGCTGAAGGCAAACCGCGCGTGTCAATTTTTTCGATTGCACATCTGAACGATGCTGAGCGCATGTTCTTCGTTTCTCTCCTTCTTAACCAGACTTTAGGCTGGATGAGAACTCAGTCAGGCACAACAAGCCTTCGGGCCATCCTCTACATGGACGAGATTTTTGGATATTTTCCGCCGGTGGCGAACCCTCCTTCCAAGCGTCCACTGTTGACGTTGTTAAAACAGGGTCGTGCCTTTGGTTTGGGTGTAGTCCTGGTTACCCAGAACCCGGTAGACCTCGACTATAAAGGGTTATCAAACACCGGCACGTGGTTTATTGGACGGCTACAAACGGAGCCGGACAAGAACCGCGTCCTGGAAGGATTGGAGGGAATAGCGGGGGGAACCGGAATAAAGTTTGACCGGCAGGAAATGGAACAGATCCTCGCCGGGCTTAACACAAGGATCTTCCTGATGAACAATGTTCACGAGAATAGTCCCGAGGTATTTGAAAGCCGTTGGGCCATGTCATACCTGCGCGGGCCTTTGACACGAAATCAGATCAGGTCACTGATGGAACCGGTGAAAAACCAATTAGGCACCACGAAGGTAGTTCCACAAGCGGCAGCTGCCGTGGCTGGTGCGACTACACAATGGGAACGTCAGACGACAAATGTTCCGCATGGCACAACCCGGAACGAGCGAGACAGCAAGGCAGCGGCTAATCACCGTCCTGTGTTGCCAGCTGAAATCTCTCAATACTTCATTCCTGTTCGAAGTAATTCCGCGCCGGGGGCGAAGTTGGTCTATCACCCGATGATACTTGGCGCGGCTCAAGTGCGTTTCACTGACAAAAGAATCGATACAACTCGAGAACTTACACTGCTCGCTCCCATTTCCGAGGGCATCGTAGCGGTGGATTGGGGTCAGGGGACAGCCACCGATCTGCCTCTCGCGGATTTAGAGCAATCAGGTGAGTCAGGCGCGCAGTTTGCCGAACTTCCCGCGACCGGCAGTAAGGCCAAAAGCTATGACGCATGGAGAAAAGATCTCGCCGCATGGGTTTATCGTTCTCAGCGACTGGAGTTGCTGCGAAGCGCTCGTTTGGGTCAGGCATCGAATCCCGACGAATCGGAACGCGACTTTCGTATCAGACTGCAACAAGCAGCGCGCGAACGACGCGACGAAGCTGTAGAAAAGCTGAGACAGAAGTATGCGCCCAGGATCGCAGCCTTTGAGGAAAAGAAACGCCGCGCCGCACAGGCGGTTGAACGTGAGGCGGAGCAATCGAAGACTGAAAAGGTGCAGACTGCGATTTCCTTTGGAACTACGCTGCTTTCGTCGTTCATGGGCCGCAAGTCACTCGGCTTGACGACGCTCGGCAGGGCGACGACAGCAGCGCGTGGTGTTAGTCGATCTATGAAAGAAGCGCAAGACGTGGACCGCGCGCAACAAACAGTCGCTGCAGTTGAACAACAGCTGGCCGAACTGGATGAACAATTCAAAAGTGAAACTCAGGCGATTGAACAGTCGGTAGACGTGCAAACGGAGGAGCTGGAGCCCATAAGTTTGAAGCCGACCAAGGCTAACGTCTCAGTCAAACTTCTGACGCTTGCAGGGGCTCCGTTCTGGCATGACGAGCAAGGTCATGCGCTTCCCGCCTGGCAATAGTTTGGGCAAATATTCAGCAATTAATGTCTTAAAAACCAGGAGTACAAAGATGGATCAGTTAATCAAACGCGTCACAGCAGCAACAGGAATATCAGAAGATCAGGCCCGGTCTGCGGTAAACACAGTTAGGGATTTTGTAAAGGAAAGATTACCGGAGTCGATCGGAGACGAAGTCGATAATGCGATAGACGATGCCGGCGGATTAGCCGACAATGTCGCGAACGATCTCGGCGACATGGCTGCCAGGGTCGGTGGGGCAATATTTGGAAAGAAGGCAGACTGACGTTTCCTTAGCAATCAAATTTCGCGGTTTTCAGGGTCACGAGTTTTAGGTAAGCGCGATCCGCTGGCACCCGCCCGTACTTCCCCCCCTGCAATTTCAGCCTCTTCTGGCGCGAAATAAGTCTACGCAACTACAATGGCCTCCGCGCCGTAATAACCGCTGTACAGTGATTTCATTCAGAGAACTAGTCAGACGCAGATGACAATTTCTGCAGGCACAATTTTAGGCCGCTACGAAGTGCGTTCGCTGATAGGTGTGGGCGGGATGGGTGAAGTGTATCTGGCGCAGGACACACAATTGCGCCGACCCGTTGCCCTGAAGCTGCTGCCAGCCAACTTCACCCAGGATGAAGACCGTTTGCGCCGATTTGAACAGGAGGCGTATGCAACTTCAGGTCTGAATCACCCCAACATTCTGACCATATACGAGATTGGTCACACGGGGACAAGCCGCTTCATTGCAATGGAATATGTTGATGGTGAGACGTTGCGGCAACACATGTCGCGCGTTCCTTCATCAGCGGGCGAAGGCCAACCGCCCGTAGGCGGATTGAAACTTTCTGAGGTACTCGATATTGCGATTCAGATCGCTTCGGCGCTGGCAGCTTCGCAGTTGGCGGGAATTGCTCACCGGGATATTAAACCGGAAAACGTCATGTTGAGACGTGACGGCTATGTGAAAGTTCTCGATTTTGGTTTGGCCAAGTTAACCGAACGTCCTGCAACCACAGATACGGAAGCGCCCACGCGCGCTATGGTAAATACGAGTCCCGGTGCGGTTATGGGCACTGTTAAATACATGTCGCCCGAACAGGCGCGTGGTCCGGCTGTTGACGCGCGCACCGATATATGGAGTCTGGGCGTACTGCTCTACGAAATGCTTACCGGGCGCATGCCCTTTGAGGGTCCCACGCCCAGCCATGTCATAGTTTCCATACTTGAAAAGGATCCGCCGCCACTCTCGCGCTTTTTCACCGAGGTGCCGGAGGCGCTTGAATGGATAGTAACGAAGGCACTCACTAAAGATCGCGACGATCGCTACCAGACCGCGCGCGAGATGCTCACTGACCTGCGCCGGCTTAAGCAGCGGCTCGATGCCAGTGCCGAAATTGAAAGATCCATAGCGCCTGATAGCGCAGATGGTGTACCGCAGGTCACGACCAGCATCCTTCGAAGTAATGCTTCAACGGTAAGCGCTTTCCCACACGACCAAACAACTACGCAGGTTGGCGCTCCGACAGTATCCAGTGCGGAATACCTCGCCACGTCTATGAGCCGGCATAAACTGGCAATGGGCATTCTCGCGATGGTGTTGCTGGCGACTATTGCCGGTGCTGCTGTCCTGTGGTCCAGGTGGCGAACGAACACCGTAGTGCACACTTTTCGTAAGATTCGGTTTTCGCAGTTAACTAATACAGGTAAGGCAACGTTGGCCACTCTTTCACCCGATGGCAAATACGTCGTCCATGTCGTGAACGACGGAACCTTATCGAGTCTATGGGTGCGGCAGGTTGCCACTTCCAGCAATGTCCAGATCGTGCCACCTACTGACTCCAGATACGTCGGTGTCACTTTTTCCAGGGATGGCAACCACGTTTATTACGTCGTTTACGAAAAGAATAGTCCACTGGGTGTCGTCTACCAGGTTACTGTACTGGGGGGCACGCCCAGGAGGATCA
>JBHENH010000125.1:8245-8856 GCA_046262135.1 Pyrinomonadaceae bacterium
TGAGGACGTCGACACTCCTGTGACTTTCTCAGCCGACGGTAAACGGCTGGGCTGGATCCGACAGTTTCCTCAATCCGGAGAAACATCACTCTTCGTAGCCAATAGCGATGGAACGAACCAGCAGAAAATCGCATCGCGCCAGCGTCCCAAGCGGTTCAACGCAGGCACGCCTGTTGGACCATCATGGGCGCCGGAAGGAGATATAGTCGCGTGCCCCGTAGCTGGTCCGGAAAATGGTGCCGACCGGCACGCGGTGATGTTGATAGATCTAAAGACTGGAACCGAAACAGAGGCCACGCCCCACCGCTGGTCCTTTGTTCAGCAGGTCGTTTGGGCACCACATGCAGCCGGGCTTATTGTGGCTGCACAGGAACAACAGGGTGGGCCAAACCAACTCTGGTACATCGGTCATCCGCGCGGCGAAGTAGAAAGAATAACCAACGACCTGAACAACTATAACGGCATCAGCGTGAGTGCCGACGGCGGGACGATTGCTACCGTTCAAAGCCAAGCCAGCTCGAGTGTCTGGCTTCTGCCCAATGGGAAAGCGGAAAGCGCCACCAAGGTGACGTCCGGCACAAACGAGGGAGCAGGCGGCGTAGCCCTCATGC
>JBHENH010000126.1:0-8593 GCA_046262135.1 Pyrinomonadaceae bacterium
GCCCCAGAGGGGCGACATGTTTATAGCCTGCAATGTCTTACTCAGAAGCTCCTGTAGGAGCGTAACTGCTTTTCTACCTACGGCGCAGCTTCCGCTGCCGGGTTTCGCTCCTGACGGAGCGAGCCCTTGGGCAAGGTTCTCGTAGCTATAAACATCTCGCCCCGCTGGGGCGAAGCAACAGCGCATATTCTGTTGCACTTCAAAGTTGAATCTACGAATGAAAAATTTGAAATGAGATATGGAAAATGAACTTGTTTGTTGCCCCCACCTCTTCTCATTTACACCACAAAGCGTAGCGCTTTCGGCATCACACGAAACTCGACCGGTGTGGAACCGCGGACGTTTCCGTCAGCCTCGATCCGCATTGCATCTTCCTTCGTAAATGTTTCCACACGCACCTTCGTTCCCTGAGCAATTCGCACCTTCGGGTTGGCGACGTGTCCGCCTTTGTGAATTCGTGTGAGCTCGCGAATGATCTGTGCCCGATTCAAGCCCGATGCGGTTATCACATCCAGTTGCCCATCATCGATCCTCGCTTCCGGAGACAGCATCATTCCGCCCCCCGCATAAAGGGCATTAGCAACGGCGGCTAGATTCATTTTGCCTTCAATCACTTCTCGATCATCGATAACTATGCGGACGCGCCGCTCGCGCCACCCGGCGAGCGCCACCACGGCGGCGGCAGCGAACCGGGCCTCGCCTGAAAATCTGCGCATCACCTTTCCCTGAGCGGCTACGCGAGCCGCGGTATCTCCACCGATTCCCATTGTGGACGCGTTTAAGCAGACAAATGGAGTCCGGTATCCATCGCACAGCCCGTACAGTACATCGACCAGAAGAGTGCCTCCGGCATTCGTTTGTCGACAATGATTTACAAAGATTTCAATCCACTTTTCGAGCGGCGCTCGTTGGCCCATCAATCCTCTGGCAAAGTCATCGCCTGTGCCGGCTGGAAGAATTGCCAATGATGCCCTGGGGTTTAGTTGGGAAGGCAGTTCTTGAACGAGTTTATTGAACTCAAAAAAACCTTCTGCAGCCTCGCTCAGCGTGCCGTCGCCGCCAATGACGGCTACAGTCGTTACGCCCGCTTTGATCGCATTGCGTGTTTGGATGGTCGCATCGCCGGGACGTAAGGTGTGGTAACAATCGAGATCAAGTCCCACTGCTTCCATCTGCTTTTGAACGAGAGGCCAGGCAGCGCGAGCCTTAGCCGCAGCATTGTTTATTATGATGAGAGGCCTGGGCATCGAAGTGATGGTAAATGGTGAAATGCAAATCGTGAATGGTAAATCGTGAAGCCTGATGTGGCGGTGGCTCTGCCCCATCAGTATTGAAACAATTCCCGGGGCGGTGCGCGTCCGCATGGCGCGTAGCCGCGAGAAATTCGCTTGGAACTGTCGCAAGGTTAAAGACCTTCCGCAGATCAACCGGCGAGCCCCGTCCTCGCGCTTCACATTTACCGTTCACGATTTACCATTTACCTTTCACCATTTAACATCCATCGCATGAAAGCGGTCACAATAGTCAATCACGGTGGTATTGAAGGTCTCGAAATCCGTGACGTTGAGCCGCCGACATCGCCAACGGGATATCTCGTGCGCGTCAAGGTGCGAGCTGCGGCACTTAATCGCGCAGACATTCTGCAGCGGGTGGGCCACTATCCCGCGCCCGCGGGCGCACCGCAGGATATCCCCGGATTGGAATTCGCCGGTGAAGTGGATGAAGTCGGTCCGGACGCCGGTCAATGGAAACCAGGGCAGCGCGTCTTTGGGATAACCGGCGGCGGCGCCCAGGCAGAATACATAACTGTCCCCGGAATTCATCTGGCCGAGATTCCGGCGAACCTTGAATGGACGGAAGCAGCTGCGGTGCCGGAAGCTTTTATCACGGCTCACGATGCGGTGTTTACCCGCGCCAACCTTCGGTCCGGCGAGACAGTACTCGTTCATGCTGCGGGGTCAGGAGTCGGTACCGCTGTAACTCAACTTGCGCGTGCAGCTGGCGCCGCGGTGCTTGGAACTTCTCGCACTGCCGACAAACTTGAGCGTGCAAAAGAGTACGGGTTAAGCAAGGCAGTTATTGTTAATGACCGCCTCGAGGTTTTCGCAGAAGCAGCTCAGGAATGGACCAGTGGGCGCGGTGTAAACGTGATAATAGATCTGGTGGGGGCGAGGTACTTTGAATCGAACCTAACTGCCCTGACCTCGCAGGGCCGCATGGTTTTGGTGGGAACCACAGCGGGTGCCAGGACACCACTCGATTTGAGTATTGTAATGAGAAAACGGCTAACTATTATCGGCACCATCTTGCGGGCCAGGGGAATTGAAGAGAAAGCAACAGCCACAAGGCTGTTTGTCAATCATGTTGTTCCCCTGTTAGCAGACGGAAGCGTTCGACCGGTAATTGATCGGATTTATAAAGTAGAAGAGATTCGTGAGGCCCACAGGCGCTTAGAGACGAACGAAAGCTTTGGGAAGATTGTACTGGTGATTTAAGAATCCGGTTTCGGCCGACGATGTGGGGAAAGTCAATGAGGCATTGTCAAAAATTCAGTTCAAATCTCGACCCGAAGATTGTCAAAAACCGTGGAGAGTGACAGCGGCGGATAAGTGCAAGGCAACTTCGTCCGGTTTGCGCGGAAACCCAGCATCTTCCGCACTCAATTGATTGTTAGCATCCATTGACTACCGCGACCGGTTCTTTAATTCGTCCGATGCCGGCTGATTCTTTCACCACATGAATAAGGGCTACACCCGAACGTCGGGTTAGCCCTTTTTTTCCAACCTCACAGCTCCAATTCAGGAGCGTGCTCTGGCGCGTCTTGCCGATAGAGCAAGTTCGCGTGCTCGTGGCATTGCATCAACAGCGCGCGCAATTTGCGGATCCGTATCATTGAAAACCTGCACCGCAGCCGTAGAGCCGTAAGCGGCGGTGGCCAGGTCATAACGCAGTTGTCGTTCAACGAACGGTCGTGCCTTTTCAAGTTGTTCTGGCGTCACCTTAAAAATAGGTTTCGCTGAGACGAACTGCTTGAACTCTTTGAACAACGCGTCAGTGATGGGAAAGTCGGTAGTCTGAAGGTCATGGTTATACTCGATCGGGCGCTGTACCTTATAGTTTTCAAAGCCCGCTACGCGTCCCGTAACTAACTCCAGCGAGAATGCAAAAATCGAATCAGCCAGTCTGCCTTCTGCGGCGGTGATTCTAGACGGCTTGATGACTTCATCAGGCGATATACCTCCGCCGCCGTAAACAGCTCGGCCCGTGTCTGTACGACTTTGAGGGCCGGCGGGCACGACCGGCGCAGCATCTCTGTTCGCCGACAGGCCGCCGCGCGTAAGATAGTCGTAGAATCCGCCGTTTGAATAGTCGCGCTGAATCAAACGACCCGACGGCGTGAAATATTTGGCAATCGTCAGGAGCAGCGCAGAATCGTACTCAAGCTGAATTGGAAGTTGGACCAAGCCCTTGCCATAAGTGTTTTCACCAACAATCAAGGCGCGATCATGATCTTGCAGAGCTCCCGCGACAATCTCCGCCGCTGACGCACTTTCGCGGCTGACCAGTACCACTAAGGGCACGGTATCCGGAGAGTCGTTCATCGCTTCGTACAGCTCGGTACTGCCTCTGAGTCTTCCTTTTTGAGTAACAATCAATTGACCGCGCTGCAGGAATGTGTTGGCAACTCGCACTGCCTGAATCAATAGGCCCCCGCGATTCCCTCGCACGTCCAACACCAACATGTTCATTCCTTTTGAATGAAGATCCTCGAGCGCAGCTTGAAACTCGTCGGCAGTGGTTGTATTGAAGCCGCCGGTCATTGCTATATAACCCACGCCCGGCCTAATCATATATGCTTGCGGAATGGACGGTAGGGAGACAGCATCGCGGGTAATAGTCACAGTCTCACTCTGTCCGGTTGCTGCGTGTTCGACGGTGACCTTAACTACGGTGCCACGCGGTCCCAGTAAAAAGGTACGCACTTCAGCGTAAGTTTTGCCCTTCATAGGCTGCCCGTCTACGGCAGTAATGCGGTCGCCATACCGCAAACCCGCTCGCGCAGCAGGCGCGTCTTCGAACGTCGCCCGAATATAGGTGCTGACCTGATCGCCCTGCCGGAGGTCGCCAATCGTTGCTCCAATACCGAAATATTCTGACCGTTGTTCAGATTTGAATGATGCGTAATCAACCGGATCGAAATACGCCGAGTGGGGATCGAGTACCCTTAGCATGCCGGTAATCGATGATTTGAAGACCGAGTTATAGTCCAACTTCTTGCCGTCGATGTAATTGTCCTGAATAACACCCAGCGCCTCGCCAAGGTCACTCTTGACGATAGCGCCGGCGATACGTGCTTTGGAGTTCGCAGCGGCGTTGCCTGAAGCCGCTCCGTCCAGTGGGTTGCCTGGCTGGCGTCGGGTAGCCCCGCTCGGTTGGGAATAAATGTTTGAGGAGAAAGTAAGTGCCAGCAGGAAAAATATGGCAATCCGCAGGTAAAATCTTGTTCTCACAAAGCCTCCTAAAGTCCTGGTTCTCGACCCGAATAAATTAGCCCACTCGCCTGTGCCGAGGTGAGCGGTTTGCCAGAATAGCACGAAGAGCAATATGAACTGAACGCGAGTGGCGACCACGGACAGAAAGCAGATTTGTCAGCCACGCGTCCAAAAGGTTTAAACTGTAAGCTCCAAATCAGAAGCGGTCACTTCCGCGCATTTTCGATAAAAACTCCCGCTTAGCGCTTGGCAGTTAGTGAGATAAGATTTACAAAACGTTGCCCTCCGGCGCGTTCGTCCAAAAAGATTTGGCGCTTTGTTTGTAATCCTGTCTTAGCCTTTTGACACGCATCTTGATTACACTACGGCTTCATCCGAAAATTCGCATGAGATATATTCGTACTTGATCTGAGGTTCCGTTTCCGAAGTGCCGGTAATTGCAGCCATACCCGCAGGTGCCGGTCGTAATTACTATCCACTGGCAGGTCGTCCGGAGCGGCAGGGCTCCACTTATTTTAACGGAGGGATTGTGAATGGCGAACGCGCTTAATCGTGAGAAACTATTTTCCTTTGCCGAAACTCACCGGGAAGAATATGAAGCGTTGCTGAAGCGTTTCGTTGAAACCCCCACGGTCTCCTGCGATCCCTCGCATGCAGGCGATATTCGTAAAGGCGTTGATTTAACAGTGGAGACGCTGCGCCGGTTCGGTGGCGAGCCCGAGGTTTATGAGGTTGCCGGCGGTAACCCTACGGTGCACGCTGTATTTGGCAACGATAAAAATTTGCCGACTGTCACTGTCTACAATCACATGGATGTTCAACCGGCGTCGAAAGAGACTGAACCCTGGGACACCGAACCATTTGTAATGACAAAAAAGGGTGATAGTTATTTTGGCCGTGGAACTACGGACGACAAAGGCCCCGCGCTTGCTGCGCTCTACGGTGCTCGTGCGGCCATGGAAGCAGGTATTCCAGTCAACATTCGCTTCCTCTGGGAATTTGAAGAAGAAATAGGATCGCCTAACTTTGAAAAGATCATCACGAAAGCAGCTTCTGACCTGCGCACTGATTCGGTCGTTGTCTCGGATACGGTCTGGGTTTCGAGAGAGCGCCCAGCATGCTCAGCAGGTTTGCGTGGATTGTTAGGCTTTATCTTGACTCTGGACACGGGGACCACGGACGCTCATTCGGGAGAAGTAGGCGGAGCCGCGCGGAATCCGATTGCAGAATTGATGAGGCTTGTCTGCGATATTTATGATCCGGTAACCGGAACGGTGATGATCAACGGTTTCTATGATGACGTAATTCCGCCCTCACAGGACGAGTTGAACGATTGGGCCAACTCCGGCTTCACCGCGGGCGGGTTTAAGAAAGCACATCATTTGAAACTTATGCGCACCGAGGATTCGCTGGAAGTGATGAAGCGGATCTGGGGTGCGCCTACATTTGAAGTACATGGAGTGGTGGGTGGGTACCAGGGACCGGGGTTGAAATCAATCGTCCCGCCCCGAGCGGAGGTAAAGGCGTCTTGCCGTTTAGTGCCAAAGCAGGATCCCGAAAAGATCAAGAAATTGATCCATGACGCTGTAAAGGAAAAGAACCCTGACGTTAAGGTTCATTTTGAACACGCGGCCCCCGCGTTCGTGACACCAATGGACGGGCCTTTGCCGGGCTTGTTGAAAGAGTCCGTCAAGTTTGCATTCGAACGTGATGCGGTATTTGTCCGTGACGGCGGAACAATCGGCGCGATGACGAGTATCGAAAAAGTACTGAAATGCCCTGTCCTGTTTCTTGGTCTCTCACTTCCGGAACACGGTTATCACGCGCCCAACGAAAATTTTGATTGGCAACAAGCCTCAGGAGGGATGGTGGCCTTCGCTAAATACTTCGAGGAGATCGCAAAACTCCCGCGATAGTTAATTAGCCGCGGATTTTCGCGGATGAACGCGGATCAGAGAAAACAGTGCTACTCATATGAAGAATATATAAGAACGCGGGGCGGCCATTCATTGAACAGCAATTGTTTTGTTTGAATCCGCGTTCATTCGCGAAAATCCGCGGCTAATATTCCAAGCGCTCAAATAACACACGCCAGTCGTTCTTCATTCAACGCGACGAAGCCAAGCCGTTCGTAAAACTTGCGCGCTTCGGGATTTTGCATGTGCACTCCTACGTCTATACGCGTCACGGACTCCTTTTTAAGTTGCTCTTTGAGATTCTTCAGCAAGGCTGTTCCAACGCCCTTCCCGCGTCGCTCCGCTTTTACAGAAACATCATCTAGTTTCGCAACGACAGCACCCATCGACGTGGAGATTGCGTAGCAGATCACGCAAACTCCTGCAGCGCCCGCATCGTCATAGGCCATCCACACAAATCCCAGTTCCGGCTGCTCTAAAAAAAGGTCGAGTGCATCGTTGAGTCCCTGAACCCCTCGATCGCCATAGGCCTTGCTGCTTGCAAGATAATGCTCGTCTTCATTCAAAAACACGCTTAACATCTCAAAAGCATCAGCAACGTCCGTGGCGGTCATTTTGCGGCAGGTGATCAATGCTCAGACTCCTTTTCGAACCTCGCCAGGCACTGTCACTGAAACTGTTATTAACGACAGCTTGCGATGTCCAACGCGCTTCAGACTTAAAGCGGAAACGCTCAGCTCGAACGATGTGTTCGGCGACCGGTTTGGTCCTCAATGATGCCATACTAACTTATTGCGCTGCCATAAATCCGCGCGGAGCAGGACAACGGAGATCCATGTCGAGGCATCAGTTTATTGACTCCACCCGTTAGTAATATTAAAAGGCAAAGGCATCCCATGAAACTCAAGACCCCGCTCTCTCTCTTGCTGGTTTGGGTTACGCTTCTTCCCTTACTTCCGGTAATACCAGCCCGAACTGCAACGAAACAAGATCAGGATAAAGCTACTGAGGCGAAAGAAGGTAAAGGTCTACGTTTTCGTTTGAGTGAGGGAACTGAGCGAGTCGAAATTCCCGCGAGCAGGCCGTTAGCCATCTCAACCTCATTATCGGACGTGGAAACGGCGAAACTACTCGCACGTTTGCCGCCGCTGAAATCTGACGCCGCCGACACAGCACCTTTCAAACTCCGCGAAGGTTCACGTCCACCACGTCGCGCAGGGGAAACTATTCCAGCGGCGTTCGCGCTCCGCTCCGAAGACGTACCGTCCCCACCCGTTAAACCCAGAGTGCCTTTGGAAGTCACACGTGTTTCTCCTGAGGGCGAAGTGTCGCTGGCCCCTGTGCTGAGTGTCACGTTCTCGCAACCCATGGTCGCCGTATCATCCCCGAAAGAAGCCGCGGCGAATATTCCTGTTACGCTCACGCCGCAACCTTCTGGGAAGTGGCGCTGGCTGGGCACCCACACCCTGATCTTCCAGCCCGACGAGGAAGGAGGCCGCCTTCCTATGGCAACGAGTTACTCCGTAAATATTCCGGCGGGATCCAAGTCAGCTCTTGGCAACACGTTATCAGAAACTAAATCATTCACCTTTGCTACTCCGCCGCCAACAATAAAAAATTCCTACCCTGCAAGTCAAAGCGAACCCCGTGACACGTTGATGTTCTTAGAGTTTGACCAACGCATCGACCCGGATCTGGTGCTCAAGCATATCGAACTTAACCCCGCGACACGCGGTTTGCGTTTCCGGCTCGCCACTCAAGAAGAAGTTGACGCCAATCCGTCGATTAAAGACGCGCAACCTGGACGCTGGATCGCCTTCCGCGCTGTCGATTCGAATGGTGCAACGAGAGATGCGCTGCCGTCGGACACGAGCATCAAAGTCGTAGTTGCTGCTGGTACTCCATCTGCTGAAGGACCGCGCACGACATTGAAGGAACAAAGCTATAGCTTTAAGACCTATGGTCCACTTCAAGTTGTCGATAGTCAGTGCGGCTACCTGCAAAGGTGCTCGCCGTTCGACTCTTTTGTTCTCAGACTTAGTAATCAACTCGATGTGGAAAGTTTTGAGCCGGCGCAAGTCAGGATCACCCCTGAGATTCCCGACGTAAAAGTCAGTTTGTCGTACAACTCGATCAATATTGAGGGAGTCAAACGCAGTAACACGAGTTACACGGTGACAGTTG
>JBHENH010000127.1:0-531 GCA_046262135.1 Pyrinomonadaceae bacterium
CGCTCGAGTACTCACTGATTTACGGCAGTGGGCGTCTGTGGGGCATCATAAATGGCGCATCGTTCACGCCCAGGCAGGACGCTGTCACCACATTTCTTTCGCAGCATCGTCATAGCCTCGACACGTTGCTTCGCTATAAAGAGAATGGCGCGGCACTGACGCTTGTCGGCAGGGACAAACAGAAGGGACTGGATCTTTACGTTCTGGACGTGTTCGATAAGGACAAACAGACAACACGATATTACATCAGCGCCAGAACGCTCCATGTGCTGTGGCTGGAATATGAAGAGCCTCCGGGGGCTGGATTTGCCCCGGTCAAGTATTCGCGAAAATTCCTCGACTACCGCTATGCTCAGGGAACTCTCGTGCCTTATCGAACGGTTCTCCTGGAAGAGGGGAAGCAAACGCAGGAGACGCGGATTCTTACAGTCACATTCGGCATTAAGCTTGATGACTCCTTATTCAAGAGTCCTGAAGCGTGACCGCCTAAAAGTGCCGAAAAACGCTTCATTCCTGACGAACCTCCCCGGG
>JBHENH010000127.1:541-8465 GCA_046262135.1 Pyrinomonadaceae bacterium
CCGCCACTCGGTGACTCCTATACAGCCGACAGCTAGCTGAAGCCCGTTCTGCACACGCGTTTGCCCCATTCTTCGGAACCTATGGTCGGATGAAGCGTGTAAAAAACTGCAGGCGGTTGTCCGTCGGGGTATAATCAAGGTTCTGAGGCCGCCCGCTTACGAAGCCGCAACGCTGCGGCGACTGATCTCCAAACATTAAGAAAACTCGTCAGCGCGTGTGAGAGCCTACCTGCCCTGATGGACACACTGAGTACGATTGAGGATCTATCTTTCCCCGCTGCGTTGCGTCGCGAGGTGGTTATTGACCCGACTTCAGATCACGCGCTGCTGGAAGCGACGCGAGTGGGAGACGAAGATGCGTTTGCGGAGCTTGTCGGTCGGTATCGCAACCAGATCACAAGTTATATCTACCGTATGACGAACGATTATGATGGTGCTGTGGATCTCGCGCAGGAAACGTTTGTGAGAGTCTACAGGGCGGCTGACCGGTACCACACAACTTATGCGTTTTCGACTTATATATATCGCATCGCCACGAATCTTGCCATTAGCGAATTGCGCAGGCGGAAACGACGACGACTGGTTTCTTTGACAGGGTTTTTCCAGGCTAAAGAAGGGGGTGAACCTCAGGAGTTTAATCCTCCCGATAACAGGCCATTGCCTGACACTGAATTGGTAGATGCTGAAAGACGTCTTGCGGTCCAACGAGCGATTAGCACATTGCCTGAAAAATACCGGGCTCCCCTGATTCTGCGGGACGTGGACGGGAAAAGTTATGAAGAGATTTCGCGCATTCTGGAAACGAGCGAAGGGACGGTCAAATCGCGAATCAGCCGTGCGCGCGGCTTTTTGCGAGAGAAGATGAGCGCTTACCTTTGAGGAGTACTATGAAAAGCATGAGTTGCCGCAATATATGCAAGGAGATCGAAGAAACAGGCCCTGGTGACTTGCTCAGCACCGTTGCGAACAATCACCTGAAGAGTTGCCACAGTTGTGAGATGTTTCGCCAGAAGCATCTGAAGTTGCAGGAGATTGTTTCGAGTCTGGGAACAGTGGCCGCACCTGGAGATTTTGACTTCCGGTTGCGCGCCCGCCTTGCGAGTGAGGCCAACGGCAAATCCCGCCTTTTCACAACACAAAAATTTTCCCTTGGTCTCCGCTCTGCCGCCGTTGCCTCTGTGCTAATGATGATCGGGGCCGGGCTCTTGTTCGTAGCTTTAAGGTCGTCTGGTAATGTCTATGTCTCCTCGAATGGACCAAATCACCCGTCCAGCGCAATAGCTCCGGCAGCTAATCAACAAGATAATGCACCGCAAGTCCGGCCGGACGTAGCGGTTCATAGCGTCCCTCCACAGACAAGTGCGCCGGTACGTGTTGGCGAGTTGCATCCTCAGGTGAAACGTGGCGGTCGAGGTTTTGAAAGGTCGCGTGCCTCCGCGGTTGCTTCCATGCGAAATCCGCTGAAGTTGAATACCAGAGACTTAAGCAGTTCTACTGCACAGGTAGTGCGGCCCAATGATGAACGAAATAATCAACTTATGGAGCAGCTTCCAAACTATGCTTTTCCGATTGAAGCTTCGTATCAGTCGCTAAAGGTCTCGCTCGACGATGGGCGCGGGACTTCGCGAACGATCTCTCTTCCCACTGTCAGTTTCGGATCCCAGCGATCGCTTTCGCAAAACTCATCACCGTTGTTGGCCTCGAGCAGAGGTAGCTGGTAAGTGTCGGTTAAGTTGCGTATTGGCTGGGAATTTGATCAGATAATGCGAACAGAAAAAACAATCCGTTTGTTAATTATTGTAGTCGTTGGGGTGCTCTGGATGGGGCACGCCGTGGCCCAGACGACCCCACCGTGGCCGCCGCCTCAGCCCCAGGCCGAGCCGCGTGCTGCGCCTCGAGCAACAACTGCCCCGCGGCGGTCGAGCCGAGTTGTAGTAGAGAACGCCGCCGCTGCACGCCAGATTGTCACGATTCTTCACCGGCTCAATGGCCTGAAGGTTTTCCGCTTACTACTTCGCTCGCACGAACAAGTCGGTGCGATTGCCAAGCTTGACGAGGCGTTTCACATGACTGGTGAAATTCATACGAACGTCATAGCTGGGCTGGCGTTGGATGATGGCCGCACGATCGCGGCGTGGCTACCGGAAGCCGAAGCCGAGATGCCAGCGCCACCGATGCTTTTTGCGCCGAAGCCGACTGCGCCTCCGGCCACCGCTCCTGATGCCCCGACAGGCGTATCAGCTGCTGGAAAGTCACCTACCGCTATTGCGGCGTTGCCCGCCATTACAGGTTTCTCCCCTGTTCCTTTTGCCGGCAACTTTTTCGAGGCGCCGGATTTGAAAATTGTCACTCGTGATGGCAAGAAACTATTGGGTCGTTATGTTGGACTGGATGGCCTTACCGGACTCTCCGTAATCGTCCTCGCGGACGGAGGGCTCCGTCCGTTGGTCGAATCCAGAGAAGAGACCGTTACCCTGGGTCAACGTCTGCGTTTGATTGGACCGGAACCCGCCTCGCCGTCGGAGCCGGGAACGCGTGGCGGAACCTACGTTCGAATTGGAGAAACGGAAGCCTGGGTTGTCGATGTGAACCGTTCTCCGTCTGGAGGATTGGCGCGAGTTAAGATCAGATCATCAAAGCTATCGCCCGCGAACATCGGCGGAGTCGCAGTAAGCGATTCAGGCGAAACGCTTGGAATAGTTGATCGCGTTGAAGGTAATGAAGCGACTATTGTCCCCGTAGCACTCGTGCGCAGCGCCGCCAAACGAGTTATCGCCAGGCAAGCCAGTGTGCCGAGGCCCTGGCTGGGTGTTCGCGGTGAACCCGTTGGAACGCTAACCCTTGAGCGAATTCAACGGGGCGGATGGGAACCCGAAAGAGCTCGCGCGCTGGTTGAGAAGCGTGAGGGCATCATGCTCACGGGAATTTCTCCCGGAAGTCCTGCAGCACTCGCTCAACTAAAGCCGGGCGATGTCATATTAAGTGTCAACAAGGAAAACATTCGAAACGCAGACGAGTTTTCGTGGTTATTGGAGGAGGCAGGACCAGGTAGCGCAGTTCGGTTCACAGTTGCACGTCCGGGAACGCCCCTATCCGAGGCGCTTGAAATTAAGCTGAGCGAATCACCCGATCCGTTTTTCGGTTCTAAGTTATCTGGTTATGTACCTAAAGCTTTCAAACCGGGATCGCTGATGGCCCAGGGCATGGAAACAATCGCCATTAGGCCAAATGTAGCCATGCGTTTTGGAGCGAGCGGCGGACTCCTCGTCATTTACGTTCAGCCTGAAACAGCCGCGTTCAAAGCCGGCCTCCGGCCGGGCGATGTAATCGAGGCAATTGACGGCCACGCCGTTTCCTCCAGCGCCGCTGCTACGGCCCTCCTCAACGATGGCGACGAGAAATGTACACTCAACGTCGTGCGTAATAAGCAGAAACTCGCACTAACATTCGAAACGCGTATCAACCAATAGGTACTTATAAGTTCGATCTGGTTGAAGCTTGATTGCTAATGGCCGTCGTAAGCTCATGCTACGCGGCCATTGTTTTTCACCTCTGCCCCGCGCTACGGATGGGCCTTTCTAACTCCGGTTCCTTCGGACCCAAGCATTGCGCTCCGCATTATCCAGGCGGCTCTGACTAAAACCGGATTCACAACCACTTCACGAATTTCAAACTGTACTACCCAGATGCCTCGCGATTACCTCCGGATCAACCGATTGTGATAGTCTACGTCCCTCCTGAATACAATCTTCGTCTAGAGAATCTCGCGCACGCTTATGTTGCCTGACGCAGTTTCGCGCTATCACGAATTGCTTCGCGACCAGAGTCTCGCAGAATCATCGCGGGTGATGCTTGATGAAGGATTGGAACGTTCCAAATTAATATTCGGGGGGCGCCGTCTATCACCTTACTTGCGTCCTCACTTTGTAACCGAAGAGGATTTCGCAGACATCCGGCGCATCTGCGAGACGGTTTGGTCAGCTATTGAGAAAGTGAAAGACGCCGCGATGGAGGACGACTCCATCGTGTGTGATCTCGGCCTCACCGAAATCGAGCGCGAGCTGATCACCATTGATCCCCGCTACCGCGCAGTCTCTCCCACAGCGCGACTTGATTCGTTTCTCACCGAAGCTGCCTATAGCTTTGTAGAGCTGAACGGAGAGAGCCCCGCGGGAATCGCTTACGTCGACGCGGCATACGGTATCTTTTCGCAGTTACCGGTGATGAAGGAGTTTGGCCGCTCTTTCAATGCACGGCCGCTCTATGGTCGCCGGCTGATGCTGGACGTTTTGCTTGATTCTTATGAAGAGTTTCTTGGCCGCAAGCCGGATACAGTACCTCAAATCGCGATTGTCGATCTTAAAGACCGGCCCACGCAAAGTGAGTTTGAATTGTTTAAGGAATTTTTTGAAGCCGAAGGGTATCCCTGCGCGATCTGTTCGCCGCAAGAGTTAGTGTTTGATGGCAGTCGTCTGAGGGTGGAAGATTTCCAAATAGACATCGTATACAAACGTCTACTCGTCAACGAGTATTTACCCACAATTAATGAGTATCCGGCGCTCCTGAACGCCTATCGTTCCGGTGCAATTTGCATGGTAAACAGTTTTCGCTCGAAACTAATTCATAAAAAGGCGCTATTCGCTGTTTTGACTGATCAGCGTCGCGCCGGGCTTTTTTCGGGTCCCGAGCAACAGGCGATTCAAAAACATGTCCCGTGGACACGTCTGGTACGGCAAGGGCAAAGCGATTATTTCGGAAAGGAAATTGATCTGCTGAATTATATAAGAGGAAATCGGCACAGACTGGTCCTTAAGCCAAATGACGACTACGGTGGCCACGGAATCACTATAGGTTGGAACGTGAACGACGATACGTGGACCACCGCGTTAAACAATGCCCTTGCGGACGGCGATTATCTTGCGCAGGAGCGCGTTCCTACCGCACGTGAGTTGTTTCCCGCATTGAAAGACGACGGCAGTATTGAATTCGCCGAACAACTGGTAGACCTTGACCCACTGCTCTTTAACGGCAAAGTTGGATCGGCATTCACTCGCCTTTCGTACACGGAACTAGCAAATGTTAGCTCAGGAGGTGGCATGGTCCCCACGTTTATTATCAGCAGGAAGGGCTAGGCGGATTCCTTCCTTCCCGCCACACAGGAGCAACGGGACTCAAAGTCGCAAAAATGTATGACCGTGCCGCCGGATATAAATATGCAAAGGAGACTCTGCCGTGGTTGAAGAGCTTGATGAAGACGTCCACGAACCTGATGAGCGGCGACAGTTTGATCGCTCACGATTAATTGTAGACGTATTTTTTGACGGTAAAGACGCCACCGGTGTCGCTAGTACGAAAGACATTAGCGTCGGTGGCTTCTATATGAACACCCAAGCCAACTTACCCGAGGGTTCTGTGCTGCTCGTTCGCATTCCGCTCGGCGAAGGTAATCAGCTCGTGGCAAACGCTGAAGTGGTCTACAGCAATCCCGGGCGCGGGGTCGGGCTTCGGTTCCAAAGCCTGTCTGCGGAGAACCGTGGATTGATCGAGCGTGATCTTGGAAGTGCCTGACACCATTTCAAACGTCGAGCCGCTCAGTTGGTACGGTCTTTCTGAGGACATACGCGAAACTTTGACAGGGAAGTTATGTGGTTTATGGGGCGCGGACAGCGATCAGGAAGCTTTCGATTCATTTACGATTGATAAGCAACAAGCATTATTACTGTTTCTCGCGCGTCTGCGTGCTAAGGATCTTTGGCAGGCCGTCAAAAGCATACTTAATGTATACGGCGAAGGTGGGGTCGGGATTGAAATTACTGCATGGCCAGTAATAGAATCCGCGCTATTGCGCCGAAAGGACTTTACCCGGCTCCTGGCGAACCACGCCGACACTCGGGGTGCGTTTTACGAAAAGGGGCGGGCGACGGCCACTTTACACCTTCTCTATGTAGAAGAAACTTCGCGAAGGTGGTACGTTCACTTCGACCTTTACAGCCCGGTATATTCGCCAGCCAGCGCTGTCAAGCACTTTCGCTATGAGTATCTGGGTAACAACAAGCCTGACTGGCGAATGATTCAGCAATGCATTAACAGCGAATAGTCGCGTCCATAGGAACCAAGCTATGTTTGATCAGTTCACGCTAGGCATTGAGGAAGAGTTTCAGATTGTGGATCCTCATTCCCGTGAACTGCGTTCGCATGTGTCTGAATTCTTCGACGAAGGCAAAATGATTCTCGGCGAACAGATTAAGCCGGAGATGATTCAGTCGATGATCGAGGTAGGGACGGGCATCTGCAAAAACATCCAGGAGGCGCGCGCGGACATCACGAGGTTGCGGAGCATAATCTCCGCACTGGCGGCAAAGACTGGACTCGTGATCGTGGCGGCGTCGACTCACCCGTTTTCGCGCTGGCAGGACCAGAAGATTTACGACGATGAGAGATACGAACTGTTGGTCCAGGAACTGCAGACCGTGGCGCGGTCCCTCCTGATTTTTGGTTTGCACGTTCATGTCGGGGTTGCCGATCCGGAACGGCGGATTCACATTATGAATGCGGCGCGCTACTTTCTGCCCCACGTTCTGGCTCTCACTACGTCATCGCCCTTTTGGATGGGCCACAACACCGGCTTGAAGTCGTATCGCACGGAAGTGTTTAAGCAGTTTCCACGCACGGATATTCCCGATCACTTTGATTCGTTCGGCAGCTTCCAGAGGTACGTCGAGCTGCTTGTACGGATGGGGTGCATCAATGACGGCAAGAAAATATGGTGGGATCTGCGTCCCCATCCGTTTTTCCCGACCCTTGAGTTCCGTATTTGTGATATTCCCACGCGCGTAGACGACACCATCGCGATTGCCGCCCTGTTTCAGGCGATCGTTGCTAAACTTACTAAATTGATTGATCAGAACCTGGGCTTCCGTTTATACCGGCGTATGTTAATTCAGGAAAACAAATGGCGCGCGGTGCGCTGGGGAATCGACGGCAAGATGATCGACTTTGGCAAGCAAAAGGAAGTAGCAACGCGCGATCTCATTCTCGAGCTGCTGGATTTTGTTGACGATGTGGTAGACGAACTCGGGTCGCGCAAGGAGATTGAACACATCCATACGATCCTGCAGCGACGCACTTCAGCAGAGGAGCAGCTACGCGTCTTCGCTGAGACAAACGACCTGAATGCGGTAGTGGATCGCTTGATTGAGTTGACCATGGAAAACGTACCCGTTGCGTCCGACTTTAACATGGCTGCGCCTATGACCACGGCGTCGACAATTTCCAAGTAAGCCGGGTTATCTTGAACTGACATCGAGATCCCCGTCGCCTCGCCCCTCATCACTTTGCCAGATAAAACTGCCACAACATTCTCGCAGCGACTGAACGATACGGGCGCCACGCGTCGGCCATTTGTAGCAATTCGTCAGGGCGCGGCTTCGATGGCAGTCGCTTGAGCTTCTCGACAGCGATCGCCAGCGCCAGGTCATTCGCGGGCCAAACGTCAGCGCGAAGCAGAACCATCAACAGATAGATATCTGCACTCCAGGATCCGATTCCTTTTATCTCCATCAACGCTGTTTTTGCCTGCTCGTCAGTCATTCGGGCGAGTTGCGACAGATTGAGACGCTTTTCAGAAAGGGACTGCGCCAAATGGAGGCAATACGCTGTCTTCTGGCGTGTTAGGCCAAGGGATTTCAGATGAGTTTCGCCCAATTGGACCATGTGGCCGGGCCGAAAGGGGACTACGTTCTTTTTCAGACGTGCAAATATCGAGGCTGCCGATGCAAGCGAAACCTGTTGCTCCAGGATGATGTGAACAAGCGTGGAAAATCCTGGCTTGCGATCCCAGAGCGGCGGGGGGCCCAGCCTTTTCAGAATAAAAGCCAGGTCCTTGTCACGGCGGGCTAATATTTTTGCGGCGCGGATCAGGCTC
>JBHENH010000128.1:0-4242 GCA_046262135.1 Pyrinomonadaceae bacterium
CCGCCTCCCTGGCCATGACTGGGTGGTAGCGCCAGCCGAGGAGCTGGCTCTCCACCGACTCGCGGTCTTCACCCAGCTCGAGCAGGCTCAGGGCCAACTGGCAGCCGCGCCGGTTTTGCTTAATCCTTCCGCCTCGTTCCAGCGCTAATGGCGTTAGCAAATTAGCTCGTTGGAATTCAAGCTCCGGCGAGCGCTCTCCCCGCTTTAGTCAGTCAGAAGGGACATGCAAGGAATGTTGGCGCGCCGTTCTTCTCAGTACGAAGCACAACTGGATCTGTCTACTCGCCGCACTCTTATTATTGCGGCTCTCGTTGTTTTTTGGATGTTAGGGATCAGTGCCCGGCTTGTGTATCTACAGGTTTCTCAACACGACGAGCTTATTGAGCGCGCCCACCAGCAGCAGCAGGAAGCGGTTGAAACGAGTCCTCAAAGAGGTCCGGTTCTTGACCGGCATGAGCGAGAGCTGGCGCGCAGCATTGAAACAACCTCTATATTTATTGCTCCCGACGAATTCGATAAGAAGAGTGAATCTCAAACGCTGGGTGAGATTGATTGCACAGTAAACAATCTTTCGTCTTCACTGGGCCTTGATCGTACCGGTCTCTACAATCAGATTTTGGAAGCAAGAAAAAATGGTCGCCGGTTTATCTGGGCGGCCCGCAGGATATCTCCGGAACAAGCCACCGTATTAAACGCGATGGAGCTTCCAGCGGTCCACACGCGTAAAGAGCCGAAACGGTTCTATCCAAACGGCTCACTGGCTGCAAACGTGCTTGGCTTCGTTGGCCTCGATGGAAACGGACTTGCAGGGATCGAACAGACTTTCAATGACAAGATCATGGGCGGTCCCGGCAAGCTATTCATCGAGAAGGATTCGCGCGGCAGAGCCTACGAAAGCACAGAAATGCCGGGACGTCCCGGTCAAACGATAGTTCTCACTATTGATCAGTCGATTCAATATCAAGCTGAGGCCGCGCTGGCCGACGCTGTTGCACAATCAAACGCCAAATCTGGAACCGCTATCGTTCTTGATCCGCACACCGGCGAGATTCTGGCTCTCGCTAACGTGCCCACATTCGATCCAAACAATATCGGCGCTACCCCGGCAGCCGCACGCGGCAACTGGGCGCTGCAGAATGTCTATGAGCCGGGCTCAACTTTCAAGATCGTGCCGTTCTCCGCGGCCATTGAAAAAGGTTTGGCCAAACCAAACGATCTCATCGATTGTCAGATGGGTTCCATCACGGTGGCGAAGCGCGTCATTCACGATCCGCATCCGCTGGGTGTCCTCACTCTTGTGGATGCTCTCGCCAAGTCTAGCAACGTGGCAGCGATCAAGCTAGGCATGCGCCTGGGTGACCAAACGATGTACGACTACATCACCCGCTTCGGTTTTGGTTCACGAACAGGAATTGAACTCCCGGGTGAGACCGTCGGACTCATCAATCCACTAAAGCGTTGGCTGCCTTCCTCGATTGGCTCCGTAGCGATTGGACAGGAAGTCGGGGTCACGCCCGTGCAAATGGTGGCCGCTTTCGGCGCCCTTGCAAATGATGGAATACGTATAGCTCCGCACTTAATTCGGGAAATTCGAAATGCCGCCGGCGCGATCTCCTATCGTCCTTCGCCGGAGCGGCGACAAGTGATTACCAGGGAGACTGCTACAGCGCTCAGGGGAATGTTGGAAAGCGTGACGTTGAACGGAACGGCCAGGAAGGCGCAACTGGATGGATACACGGCTGCGGGAAAAACAGGAACAGCGCAAAAGATCGACCCTCGGACCAAAAGGTATTCCCAGACAAAATATGTGGCGTCGTTCGTCGGCTTCGCGCCTGTGAATAACCCGGCAGTAGTGATCATAGTGGTAATCGATGAGCCCGCCGGGGCTTACCATGGTGGCGATGTCGCGGCGCCGGTTTTTCGGCAGATCGCCGAACAGATTCTTCCTGAGATGGGGGTCATCCCGGACACGGATTTCCAAAATTCGACGGAGCTGATCGCGGGAGCGAACGATGAGCCGGAAGAAAGCGCCAACCGGCGCATCCAGGAGCGGCGTGCAGAAGACACAATGGCCAGGATGCCTCAGGTCACTGCGCGGGATAACAGAGGCGGTGAGGTTGTTTATGCGGTGACGACGAGCAACGCCATGTTGATGCCTGACCTACGAGGCCGCAGCGTGCGCGATGTAGCTCGAACCTGCGCACAACTGGGTTTGCAAGTTGAAGCCCATGGCGAAGGGCGGGTAATACGCCAAACGCCTGAAGCTGGAACTGAGTTGAAGACGGGACAGATGATATACGTGGATTTTGGAAGGTTCGACTAGACGTCTGTCGAGCCATTAACCAGAAACCTTGTTGCGGAGCGACTTGATGATTCTCGATAAAAAATTTGACGATGACATCTTTGCACATGATTTGAGAGAGCGTATAGCAGCGTGTCGAAACGTTTGCGTATGCAACGGGTCACGAGAGACAGTGGTTGCATTGAACGTGGAGACACGTTCGCGCAGACAAGCAACAAGTTTGACTTGAAAAGCGCTGCGAAGGAATACGCTTCAGACCGCATCCTGTTTGGCGTCGAGGCTTACGCTCCCTTGGGTTTTGAAGGAACGCTGGTGCGAGATGGCGAATCATTGCTTTTAATCGGGGAGCAAGAGGTTGGAATAACGTGAATGTCAGAGAAGCATCGCGTTTGATGGGCGCTATCGCCGCCGAAGTCAGCGCCGAGGTATTTGACAAAGAAATCTTAGACTTTTCCATTGATTCTCGCGCCGTTAAACCGGGGGAGCTGTTCTTCGCTTTGTCTCAGGATGATTACGTTCGCGCAGGTTTCAACGGATCCTTTGCCGACGCCCATCAATATATCGCAGACGCGTTTGCCAAAGGTGCGGTTGCTGCTGTGGCCCGTGTGGACAGAGTTCGGAAAGATGAACGATTGCTCGCGTTGCAGGATCGTCTACTTTTGGTTGATGACGCGATCGTCGCCCTACAAACCCTGGCCCACCGGGTTTACGAAGCGTGGGACGAGCCGGTCGTGGCTATTACCGGCAGTGCTGGGAAAACAACAGCAAAAGAACTAACCGCCCACATCCTGAGCCACGCAGGTCGCCGGGTACTGAAGAGCGAGCGCAACTACAACAACGGTCTCGGTCTCCCGCTCTCGGTTTTGCGGATGGTGAGCGAAGGAAGATCTCCTTCACAGTTTGATCTTGCCGTACTCGAAATGGGAATGTCATCCCCGACGCATGAGATTCAAAGGCTTTGCCGAATCACACCCCCCGATATTGGAGTCGAGCTGATGGTCGCCCCGGTGCACCTCGAGTACCTCGGGTCAATCGCAAACATTGCGGCTGCAAAAGCCGAGTTGATTGAGGGGTTAAAGCCCGACGGTATAGCTGTCTTAAACGCGGACGACGAATGGGTAATCAAGATGCAAGCAAAGCACAACGGTCGGGTGATTACCTTCGGCATCGAAAGTGAATCAGACGTAGGGGCAGGGGACATTGATACGAACCATCTGGGCCTAATCAAGTTCCGTTTGAAAACTCCTCTGGGCGAAGCGCCGGCGACCCTGCCGATGAGCGGCCGCCACAATCTGATGAACGCTCTGGCAGCGGCGGCAGTCGCAACATGTTTTGAACTTGAGCCGAAACAAATTGCCGAAGCTTTGCGCACGGCTATCCCGCCCCGAATGCGCGGGGAGGTTCTTGATTTCGCTGCCGGTTTCAGAGTGGTGGATGATTCCTACAATTCGAATCCGCGTTCGTTGATAAACATGGTTCGCACAATCTCAGAAGGCTCGAGCGGCTCCCGCCGGCGCATGGTAATTGCTGGAGAAATGTTGGAACTGGGGCCTGATGCGGCTGACCTTCACCGCCAGGCAGGCCGCGAGATAGGTCAGGCGGGTGTCGATATACTTTGGGGTGTTCGTGGATTGGCATCGGAGCTCATCGAGGGAGCAAATGCAGTCGGATTAACCAACACCAGATTTTTCGAGTCTTCCGCGGAAGCCGCGCGGGAGATTCTTGGTGTGGTCACGAAAGGCGATCTGGTTTTGGTCAAGGGTTCACGAGGTGTGGCGACAGACAAGATAGTTACTACCCTACGGGAGCATTTTCCCCTCGCAGGCGCCGACGAGGTTTGAAAACGAAGCGTCGGGTAACCAACGGAAACATTCGATCTTTCGACTTCAGCGGGCGGTCAGTTAATTGCATTGTGGACTCCGACGCGGGTCAGGTGACCG
>JBHENH010000128.1:4252-8236 GCA_046262135.1 Pyrinomonadaceae bacterium
GGGGAGATTACAGTCGAGAATGATCTATTACGTCTTATATGAAGTGCTTTACAACCATTTCAAGGATAAAGAATGGCATCTCGTCAAGGCTCTCAATGTTTTTCAGTACGTTACGTTTCGTACCGCCTACGCCTCGATAACGGCGTTGTTGTTGTCGCTCTTCTTTGGCGGGAAGCTTATTGAGGCTTTACGACGATGGAACATCGGACAGCAGATTCGTGAAGAAGGGCCACAAGCCCACATGGCCAAGCGTGGCACACCTACGATGGGTGGGGTGCTGATTGTCGGCTCAGTAGTTATATCGACGCTTTTGTGGGCTCGCTTGTCGAGCGTCTACGTCTGGACCGTAGTAATAGCCACGATGCTGTTCGGAGCCATTGGCTTCGCTGATGACTATTACAAGATGGCGAAGCAACGAAGCCTGGGATTGACGGGCAAACAAAAGTTGATCGGACAGTTGTTAGTGGCCATAGGTGTTTGGGTGGTGCTGTTCATCTTAACGAAGTATTTCGCGAGCGATTATTCCTGGAATGTCAGCATTCCCTTCTTAAAAGCGACTGCAGAACCTACGGGAATAAGTTTCATCGGGCCCATTCTCTATTTGTTCTTCATCATCGTTGTGCTGCTGGGGTTTTCAAACGGCGTGAATCTGACCGACGGCTTAGATGGGCTGGCGATTAGCGTGACCTTCATCGCGATGACCGCGCTGACCGGCTTAACTTACTTGAGCAGTGACAAAAGGTGGGCAACCTATCTTGAATTGACACACCGGCCCGAGGCGGCGGAGTTGACGGTTTTCTGTGGCGCGATGGCCGGGGCGAGTCTTGGTTTCCTCTGGTACAACGCGCCGCCCGCCGAGGTCTTTATGGGCGACGTGGGCAGCCTTGCTATCGGCGGGGCGATCGGCACTGTTGCCGTGCTGACAAAACAGGAGTTTATGTTGCTGATGGTTGGCGGTGTATTCGTAATAGAGGCGTTCTCAGTGATGTTGCAAGTCAGCGTCTTTAAGATGACCAAACGGACCACCGGCACCGGCCGGCGGTTGTTCAAGATGACGCCGCTACACCACCATTTTGAAATGCAGGATTGGAAGGAGTCGAAGATTGTCTTTCGATTCTTAATCCTCGCGATACTGTTCGCTCTATTAAGCCTGTCGACGTTGAAACTTAGATAGCTGGAAGCGAGCGGCAAGCGGGCGAGCACTGAACCCATCGGCAGAGCAGTCAACAGTGAGCGGAGCGGACGAACCAGTATTATGAGTCCACTGAATTTTTTTCACGGTTTCAACTCTGGGCGCCTTTTATTACTGACCGCTCGCTGCTCATGAAGGTCGCCGGCAAGAAGGTCCTGGTGATCGGAGCGGCACGCAGTGGGATTGCCTCTGCAAAATTTTTGCGCGATCAGGGAGCCACGGTCGCACTGAATGATGCCAAACCTATTGAAGGCTGGAGCGCGGAAGCTGTTGCGTTGAAGGGAGAAGGTATCGGGCTTTTGCCTGGTGATGTTCCGAGCTGGCTACTTGATCAGGTTGAATTGGTCGTCGTCAGTCCAGGTGTTCCAAGCACAGCTATTCCGATTAGGTATGCGGAGAGGGCTGGCGCCGAGGTCATCGGTGAGATCGAACTGGCGTCCCGCTATTTAAAGGGACGGATAGTTGCCATTACGGGCACGAATGGGAAAACAACGACCACAACGCTCGTAGGCGAATTGTTGAAAGACGCGGGAATGAAAAGCCAGGTAGGCGGAAACATAGGTACGCCGCTGATCTCTTTGGTCGACACTTCCTATGATGACAGTTGGACGGTCGTGGAAATGTCCAGTTTTCAATTGGAGACAATCAAGAATTTTCATCCGTCGGTTGCTATAGCCCTAAACGTTACTCCAAACCATATGGACCGGTACGAATCGTTCACTGACTACGCGGCCGCGAAACACCGGCTTTTCATGAATCAGGGTCCAGGAGACGTCGCCATACTCAATGCCGACGACGAGATAACCTGGAGCTGGGCTGCTGGGTTGCGCGCGCATACGGTGGGCTTCAGTGTGAGACAGGAACTCGACGAAGGGCTATTTCTTCGCGGCCGCGAGATTATCTCGCGTAGCAAAGGCGCGGAGAAAACGTTGATGACCCGGGACCAGATGAAACTTCGAGGCCTACACAACGTGGAAAATGTGCTGGCAGCGCTGGCAGCAGCACTCGCGTGCGGGATCGGTACCGACTCAATGCGCGATACCGTGAGACGCTTTCAGCCGGTGGAACATCGGTTGGAGTTTGTAACCGAAATCGAAGGGGTGACTTTTTACAACGACTCGAAAGCCACGAGTGTGGATGCCACTATAAAAGCACTCGAGGCGTTCAAAGATGACGCCGGAAAGATCGTCTTGATCCTGGGTGGGAAGGGAAAGAAAGCTCCCTACGCGCCGCTGGCAAAGTTGGTGCGCGAGAAGGTGCGAAAACTGATTCTTATTGGTGAAGACGCCGAGAATATTGCAACCGAAATGACCAATTACGCTCCGATTGTGCGCGCGCAGGACATGGATGAGGCTATAGCCTTTTCTTTTGAGGCGGCTACACCTGGAGACATCGTGCTCCTGGCCCCCGCATGCGCGAGCTTCGACATGTTTGAAAGCTTTGAGCATCGCGGCAGAGTGTTCAAAGACGGAGTTCAAAGACTTGAGGACAAAATCAGGGACTCCTCCGTTTGAAGTTCGATGTTGGAATGATGGTTTTGAGTAATGGCACGAAAACTCTATCCAGATAAATGGCTTTTTGCGGCGACGGTGGGGTTGGCACTGTTTGGTGTTGTTATGGTTTACAGCGCCTCCGCTGTGGTGGCCCAGCGCGAAAATGGCAGTCAGTTTTATTACGTTATCAAGCAGGGAATCTGGACGTTCATCGGCTTTGCCGTGATGTTGGCGGCTATGCAATTCGATTACGGTCGTCTGAAAGATCGACGCATTGTTTACGGGTTGCTTCTCGTGACAGTACTTGCATTGTTGGCAGTCTTCGCATCACCTCGAATAAACGGCGCACACCGGTGGATCAGGTTCAGCGGTTTTTCAATTCAGCCCTCAGAGATGGCGAAACTCTCTCTGGCAATCTTTCTCGCCTATTTTTTAGAAAAGCGAAGTGGCCGCGAAGAACATTTTTGGGGGACGTTCTTGCCGTGCGGCGCAGTCACTGCCGGTCTCGCCGCGTTGGTCGTCGTCGAACCGGATTTTGGAACGGCATTGATGCTGGCGACAACTTTTCTGGTCGTGACGTATACGGCGGGCGCGCGACTCGCACACCTCGCAATAGCGGCGGCACCAGCCTTCCTGGTTGCTGCCGGTTTATTGATTTTCGTTCCTTGGAGGATGACGCGGCTAGTGACGTTCCTGGACCCCTGGGCGGACCCGCAGAAAAACGGCTTTCAGGTCGTTCAGTCACTAATCGCGGTGGGTTCAGGAGGACCGAACGGGCTTGGTTTCGCGCAGGGCAAACAAAAGATGTTATTTCTGCCTTTCGCGCATTCGGATTTTATTTTCGCTGTTATTGGCGAAGAACTCGGTCTGTTGGGGACCCTAACTGTCCTGCTGATATTCGCTCTGTTTCTGTGGCGGGGCATCCGGAGCGCATTACTCGCTCCTGATCGGTTCGGCATGTTGCTATCGCTGGGTTTGGTTACCGGGATTGTGGCCCAGGCTCTGTTCAATATCAGCGTCGTACTTTCACTTGTACCGACAAAAGGGATTCCCTTGCCATTTATTTCGTATGGCGGATCGTCGTTAGTTCCAACTCTCGCGGCTGCCGGCATCTTGCTCAATGTCTCGCAGCACTCCAGCAGTTCCGGTGGAGTTGAGTTGTTGAGATCGATCATTGCCGACAGCGGCAAGGAACCCAGGAAGTTGCGCGTCGCACCGGCGAGACGGGTTGCCTCGTCGCGGCCTGGGTAACTGCGAATGCGCGTGCTAATCGCTGCCGGCGGGACAGGCGGACACATT
>JBHENH010000129.1:0-8235 GCA_046262135.1 Pyrinomonadaceae bacterium
ACCCAATACATTCGAAGGGCTGAGCCCGGACCAGGGGCATAGCCCGGGAATAATCTGGCTACTGTCGGCGGGGCATAGCCACCGCCGCGAAGCCAACTCAGGCGGCAAGCCGAACCTCACATGGGTCCATCACTTTTGAGGCAAAGCCAACAATCTCTAATTCAACAATCTCTAATTCAAATAATTCCTTACGCAATATCGCCGAGTACCCTGCACCGTGCGGAGTGCGTTGCTTTTACTTTGGCGATGTGGCCGGCGAAGCAACTCCCGCAGGCGCAGGCGAAGCAACCGGTGCCGCGGCGGGTGAAGCCGCCGGGGCGACAGTTGGCGCAACGGATGGTTGCGGCGCTGGTGTAGGCGTCGCGTCCGGCGTCGTGGACTGGAGCACCGAATGCGATCCAGTCACTGCAGGAAGCGAAAGCATGAGCGCGATGAGCATGAACGCGGCGGCAGCTCCAATAGTAATCTTCGAAAGGATGCTCGCAGTTCCGCGTGGACCGAATGCTGTACTCGACACGCTGCTTGAGAACAAATCCCCGGGGCCGGACTTGCCCGGCTGCAAGAGGATCACCACGATCAATACAACGCAAGCAAGGATAAACAATCCGTATAAGATGTAATTCAGCAAATCAATTCTCCTGGTAAATGGTAAATAGTGAATGGTAAATAGGGAGCACGAATAGTAAATAGGTAATTAAGTTCGCGGCTTAAAATCTGAACAATCTTTGAACACGCATTGCTTAGTGTCAGGCGTGCACCGGAAATGCTCACTCGCTTCGCCCCAGAGGGGCGAGACGTTTATAGCCGAGCGGCCCTTTCTTTACTCAAAAGCTCCGTAGGAGCGTAATCGCTTTTTCCTGACCGTCGCGAAGGTTTCGCTGCCATGTTTCGCTCCTGACGGAGCGAGATCCTTGGAGGTGCTTTCTTAGCTATAAACATCTCGCTCCGCTGGAGCGAAAAACAATTTCATGTCGCACTTCCAAGTCGAACGTGCGATCTACTATCACCTCAGCATTACCATTCACGATTTACCATTCACCATCCACTATTCACTTTCTTTCATAATTAACAATCTTCGCGAAACTGTCAGCTTTCAAACTCGCGCCGCCAACAAGCGCTCCATCAATATCTTCCTGCGACATCAAGCCGGCAATGTTGTCAGCCTTAACTGAACCACCGTAGAGGATTCGAAGCGCGCTCGCAGCGTGATCAGTGTATCTCTCCACGAAAACGCGCCGGATAAACGCGTGCATTTCCTGCGCTTGTTCCGGCGTCGCCGTGCGTCCAGTACCTATGGCCCAAACAGGCTCGTAGGCGACGATAATACGGTTGAGGTCTGAGGCTGTCAACCCACTGAGCCCGCCATTAAGCTGCGTGCTCACAACGCGTTCCGCAGTTCCCTGCTCCCTCTGTTCAAGGCTCTCCCCCACGCATAGAATCAACTGCAAACCGGCATCGAGCGCGGCCAAACATTTCTTGTTGACCATCGTGTCCGTTTCAAAATAGAGTTGCCGGCGCTCCGAGTGGCCCACGATAACGTAACTTGCGCCTACATCCTTGAGCATCGGCGCAGTTACTTCGCCTGTGTGCGCGCCCTCTTCCTTCTCGGTCGAACAATTTTGACCCGCGACGCGAATATTGGATCCCTCCAGGCGGTCAGCAACTACTTTTAAAGCTGTGAAAACTGGTGCAATGACGACTTCGCAGTGGTTCGCATTGGCAACCAGTGGCTTGAGAGCAAGTGCGGTCTCAACCGCGTCGCCAAGCAGCTTATACATCTTCCAGTTTCCAGCGATGATCGGTTTACGCATAAATTGTCAGTGGTCAGTTGTCAGTTGTCAGTTGTCAGTTGTTGCGCTACGCAAAAGTTAATAAACCAAGTGCAGACGACTGGATTGGTCCAAATTGGTTGCATCGTGGGTACATTAATTCGGAAGCGGGAGCTTGTAGCGACCGGGTGCATTTCGAATATAGGATCGTCCCGGCGGTGGCATCTCGAATATAGGATCCTCACGGTAACGGACCCGGTCGCTACGGCTCCGGTTTCTGAATTTGTGTTACCGCAATGGACCACGGACCACTGACCACTGACCAAACATTCATTTATCCGTTAACGCTGCTACCCCTGGCAATTCTTCCCCCGCAAGAAACTCAAGTGTGGCTCCCCCGCCCGTGGAGATGTGGGTGATGCGATCGGCAACACCTGCCTGGGTCACTGCGGATACTGAATCGCCGCCTCCAACGATAACTGTCGCGCCCCGGTCGGCGGCTTCTGCGACCGCATGGGCAATACCAATTGTGCCTTCGTTGAAGGGTGGCTCTTCGAAAACGCCCATTGGTCCATTCCAGATTATCGTGCGCGCATCCTTCAGCGCATTGCTAAAATGCGAGACCGTTTCGACTCCAATATCCATCCCCGCATGGCCGGCGTTCGTGAACTCGATCGGAATTGTCTTGGCGACGATCTTGTTTCCTTTAATCGGTTCGTAGCTGTCTACCACCTGATGATCCGTCGGCAGTAGCAACTCGACGCCCTCCGTCTCAGCCCGCTTCTTAATCTCCAGCGCCGTCTTGAGCATGTCGTTCTCGACGAGCGACTTGCCGACAGTGAAACCTTCCGCCTTGAAAAATGTGTAAGCCATCGCGCCACCGATGAGAATCTTATCGACCTTGCGATCGATGAGCGCATTGATTACCGGAATCTTGTCGGAAACCTTCGCCCCGCCAAGTATGGCAACAAACGGATGTTCTGGATGAGTAATCACCCGACCCAGGTAATCCAACTCCTTCTGCAGTAACAGACCTGCTGCCGCTTTCGAAACGAACTTTGTTATTCCAGCTGTTGAAGCATGCGCACGATGCGCGGCACCGAATGCATCGTTTACATAGAGATCGCAGAGGTCTGCCAACTGCTGCGCAAATCCCTCATCATTTTTTTCCTCTTCTTTGTGGAACCTCAGATTCTCCAACAGCAGCACGTCGCCGTCATTCATGGTTTCGACTTTCGACTTGGTCTCTTCGCCGATGCAGTCTTCGGCGAACGCGACCTGTCTGTTAATCAAACCGGAAAGATGTCCAGCGACGGGACTAAGACTGTATTTCTCGACTCGCTCACCCTTGGGCCGACCCAGATGAGAAGCAAGAATTACGCGCGCTTGCTGTTCTATGGCGTGTTGAACAGTGGGAAGCGCGCCTCGGATTCGGTTGTCGTCCTCAACCTTGCCTTCTTTGATTGGCACGTTGAAGTCGACGCGAACAAACAAACGTTTCCCCTTCAAGTCGAGGTCTTTGATGGAGAGCTTTTTCACGGGTGAATCGTAAATGGTAAATGGTAAATGGCCGGGAAGGAAAAGTAGATCGTAACGTGGTAGTCGCGGTTTTACGGCCCCAGTTATAATTTATCGTTGATAGGCCTCCCACAAGAGCGCGGTTCCATTTACCATTTACGATTTACCCGTTTAGAGTCCTTTGCTGGCGATATATTTGACGAGGTCGCGCACGCGGCATGAATAGCCCCACTCGTTGTCATACCAGGAGAGCACCTTTACCAGTCGATTGTTGATGACTTTCGTGTACTCCGCATCCACGATCGACGAGTTGGAGTTTCTTTTGAAGTCGACTGAGACCAGCGGCTCTTCGGAGAATGCGAGGATTCCACGCAACTCCTCATTTGCGGCATTCTTCAGCGCACGGTTGACTTCCTCCGTGCTTGTGTCCTTTTCGACGTCCATGACGACGTCAACAAGGGAAACGTTTGGTGTCGGAACTCGCACCGAAATACCGTCAAACTTCCCTTTGAGCTCAGGCAGCACCAGGGCCACGGCCTTCGCCGCGCCAGTGGAAGTCGGAATCATGGACACGGCCGCAGCGCGCGCGCGGCGCAAATCTTTGTGAGGCAAATCAAGCAGTTGCTGGTCGTTTGTATAGGAGTGAATCGTGGTCATCTGCGCTGAGCGGATACCAAACTTCTCATGAATTACCTTTGCAACCGGCGCCAGACAGTTCGTTGTACACGACGCGTTGGAAATTATGTTGTGTTCGCCGGGAACATACTTGTCTTCATTCACCCCGAGAACGACTGTGATGTCTTCGTTCTTTGCGGGCGCCGAAATAATCACTTTTTTAACGGAGCCGCGAAGGTGTTTTTTTGCGTCCTCCGCTTTGGTAAATCTGCCGGTAGACTCGATTACGATCTCCGCGCCGACCGAGTCCCAATCAATAGCTGCCGGGTCTTTTTCGGAGAAGACGCGAAACTCGTCGTTGTCAACCTTAATCCCATTTTCGGTTGAGGTGATCCCATGATCGAGATTGCCGAGCACTGAATCGTACTTTAAAAGGTATGCCAACGTTTTCGTGTCGGTTAAATCATTGACCGCTACGAAATCGATATCCGGATCACCGATCGAAGTGCGATAGATATTGCGTCCAATGCGTCCAAAGCCGTTGATACCAACCTTCACCGCCATTGCTTGACCGTCCTCCCCTCGATTATTCCACCCCAACACTCCACCATCGGAAGCCTCGATGAGACACACCGGCACCGCGGCTTCCCTGAAACAGGATCGAAACTTGCTGTGAGTAAAGAACGCCAAGATTATGCGGCGTTCGTTAGAGTGTCAAGCCGACGAAAATACAGGTACTGGTTCAGTTTGAAGTAAATGAACCAGTACCAAAATACAGGACTGATGGAGTTTGAATCTTAAACGCCGAAGGTGTTGGCCAATTCCAGCCCAGGGTTTGCTTTGAAACCCTGGGAATGAGATGCATGTTTGTTTTTCGCAACTCTGAAGGAGTTGCGACAGGTGTCGGTTACCGCGACCAACCCTTTCAGGGTATGCGTCTCCTATAAATGGGCGCCTGTTCCCAGGGTTGCCACAGCGCAACCCTGGGCTAAAATTAGCCAACGCTTTCAGCGTAAAGGCTCACTCCCCGCACGCATCGTTCGCGAGCGTGATGCTGTTTCAGAAGAGTGCATCTTTTTGAAACTGGGCTCGCGCGAAATGCGTAGTAAAGACTTGATCGGGCTAGACTTGTTTGCTAACAGTAGGTAGCGTTTTCCAATCCCGTTAATGTTTCTGAAGGAGTTTTTGCGGTAATGCTTATTCTCAAGGCCCGTGGCCTATTCAAACTACTTTTTTTAATCTCGGTTCTGTTGCTGACGATTCAGGCGGCAATTGCGCAGACCCCAGCACCAACGCCGCGAGCTAATCCAGCCGTGCGGGATGCAACCCGACAACCGGGAGCCGAGACTCAAAATCCCACATCTGCACCGGGAACTCAGCAGCCACCACCGCAGGCTCCGCCCGGAATTCAGCAGCCGCCCGCACAGGCGCCGCCGGGGAGTCCGAATGTGACACCGCAAACTCAGCCCGGTACGCCCGTTATAACGCCGCAAACGCCTGCTGATTTGTCTTCACCGACGACCGATACATCAACGACTCAGGAGCCGCCTCAGCCTGTGTTCCCGACGGTGGACCAAAAGCCTTTGCCGCCCATACCAAACATGACACGGCTTGGCGTGACCAGCGATAACACCTTGACTCTTTCACTGAACGAGGCTGTCAAACGAGCTTTGGAAAACAATAACGACATAGAGATTGCTCGCGACGACGTACGGTTTGCGGAAACTCAACTGCGCTCCCTGGAAGGTGTTTATGATCCTTTACTGAGTTTTACGCCTCAGATTGATAAACGTATTTCTCCTCAGCAGAGCAGGTTTGCGGGCTCGACGACTGCGGGAACAATCGCCACTACAACCACCTCAATGAACCCGGCGATCTCCAAGTTCTTTTCTACAGGTGGCGGGAGTTACGAGCTCAGCTTCATTAACAGCAAGACGATAACAAATTCTACGGCGAGTATCTTCAATCCAGTCTATTCCGGAAATCTCGGCCTCACCTTTTCGCAGCCGCTGTGGCGCAACCGTTCCATCGACAACAACCGCAGGCAGATTCGCATTCAGAAAAAACGCCTGGAGCAGTCGGACGCAGATTTTCGCCTGCGCACAATCGAAGTGATATCTCGGGTTCAACAGGCTTATTGGGAACTCGTTTTCGCTTTGCGCGACCAGCAAAATCAACTTGCGAATCTTAATCTGTCTCGCGAGAACCTGCGGCGTGTTGAAGCGCAGATTGCGGTTGGGACCAAGGCGCCGCTCGAGCGGGCGGAAGTGCAAACAGAGCTGGCGAATCGAGAATCGTCCCTGCTGGTGTCTGTGCAAAATGTTTCAATTGCCGAGAACAATCTGAAGCAGCTGATTGTCAAGGACTCGACTGCGCCCGAGTGGTCTGCGCAGTTGACGCCGACGGACACACCGAAATTTGATGCCGCGCCGGTAAACCTGAATGATGCTTTAAAAGAAGCACGCGATAACCGGCCGGAGCTACGCCGGCTGCGATTGCAAAACGACATCAACGGGATCGACATTCAATACTTCAAGAACCAGACGCGCCCTCAGGTTGATATTCAGGCGACGCTGGCAACTACAGGTTTGGCAGGCACGCCCCTGCCTCGATTCGATCCAGACACGGGTGATCCAATCCTTCCACCGGAGAATTTGATTGGCGGAAACAGCAGGATGCTCGGCAATCTCGTCGGTTTCGGAACGCGAAATGTAGTGGTAGGCGTAGCGATATCTTTGCCTCTGCGCAATCGCACGGCGAAGGCCAACCTTGCGGGAGTACAGATTCAGAGAGAACAGCTTGAGGCTTCGATGCGACTACAGGATCAGATTATCGAAGTCGACGTTCGCAATGCAGCGCAGGCCGTGGAAACGTCACGACGTCGTGTGTTGGCTGCGCGTGAAGCGCGGGCCAACGCCGAATTGCAGCTCGAAGGTGAACAGCGGCTATACCAGGTGGGACGCTCCACCACTTTCATATTGTTTCAGCGTGAAAACGCTTTGACCAACGCGCGAAATGCGGAACTTCGTGCGGAGACCGATTACAACAAGGCGCTCGCAGATCTGCAACGTGCTACATCGACAACGTTGCGAGCCAATAACATCGTCGTCGACATGCCCACGCCGTAGCGGTAAGTAGTTTTATTTGCGATCCTCGATTCGCGATTGCTAAGGTAGCCACGCCTTGGCAATCGCGTTTTTGTAGGACAGGCATTCCTGCCTGTCTGGTTCTGTTGTTTAGACAGGGCACTTGTGCCCCCGCCTGCGACCCGCTTAGATAGGGCACTTGCGCCCCGCCGCGTCGGGGGGACAAGTCCCCTTTTCTAAACGGTCGGCCGGGCCCCGGCCAACCTAGAGTTCAATCGGATTGTGGATCGCAAAATAGCATGAAGATCTCGGCAACAGTCATCACATTCCATGAAGAAGCTAACATCCGCGAAGCCTGCCAATCCATTTCATGGGCCGATGAAATACTAGTGGTGGATTCCCAGTCGACGGACAGGACCCGCGAGATAGCTGCAAGTTGTGGCGCCAGAGTTATTAATAAGGACTGGCCTGGCTTTGCGGCCCAGAAACAATTTGCTACAGATGAGGCCCTGCACGATTGGATCTTCAGCCTTGATGCCGACGAGCGCGTTTCAGAAGAATTAAGGACCTCTATCGAATCGCTAAGAAAAAAGTCAGACGATGAACTCGCGGATGGCTATCGCATCGCCCGCAGATCTTTTTACCAGGGGCGCTGGATCAAAGGTGGGGGATGGTACCCGGACTGGCAGTTGCGACTATTTAGAAAGTCACGCGGCAGTTGGCAGCCTCGCCATATACATGAATCAGTGAAGATGGCACAGGACGCGCGCGTCGAAAAACTTGGCGGCGACATCTTGCACTATACCGTTACCGATTCCGCTCAACATCACCGCATGATCGGTGAACGTTATGCGCCGCTTGCAGCTCAGCAAATGTTTGAAGACGGCCGCCGTACGTCCGCGCTCAGAATTGCCACTGCTGCACCCGCGGCTTTTGTGCGCAGCTTCATTTTTAAACGCGGCTTTCGCGATGGAATTGCGGGACTCAGTATCGCGAGCTTTGCGGCCCACCATGCATTTCTAAAACACCTGATGCTGTGGGAGAAACAGCACGGAACAGATAGTCGGCAGTCGGCAGGAGCAGACGGCAGGCGCCGCAGTTGAAATGGCAAATGGAAAATGATAAATGGAAAATTTAGACAAGTTTCCATTTACCATTTGTCATTGGTGAATTCAAGTTTGAAGTGCAACAGAGGTATTGACTATTTGCTTCGCCCCAGAGGGGCGACATGTTTATAGCCTGCAATG
>JBHENH010000130.1:0-414 GCA_046262135.1 Pyrinomonadaceae bacterium
CGGTAAACATCTCTCTGCCGGCCACCTTTCTGCTCACGAGGCAGAACTCGAGAAATTGCATGCGCACTTGGAGCGAATGATTGCCAACGACTTTTTCAACGCCAAAGGCCGAGCGACGGCGACCGCTGCCTATGAACGCGCGCGTAAAGCGGTGCATGTAGTTCATCCCTCAGCGGCGAGGGCGCCAGCATCGTCCAGGAGAGACGCCACGCTTCACACATCGAATTATCAAGGGCGACGTTGGGTAACGCGACGAAATCTACACATTGACCGGCTGGCTTCGGCGTGGCTTATCAAACAATTCGTTGACAAGCGTCCGCGGTTTTATTTTGTCGCTGAAGGAGAATCCGTCGAAGGCGCGATTCCCTTTGACATGTTCAATGCAGACTTCACGCATCACGGCGATGATTGCAC
>JBHENH010000130.1:424-8167 GCA_046262135.1 Pyrinomonadaceae bacterium
GGCCTGGCCCGTGTGCCAGGCCTTTCGGCCCTGGCACAGATCGTCCACGATATTGATCTGAAAGATGACAAGTTTCATCGCATAGAGGCCGCTGGCCTGAATGCAATTATCGAGGGGCTGAGCAATTTCCTACGCAACGATCGCAAGGTCTTGCAACAGACCGGGGTCGTATTCGATGGACTCTATTCTCTGTTGAGCCGGCAATCGGCTAGCGAAAATAGAAAGAGCTTCCGCCGGCCGAAAAAACGCAGCGCAAAAAAACGGGCCGGAAGATAACTGGTTGAGGACCTCCTTACCAAACTAATGATTGACTACCCTGCTGATAGTGACGGGCTAAAGGAAGACCATGAAATGCCACCCTGGCGTCAGGTGTTTCTTTACTTTCTGATGCTGGGATTCATTAACGTGGGTGGTCCAGTCGCACAGATATCGATGATGTACAACCACATGGTGGAGCGACGTCGTTGGCTCTCTAATGATCGCTTTGTCAAAATTATGGCCTTCTGCCACATGCTCCCAGGTCCAGAAGCGTTGCAACTCGCAATTTATGTCGGCTATCTGAAGCGACGCCTGTGGGGTGGGATAGTAGCCGGACTGACTTTCATCCTGCCCGGTGCTGTGATCATCACAATTCTCAGCTGGTTATATGTGACTTATGGTGGACTACCGCAGGTTACGGATGCTTTGCACATTCTTAAGCCTGCGGTGCTGGGGATTATCGCGGCCGGCACTATTAAACTTGGACGCGCCAGCATTAAGAATCTTGTGCTGGTTGCTATTCTCATTACCACCTTCGCGGCAATGCGCTTCCTCGGCATTAATTTTCTACTACTGCTGGTTCTTGCAGGTCTGATGAATTTGTCTATCGAGGAAGGCCTGCCACGCTTGCGCCAAACTACAGCACCGGTCGTGGTCCTTGGAATGGCGATAAGCTATCCACCCACTTCACGATTGCTGCAAATGGCCTGGCTGTTTCTCAAAACCGGACTTTTGAGTTTTGGCGGCGCTTATGCATCTCTTATTTTTCTTCAACGCGGCGCTGTCGATCAGCATCACTGGCTAACGTCGGGTCAACTCCTTGACGGCGTTGCGATAAGCGTTGCCACGCCCGGTCCGTTCATGCTGTTCGCGACCTTTGTCGGTTACCTGGCCGGAGGTGTTCCCGGCGCGATCATCGCTACAGTATTTGTTTTCATGCCTTCATTTGTATTTGTGCTTGGTGGTGCTCACTACATAGAGCAGGTTCGCAATAATCGTTCAGTGCAGGCATTTTTGGCGGGCGTGAGTGCGGCCGTCGTTGGAGTCATCGTCGTCGTGTCGCTCGAGTTGGTGCCGGAGGCTCTCGTCGACCTTCCCAGCGTTCTAATAGCAGTGACAGCTTTTATGCTGATCGTATTCGCAAAGGTAGATATCGCCTTTGTGGCTGCCGGAGCTATGGTCACCGGCATCGGGTACGCGTTGCTGCGCGCGCTCGGTTAAAGAGTTGAACATTAGTAGCCGCCATTCGTGGCTTCGATTGGCGCAATCCGGGCCGGCAATAGGGAAAATGGAGGGATCATCGTGGTTGGAAAAAACGACGAAAGCAAACGCGTTTTACTAATCAGTAATTCGACGCTTCATGGAAGCGGCTACCTCGATCATGCGGAATCGGAAATCCGAAGTTTCCTCGGAACCGGGAAACGAGTTTTATTCATTCCTTTCGCTCTCTATGATCGGGATGCGTATGCCGCAACAGCGCGAGACCGCTTCTGGAAGATGAATTACCAGTTGGACTCAATTCACACAATCAGAAATCCTCGCGACGCTGTTAATGAAGCCGAGGCCATCTTCATCGGAGGTGGAAATACATTTCGACTCCTTAAGGCTCTTTATGATTTTGACCTGCTTTCCGCAATCCGGCAGTGCGTAGACACAGGTATGCCTTACATAGGATCAAGCGCGGGCGCAAACGTTGCTGGTCCAACTATCAAGACGACCAAAGACATGCCAATCGTCCAGCCGCCTTCATTCGACGCGCTTGGCCTTGTCCCTTTTCAGATCAGCCCACACTTCCTCGATCCCGATCCGAATTCAACCCACATGGGTGAAACTCAGGAGGAGCGCATCATTCAATTCCTCGAAGAGAATGACACGCCGGTGGCCGGTCTTAGAGAAGGCGCGATGGTACGCGTGGAAAATGGTTCCACAGTTCTGAAGGGATCTACCGGCGCTCGAATATTCCGAAAAGGTCAGAAACCGATGGAGGTGAAGCCTGGAGACAGGCTCGACGACATTATCTGCCGTGATGTGAATAATCGATGAAACACGGAACGCTTCTACTTACGCGAAAAAATGTTGCCGGACTGCTCACGATTGAAGAATGTATGGCCGCGGTCGAGGACGCTTTCAAATTGTATGGCGAAGGCAAAGCCGCGTCACCTGGAATTCTGGGAGTGCATGCTAAGGATGGCGGGTTTCACATCAAGGCGGGCTTACTTGAACTGGAGCGCACATACTTCGCGGCCAAAGTCAATGCGAACTTTCCACAAAATATGAAGCAATGTGGACTTCCCCTCATACAAGGAATAATCGTCCTCTGTGATGGCCGCAATGGTTATCCACTGGCGCTAATGGATTCGATCGAAATTACGATTCAGCGCACGGGGGCAGCGACGGCGGTGGCAGCTAGGTATCTTGCTCGCCAAAACTCGAAAAACGTGACTATCTGCGGTTGCGGTAATCAGGGACGAATCTCGATTCGAGCACTTGCTAAGATCTTTACCCTTGAAAACGTGTTTGCCTGGGATGCTGATATCTCTCGAGCGAAGGGTTTCGCCACGGAACTTTCAAAGGAACTGGCGATTACGGTGGACGCCGTCGAAGATATTTCTGACGCAATCAGTAAAAGCGACATCTGCGTCGCGTGCACGCCGGCACATCAGCCATTTTTAAAGAAAGAATTTGTCAGCCCAGGCACGTTTATCGCAGCAGTCGGAGCTGACAGTCCTGAGAAGCAGGAGTTGGAAACAGCGTTGATTGCAGGAAACAAATTAGTAGTGGACGTGTTGGATCAGTGCGCGAGTATTGGAGAACTTCATCATGCAATTGAGATGGGGATGATGAAAAAAGAAGACGTGTACGCTGAACTCGGTGAGGTAGTTGCCGGCGTCAAACCGGCGCGTGCATCCGCAGATGAGATCATAATTTTCGATTCAACTGGAATGGCTTTGCAGGACGTGATGACGGCGGCCATGGTTTACGAGAAAGCAGTTCGCAAGGGCGCTGGCGCAGTGATGAATCTCGCTGCGTAGTACAACCGAATTGCTGCTAGGCCGAAGTGATGACCTCGCTGGTAGTGAGCGTCGGCGGCTTTGCCGCCGCGCAGTGCGGTAAGGCTTAGCCTTACCGTATGAGCTTCCCCTTTGAAGAGGCTATGCCTCGACGAAGATTTGGAGGCGCAGCTACGCAATGCGATGCCGGCAACGCCAAAGTCACACGAACGGAGGATTTTAGGCCAACAGCAAGTATGGTTCGGTTTCCTTAGGATTAATTCGGAAGGGACATTGGGAACGTCATCGAAGCTGGATGCGATAGCGCAAACCTTCGGAGTGGCCGTATTCTGCCGGCTTAGTAAACCGCTCCACTAGCACGCCGCCGTTGGCCAGAATAACCCGCTGGGATGCGGGGTTGGTTGGATCGGTAGTAAGTTCCACATAGTCGAGACCCTCGGCCTTAGCTTCGGGCAAAAGATGTTTAAGCGCCTGTGTTGCGTAGCCTCTGCGTTGCTTCCATGGCACAACCGAATAACCTATGTGACCAAGACAGTGAGGTGGAAGGTCGTTTGAACCGGGTTGCCAGCGAAAGCCGATGCTGCCGCAAAACTCACCATCCCAGATCCAACGCTGATAGCCAGGTAATCGAGCAACAGTTGAACCATCGGGCAAGACGATGGAAGCGCCCTTTCCTTCACGGTCAACGAGTTCGTCCAAAAAGCAGTGCGCGTTTTTTGCGATCTTTTCTAATTGTTCGCGTGCCACTGCTTGGCCACGAACGTTGTCGGGAGACCACCCGCGTTCGAGCGCGGCCACATAACCGGGCAAGTACTGCTCCGACGGCCAAACGAGCTGCATCGGCTGCGCGGACTCAGGTAATCTCATGCACTTGTTTCAGATCTCCATACATAACGCCCGCGTTTCGGGGCCGCAGTACGAACGCAGTTCGTGTACGCTGTTGCTGAGAGACCCCGTGATTTTACAAGCAGCTTTTATTGGATTGGTTTCCGATTGTACCATCTGTCAAATGAAGCTTGTCTTTATTCACGGCGCGCCTGCTGTCGGCAAACTAACAGTTGCACGGGAACTGGCCCGCCTCACCGGGTTTCGTCTGTTTCATAATCACCTCACCGTTGATTTAGTGGGCTCGATTTTCCCTTTTGGCAGCGAACCTTTTGTTCGGCTTCGGGAAGAGATTTGGCTTTCAATGTTTCGCGAAGCAGCGGAGCACGACGTTTCGCTAATCTTCACATTTAACCCTGAAGCCACGGTCAGCAAAGGGTTCGTTCAAGCGGCGGTCGATATCGTTGAAAAATCGCGCGGGCGAGTTATGTTCGTTGAATTAACGTGCCGGGAAGGTGAATTGGAACGGCGGATTGAGGATGCTTCACGGAAAAAAATTGGCAAGTTGAATTCTGTTCAGCAGTATCGAAGCTTGAAGGAAGCCGGCGCCTTTAATTTTACGGCTCTTCCCGACGGACTAACTTTAGATACAACTGACCGATCACCTGTTGAGACCGCGAAGTTAATCAATGCCTATATCGTCGACGTTGTTTGAAGCACGATATATGTTGCAGGCTGGTACTGGTTCAGTTTGCTTCCGATCGTTTCATTAGCACCGTGGCTTTAGCCCGGTGAATTCAGTTATAGATGAACTCGTAAACCGTTTAAACGGTTTCCCTCTTCGCAATCATCTCCCTATCACCGGGCTAAAGCCACGGTGCTAATGAGAAAGAATGTTGAGTTAAACTAAACCAGTACCTGAAAGTTCGCCACCCATTTGCGGAAAGGCCCGGCCCTTCCCGCAAACATGTCGGCAGAGCTGCAGAAGACCGAGGCACTGACTAGAACGTGAATTTCAGCGCCAACTGCATTTGGCGCGGATCGCCGACGCCCTGGCGCAAGAAGCCGTCGAAATTGAACAGGGCCGCCCCACTCAGCGGGTTGATAAGGTTCTTGTTATTGAAAGTATTAAACATCTCCACGATCGGAATCAGCGCATAACGTTCGCCAAACTTGAAGGGGCGCTGGAGCCGCCAATCGAATGAGAAATACTTGTTGTCCTTCCGAAGTGAATTCCGGTTAGTCGCGGTGCGCACGGGCGGAGTAATCGGTTGAGCTGAACGCGCCTGGATCCGGAAGTTGCCCTCGAGGCCCCGGAATAACTCGGCAAACGTGACGAAGTTAAATTTATGTCTGATGTCGCGATCCGAGAGCGCATAGTCGAGACTGAGATTGTTAATATCGAACGAGCGATCCGTGAAGGGATCGCGCTCGTTTGAGTCGTCATCCAGATCCTTCGAAAATACGTAGTTCCATTCCAACTGGTAACCGCGGCTAAGTCGCTTTCTCATGCCCACGGTGAAACCCCGATAAAGTGATTTTCCATTGGCGCTGGTTACAAAGATGTCACCCAAAGTTGGGAACAACCCTGTCCGCGCGTAATTCAAAAAGCGCGTAAGGTGAACACCCTTCGAGTGAGTGAAGTCGAGATATAGCGAAAGATCAGTGGCAATCTCCTGCTCAAACTGCACGTTGGTCGTATAGATTCGGGGATTGGCATAATCTTTACTAAACACGCGCACGGAAGCGAAAAGCGGAATGCCACCTCCGGGCGTAATTGGTACTATGTTCGGCCAGATCGGCCTTGGTGAGCCGTTTGAGCAGCCGAAACTCGAGGCGCAGGCAATTCCAAATTGTTGGGCTCCGTTGTCGGTGATGGAACCCACTTGAGACAACATATTCTGCCGGCCGTAATAAATGCCGTAGCTGGCCCTCAGCACAGACTTGCCCTGCCGTGAAATGTCCCAGGCAAATCCGACGCGTGGCTGAAACTCCCTTTTCGGACTGTGCAATGTGCCATCAGAGGGGAAGCGAGGATCACTTAAAAGTGGTCCATACGCCGTTTGCGCCGGCGGTATGACGGGCTTCGGAAAGATTTGTGCTTCCCAACGCAGTCCGTAATTCAAAGTGAAGTTTGGCCTCACCTGCCATTTGTCCTGCACAAACAAACCGAAGTCTTCGTTTTTAATAGTTGATGCGCCTGGAGGAGGAACACCCTGGATTCCGGTGGATATCCCATTCTGCAAATACAAAAGAAGAGGCCCGCCAACACTGCTGCCCGCAGGGCATGTTTGATTAAACGGCGCTCCCTGTGTGATCCATCCTGTGAACACTCCCAAGGCGGTAAAACATTCCCCTACATTAGGACCGAACCCTCCCGCAGCGGGAGCCGAGGCGTATCGAAGGAAGCCGGCGGGCGTGTCGAAAAGATAACGGCCGGTGAAGAACCCACGAAAGACTTGATCATTTAGTGTGTGAATCCATTCACCGCCCACTTTCACAGTGTGATTGCCGGTGACAATCGAGAAATTGTCTTTTGCATGAGTTCGCCAAAGAAGCTCGTCGACCGCAGGTTGCAGGAAAAAAGGATTACCAAACCTGAAGCTCGGATGGTCTGCGTCAAATCCGAATCCGGCGCCCGTGTCGGCTGGTACGTTTGAAGGCACCGCCAGGCGAGGCCGCAATTCGCGTGTATATGAGAAGTGTGCCTCGTTGACTTTCGTCGGCGAAACCGTGCTGAACAAGTTCAAATTGACTACATTAATTTTCGAGGGACCCTCGATGCCATTAGCGGAGTTGCCATAAGTGGCAACGTCGAAAGTTTGGTTTGTGTTCTTCGAGTAGTCGAAATTGTAGGAGATCGCAAACTTGTTCGCGTCATTAAGATTCCAGTCAATCTTCCCCAGGAATGCGTAGTTCCGAATGGGGTGTGTTATCGGCAATCCTTCCTCCTGGGACCGGGTAGTCCTGATGAAGTTGATTAGAGCGAGTCTCTGACAGTCGGCATTCGAATTGATGAGTGCTTCGTTAGCGACAATCGTGGGCGTGGTGACGGGACAGGCGGTCCCGATGGGGTCGCTGAGGTTCGCTCGAGTTAGTTTCTCGCGAATCCCTTCAAACGCACCGAAGAAAAATGCCTTGTCCCTTTGAATGGGCCCGCCTAACGTGCCGCCAAACTGCTCGCGGCGAAAATCCGTTAGAGGTTTGCCATCAGAAGTGTTAGCAGTCAGCGCCTCGAGACGCTGGAAGTGAAACAGGCTTCCGTGAACTTCGTTTGTGCCGGATTTGGTGATTACATTTATGACGCCGCCCGCTGTGCGACCGAATTCAGCGCTTGCGCCGGTCAGCTTGCGGACGGTGGGTTCGAACTTGTCGGCAAACTCGCGGATGGCGGCGCTCGGATCTTCTACGGGACCCTGAACCACGCTGACGCCGGGTGTCAGTGTCAGCAGGTCCTCAAACTTGCGACCAAGAATCGGCGTGGTGCTTACCGCCATTTCGTTTAGTGTCGTACTCGACTCCGTCCTCAGCGTGTCAATGGTGGGCACTGCCGTAATAGTTACGCGTTCCTCGACCTGAGAAACCTTCATCGACAAAGGAAGATTGAGGGCCTGACCAACCGTCAAAGGTGCGCTCTCCAATACTAGAG
>JBHENH010000131.1:0-8088 GCA_046262135.1 Pyrinomonadaceae bacterium
GCGTTCAGCCGCTAAAGACTTCGTTGCTCGCTGCATACAGGTGACGGTCAGGATCGCCTGTATCATGGGTCGTGTCGTAATAATTGCGCGCAATTCAATGACACCACGAATCCCTTACAACCTGTCTGAAACAGTGTTTGACTGCATCATCGTCGGCGCTGGGATTAATGGCGCAGGTATCGCGCGGGATGCTGCAATGCGTGGTCTCCGGGTCCTGATGCTCGACCAAAATGATCTGGGCAGCGGGACCTCAAGCGCATCGACGCGCTTGATTCATGGCGGTCTGCGTTATCTCGAACATGGCGAGATTGGTTTAGTGCGCGAATCCCTGCGCGAGCGTGAGACTCTTTTAAATATTGCTCCTCACCTGGTAAAGCCGCTTCAGATTCTGATTCCCATGTACCAAAGCGCACGGCGCGGTCGGTGGACCGTGCGCGCCGGAATGTTCGTGTACGACCTTCTGTCCTTTGACAACAGCCAGGGGAATCATCGCATGGTCTCGAAAGCCGAAGTCCTGCAACTAGCACCCGCGCTGAATCCTGTAGGCCTTCTGGGAGGCGCAATCTATTTTGATGCGCAGGTTGAATTTGCCGAGCGACTGGTACTGGAGAACGCGCTGTCAGCACGCGTTAACGGAGCTGTAGTTATCAACCACGCACGACTGGATGGGTTAGGCACCGAAGCGCGGCATGTGAGTAGCGTCACGTTCACGGACCTACTTACAGGGGAGGTTCACTCAGCGTTCGGCAAATTTCTTATCAACGCAACTGGTCCATGGGTTGATGATTTGTTGCAGCAGGTCGGCGCCGTTTCGCAACGATTGATTGGAGGTACAAAGGGTAGTCACATTATTGTCAGTTCGTTTCCGGGCGCGCCGGCAACGTCGCTCTACGTCGAGGCAGAAACTGATCAGCGTCCCTTCTTCATCATCCCCTGGAACGGTAAATATCTGATCGGCACAACTGACATACGCTACGAAGGAGATCTCGGGCACATGCAGATTGGCCAGGAAGAGATCGATTACCTTCTTAGTGAAACTAATCGCGTCATCCCGACGGCTGGGCTGGCGCGTGAACACATCTTATATAGTTACGCGGGTGTCCGCCCCTTGCCCTTTGCTGACGATAAAGATGAGCAAAGTATTACGCGGCGACACTTCATCAAAGAAACTCCGCATCTCGTAAACATGTTTTCTATCGTTGGCGGCAAACTCACCACTTACCGCCAGCTGGCTGAAGAGGTAGTAGATCTGGTTTTTAAGAAGCTTGATAGAAGTTCTCCGAAATGCTCGACCGCTGAAGTGCCCCTGCCCGGAGCCGCGGTCCCTGACCTACAGGCATTCCGCACAGACTTCGAACAACATTCAGACCTGTCGCCTGAGATTAGTAGCCGCTTATTACGTATCTATGGCAGCCGGTCACTTGAAATTTTGAAATTGATTGGTGAGGAGGCTTCACTAGCCGATGCATGTGACGTGGAGAATGGGGCAATTGCCGCAGAAGTAATCTTTGCTTTTACGGATGAAATGGCCCAAACGTTATCTGATTGCCTCTTGCGGCGAACGATGGTTGGCCTGAATTCTCTGTGTGGTCTAAATGCCGTCGAGGCGGCGGCCGGCATAGCCAGGAGACATCTGGGATGGTCCGATGAGCGAACCGCAGCCGAAATTAGTTCTTATAGGGATTACGTTTCACGATTTCAAGTTCCAGGACGAGGCCTGTAGCCTGACCGTGAAGGAGGGCCTCGCTTTTATCTACTTTGATCCGACATGAACACGCACTCCACCGCGAATTAGAATTGGCGGGCCGAGCGTTGTCACAGGCGTCTTCCCAACTTCATAGCGCTCATTGAAGACATTCTCGGCCGCAACAAAGGCTTCCAGGCCGTGAGTGAGCCGGCGCGAAGCGAAGACGTCCATCGTGAAGTAACTGCCAAGCCGGAAAAGATTTTGATCGTCGTCGAATTGGGAGCTTGAAGCGCGGCCCTGCAGCCCGAGTGTCAACAGTTTGGGGTTCGCATAACCCGTTTGAAAGGTAAACTGGTGTCCTGGCACTTGTGGGATCATCAACGATTCGAGCGTTGAGTTCCCTGGAAACGTGACTACCCTGGCATCTGCAAACAAGTAAGCCATTGACAACCTCCAGTGATCATGAGGACGCGTTTCGCCTTCAATCTCAACTCCACGTGAGCGTGTACGTCCAAGATTCTCGCGTTGGCGGGTAATCAAGGTCGGCATTGAAAATAGCGTTACATTTGCGATCGGGCTCGTCACTACATTCCCAAAAAAGGAGGGACGTTAGCGCCGCCGATGACTCTGGCCTTTTGATCCATAACTGTCCCTTTAGTGCGTAAAGCGGCGGCACAGCGGCCTGGCCAATTTCTGATCCTGGCAAATCCGCGTTAATCTGCGGCTGACATGCCGGAACTACCAGACATCGTCGTTTATATCGAGGCACTCGAACAGCGCATTCTGGATCAAAAGCTGCGGCGCGTAGATATCTCCGCGCCTTTTCTGCTGCGCACGGCCGTTCCGCCGATTACCACAGTAGAAGATCGAAAGGTTGTGCGGTTGCGTCGTCTGGGTAAACGCATCTGCATGGGCCTCGAGGATGATCTGTGGATGGTCTTACATTTAATGATAGCCGGGCGCCTTCACTGGCGCGATCGGAAAACCGAGAAGAGTGGTGTAGTTGGTGGCGCTGCCCGTACCGGCGAGAGACACGCAACGAGAGAGCAGCCAATGAAACGATCGAAGCGGGATCTTGCGGTCTTCGATTTCAGCGACGGCGTTCTCTCATTGACAGAAGCCGGTACACAGAGACGAGCTTCTCTCCATGTTGTGAAAGGAGAAGATAATCTGCAGCGCTTCAATCCCGGTGGGGTGGAGGTCTTCGAAATTGATGTCGAGCAGTTCGCACAAGTTCTGAGATCAGCCAATCACACTTTGAAACGTGCGCTGACGGATCCACGCTTGTTTAGCGGTATCGGCAACGCATACTCAGACGAAATTCTTTTCCACGCTCGGCTGTCTCCTATCGCGTTGACACAAAAACTCACAGGCGAGGAAGTCGAACGTCTCTTCGAATCCACATGCAGCACACTCACCGAATGGATCGACCGTTTGCGCGCAGAATGCAGAACTGGGAAAGGTAGCGAGCGGGCTGTCGCGTCGTCCAACGTCCAACGTCCAATGTCCAACGTCGAAAGTCACAATGCGCAATCAGCAACCAGCAGTCAGCAATCAGCAGTGTCTCAGCGTGAGGAAGGCAGGTTCGCCCCCTCTCATATCCGAGCTTTGGGCAACTTTCCCGAAAAAGTCACCGCCTTCCGTCCCGAGATGGCTGTGCATGGAAAGTATCAAGAGGCTTGCCCGCGTTGCGGTGCGAAGATTCAACGCATTCGCTACGCGTCCAACGAAACGAACTATTGTCCAAATTGCCAGACGGGGGGAAGGTTGCTCGCCGATCGTGCCCTTTCGAGACTGCTCCGCGCCGACTGGCCACGCAACACCGAAGAACTCGAAGGCCTTACGCGGGAGCGGTAACGCGACTCATGAAGCTCCAGATCCATTCCCGAAAGGATCGGATTAGTGCACGGTCTCTCGAGTAAGACCTGGATATAGTAAAGCAAACTGTTAGTTTGCGATGATTGAATGGCATTCAACGGGAACGCAAACTAAACAGTTTGCGTTCCAGAGTGCTTCCTTGAACACAGGAGATGCAAATGACGTCCAGATCATCGTTCATAAAGAGTCGTGCTGCGATGAAAAGAGAGGCTGGGACTCAGTATCAATCGTTGAAAGCCAGCTCGATGGAATGTTGACTTTTTGGGTAAAGCCGTGGACATCGAAGAATCGTTCGCAACCAAACGCACTGTCTTAGTCCCGCGCCAGCATACTAATATCTTGTTTCTATTCGCTATGTTCAATTTACTGCTAGACTCCGCAGACGTTCGTCCACACTAGTACAGGTTTAATCGATGACTTCTTCTCACGATCAGAAACCTGACATCAAGACTGAGGCTATAGCGGGCATCACTACCTTTTTCACGATGGCTTACATCGTCGTCGTGAATCCTTCGATCCTGTCCACTCCAGGGACGGGCATGGCATTCAGTGGCGTGTTGACCGCAACCGTCCTCGTTTGTTTTGTGATGACCCTCTTCATGGGTCTTTATGCGAAGCTCCCGTTTGCGGTCGCACCCGGCATGGGCATCAATGCGTTCTTTACCTTTAATATCATTCTCACTCAGAAGGTTTGGTGGCAGGTTGCGCTCGGGATCATCTTCTGGGCCGGGGTGTTATTTCTCGTCATTTCGGTGACGCCCATTCGCGAAACGATAGCCAAAGCCATACCTACGGAATTGAGACTTGGGACCGCGGCCGGCATTGGAATTTTCCTAACGTTCATTGGTTTGAAAAACGCAGGACTCGTTGCCTCTGATCCGGTCACGTTAGTGAAGTTAGGCACGCTGGACGTGCGCGCGTTACTAACAATACTCGCCACGGCAATCTCCGTCTGGTTGTTAACACGGAAAAGCGCATTTGCCTTTCTCGCGGGAATTGTCTTTGCCACTTTAATCGGCTGGATGCTCGGTCTCGTAAAAGCGCCGGAAAAATTTTTCAGCGCGCCTGACTTCAATACCGTTTTTGTCAAGCTTGATATTCGCGGCGCCCTGAAGCTGTCTCTTGTGCCGGCAATTATTGGCATCCTGTTTACAGATTTATTCGATTCGATTTCAACGTTTATCGGAGTTGCCCATGCGGCAGACCTTCTGGATGAACACGGCCACCCGAAAAACCTGAAACAGGGACTGATCGTCGATTCATTCGCCACTCTGGGTGCCGGACTGGCAGGATCATCGTCCGGCACGGCTTATATCGAGAGCATCGCCGGAATAAACATGGGCGGTCGAACCGGACTGACTTCGGTGTTTACTGCGCTTTGCTTTCTCCCTTGCTTCTTTCTCGCACCGCTGGCCGGCATGGTCCCTGCTTATGCGACTGCGTCTGTTTTGATACTCGTCGGCGCGGCAATGTTTCGCAGTGTGGGCAAGATAAACTTTTCAAAACTCGAAGAAAGCTTGCCTGCTTTCCTGACAATAATTCTTATTCCCCTCACGTTCTCAATTACCCAGGGCATTCTTTGGGGCTTTATCTCGCACGTCGGTTTATACGTGATTGTCGGCAGGCGACGCGATATTCACCCTGTAATGTATGCGTTGGCCGTAGTCTCAGTAGGATTGTTGATGTTGGAACACGTGAAGTTTTCATAGCGACGCAGAGGGCAAACGTAGAGGTTTGTTTCAAATCACCGTTTGAGCGACAAACAAAACGAGGCGCTGCGTCGGTCGTAATTTGACCTGGTTGTCAGGATTCGTAACGTAAACAATGTAGTTAACGCTTTTTAGAATCAGCCGGCAGTCAGGTCATTCGTCTTCGGTACTAATTACTGCCGCCTTTGGAGGGAAGGTACATCTAACGGTGTTTCTGTGTCGCTCGACGTGATGCCTCTTCAGATTACCTTCGGTCTGAACTAAGTGCTAGGCTTGCGCGGTAAGGAAAAACAAAAGTCAGCAACAACAAGAAGGATTCGTCTACTGCAGCCGCTGTTCATTACACTAAGCGGTCGTCGAAAGAATATTTTTGAGGGATACAAAATAATGTCGGAAAATGTCTCGCCTATGCGCAATAGATTGTTACTGGCTGCATCAATCATCCTGCTGAACACATCTGCTATTGAAGGGTTCGGTCAAACACCCTCTCCGACCCCTGACACTCGTGGACTGGGTATCCAGAGCGCGAGCTCGACAAATACTTCACGAGCCCCGCAACAGGCGCGCGAAGCCAAACCGGAACTCGTGCTTCAGAATGGCTACAACAATTTGATGGGAGCCACACGGCTGGTTTTCAGTCCCGATGGGCGTCTGCTCGCCACGGCTACGTTTCGTAGCAGCAGCATCAAATTATGGGAAACGGCAACGGGGCGCGAGTTACGCAACCTCTCAAGCGGGACGCAAAGCGCTATGGGCATATCTCCCTATATCGCTTTTAGTCGCGATAGCCGGCTGATAGCAGCAGCAGCCGGAGACAACTCCGTAAGAATCTGGGACGTGACAACCGGCCGAGAATTGCAAACGCTCGCCGGATCCCAAGGCTCGCTGGCGTCTACGATGGGAGTGTCCTTTATAGGTTTCACATCCGAGGGCCGGATTGTGACGGTTGGCGACACTATAAAGGTTTGGGACGTAGCTACCGGGCAGGAGGTGCGCACCCTGGGAGCAGCTTCTTTGGATGTGTCGGGTTTTACTGGCGGCGAAGGCGGCGCATCGCTGAGCCCGGACGGCAAGCAGCTGGGCCGAGTCGAAACAGACGCAACACCATCAGTTAAAGTTTGGGACCTCGCGACGGGGCGTGAAGTGCGGACAGTGGAGCTGCCTAATGAAGTTATTAGCGCTGTTGAGGTCGTGTTCACGTCCGACGGTCGACTGTTATCTTCAGGGGTAGTAGACAAACAAATAAAACTGTGGGACTTGACTGCGAAGCGGGGCGAACGAAAGTTGGGACAAACCACTAATGAGCACGCGCCATTGAGATTCAGTCGCGACGGGCAGCAGCTCATTCGGGTCGAAGGCTACAGCGTCAGGCGTTGGAACATTTCGACTGGCCAGGAGTTGCCAGCGTTGAACGTTCCGAACAGCGGTTTGTCTTCCGGAGAAGTCGGGGCCTTTGTTGGTTTCAGCGAGGATGGAAAAAGATTTGCGAGCGGCGGGTTCGATACCCCCACGATTCTCTGGGAGGCGGAGACCGCAAAACAACTTCTGAAGATGAGCGGCCGGACAAACATGGCGTACAAGGTCAGGTTCAGCGCCGACGGCACCCAACTATCGTCAGGCGGACGCACCAGATGGGATTTGCGCACTGGACGAGGCTTACGTATCACGCCTGGTCCATCCGACAGAAAGATTGGTTTGCCCAGCCCGGACGGTCGTCTAATCGCTGCGTTCGGATTGAACAGTAATTCCGTTTCGATCCTGGAAATGCCCACCGGCAAACAATTACAAACGCTGACACCAGGCGGAGGTGGAGTCGTCCAGCAGGTGGACTTTAGCCCGGACGGGGCTATGTTGGTAGTAACTTACGGAATGGACGAATTGCAGCGTCAGAAACCGACGATGGGTTTTGGACAGTCGGCGACTGCCATTGAAAATCAGGCAAAGATCTGGGATGTAAAAACCGGGCGTGAGTTGCGGACCCTCATGCTGGGCCACACGGCTACTGAGGCAGGATTTAGTGCGGATGGTCGTACAGTTGCGACGCTGGGCCACCTGGGCCAAATTTCTTTATGGGACACCGCGACGGGTAACAAACTACGCGACCTTACTTCCTCACCATTGGCAAGTCTGGGCGGGTTAGGGAACATGGCGGGGATGGGTAATCTCGGATCGCTCGGTTCAATTAGCCCGGGGTCTGTCCCCGGCTCCAGCCCGGGAAAATCCGGTTCAAAAAATACGAAGCAGATGCCTTCGATACCTGGTATGCCAAATATGGCGGACATTACCGCCATGATGACAAACATGATGGGCTCAATGTCTGCGGGCACGATGGGTCGCACAGTTACTTCTGTCGCATTCAGCCCGGATGGCAAGACTCTGGCCACAGGTGGGGTCGAATCAAAGTCGAATTTTGATCAAATTATAAGCGCCCAGATGGGCCAGGCCGGCCAAAAGAGATCCAGGAACCAGCAGGCACTCGATCCGGACGATTTCATGAAGAATATGAAGGTCGAGGCAATCGGGCAGGTAATACTTTGGGACGTAGCGACGGGACGCGAGGTAGGCGCACTGAAAGGCCACGGCAAGGGCGTTACGCAAGTTGCTTTCAGTCGGGATGGCAATTTGTTGGCGTCGAGTAGTAGTGATAACTCAATCAGAATCTGGGATGTCGCCACGCAACGCGAGCTGCGGACTCTCACCGGCCATACAACCAATATCGATTCGATGGACTTTAGTCCTGACTCGCGGCTCCTCGCTTCAGCCAGCGACGATGGCGGCACTTTTTTATGGGACACAAAAACGGGTGAGCATCTG
>JBHENH010000132.1:0-7682 GCA_046262135.1 Pyrinomonadaceae bacterium
ATTCTAACGAGCGAAGCCCAGGGCGTGAGCGCCAAAGTAAGCGAAGAAGCCAATCAGAACCAGGGCGCCGATCAAAATGATCGCGGCGTAGCTGCGAACAAATCCGCCCTGCAGGTGACGAACAAGCCGACCCCCTTCAGTTACTGCGTCGCCGAGGGCGTGCAGGAAGCCATCGATCACACCGACGTCGAAGAGTTTCCACAGACCTTCACGCGAGATGCTTTCGATTGGGTTGATAATCGTCGCAGCGTAGATTTCATCAACGTAGTACTTGTTCTCGGTGTGAGCGCCCTCTCCGTGGGGCACACTTGCCGGAACGTGGCTGACCACGGGTTCAAGAGTCTGCTCGATGTAACTGACGGGATGTTCGCTGAATAGTGAGCCCAGCGCGTAAGGCACGCCGAGAAATCCACCGACAGTGGAGAGCACAGCGAGAACGATGAGGGGCACGGTCATAACCCAGGGAGATTCTTGCGGCTCATGAACGCTGAGGTGGGCTTGAGCTGCGTCGCCTTCCTCGCGATGATCGGCGTGTTTCTCGCGAAAGCGCTCCGGCCCCCAGAACGTCATAACCATCATGCGCGTGATGTATACCGCGGTTAGCAGGGCAGTAATCGCGCCGACAAACCAAAGCGCTTTACTCCAGATTGGACTCGGCAGACTGAATTCCCCAGCACCCCAGGTCTTCCAAAGAATCTCGTCTTTCGAAAAGAAGCCGGCAAAGATCGGGATCCCAGAGATTGCCAACCAGCCCGTCATCATTGTGGCAAAAGTGATGGGCATGTATTTTCTGAGTCCACCCATGCGCCGCATGTCCTGCTCATGATGCATGCCATGAATCACTGAACCCGAACCGAGGAAGAGAAGTGCTTTGAAGAAGGCGTGGGTAATCACGTGGAAAATAGCGGCGACGAAGGCTCCCACTCCACAGGCAAGAAACATATAGCCGAGCTGAGAGACCGTGGAATACGCGAGCACCTTTTTAATGTCGTTTTGAGCGAGACCGATGGTAGCGGCAAAAACTGCGGTGGCAGCGCCGATGATCGCCACGATGAACATCGCCGTCGGCGCATGTGTGTAAATGGCCGAACAGCGGACGATCATGTAGACGCCGGCGGTGACCATTGTGGCCGCGTGAATCAAGGCGGAAACCGGAGTGGGACCAGCCATCGCGTCAGGCAACCAAACGTAGAGAGGAATCTGCGCGCTCTTGCCTGCCGCGCCGATGAAAAGGAGTATCGCAACCGACGTAGCGCCGCCGGCAAATAGCGCTTTCCAGGTAAACGGGTCAACGCTCATCCCCGCGAATGCTTGCAGCGCGCCTATGACTCCGTGCTCAGGTTTTGCAAAGAAGCTGATCGAACCTGTCAGGAAGAACACGAGCATCAGGCCCAACACAAATCCCCCGTCGCCCACGCGGTTTGTAATAAAAGCCTTCTTCGCTGCGTCTCCCGCCTCTTTGCGATCCGTGTAGTAACCAATCAGCAGATAGGAGCAGAGTCCCACTCCCTCCCAGCCCACGAACATGAGGAGGAAATTGTCCGCCAGAATCAGCGTCAGCATGGCGAACATGAAAAGGTTCAGATAGGCAAAGAAGCGATAGAAGCCGCTGTCACCATGCATGTAGCCGACAGCAAAAAGGTGGATCAAAAATCCGACGAAAGTGACAAAGAGAGCATATGTGCCGCTTAGGCGATCCAGTGCCAGGGCGAAGTCCGCACGGAAACGGCCCACCTGAATCCAGGTCCAAAGGTGATCGGTGAGAGATTCAGTGGAACGAAGCGCGCCGTTTGATTTGAAGGCCAGATAGAAAGCGATGATGGTTGAGATGCCGACAGATGAACATGCAATGATGCCGATGATCTTCTCATTACGAAGCCGCCGGCCGACAAACCAGTTGATGGCCGCGCCGGCGAGCGGCGCGAAGATGATTAAACTTAGGAGGTTGTTCTCGTGCACAATCTTATTTCGGCGTTAGTGTTTTGAGCTTTGTGTTTTGTTCTTTGTACTTTGTTCTTTCACCACACCTTGATTCTTTCCAGGACCAAGGTCCAAAACTCAAAGTACAAAGAACAAAGTACAAAAACTGCTGCCCTTGGACGAAACCCTATAGCTTCATAACACTCGCGTCGTCCACATCTAGCGATTCGCGGTTGCGGAAGCTGGCGATAATGATGCCCAGTCCGACGGCCGCCTCGGCAGCCGCCACGGTCATCACAATGAAAACAAAGAGCTGCCCGGTTACGTCTTGGAAGAAACTCGAAAAAGCGACGAACGTGAGGTTCACGGCATTGAGCATTAACTCGATGCACATGAACATCGCGATTACGTTTCGCCGAATAATCACGCCTACAACGCCAATCGTGAAAAGAATGGCAGAGAGCGCCAGATACCATGAAAGCTGTGGGCCCATAGATGCTTCAGTCTCGCCTTTCCTGGTCTGGCGGCAGTTCCACGCCCATAAGTTGGGCTGCTTCCGCAGTCGAATTCGTCTCGACAGCCGTCGTGTCATCAACTGAACGCGGATTAACGATACTCATCGCCAGCACTTGGCTTCCGGGAACCACGCGGGCGGTTGGGGACAGTGCGTTTCGGCGCCGCGCGAGAGACATCGAACCCACAATAGCCATCAACAGCAACACTGAGGTGACTTCGAAGGGCAGGAGGTATTTCGTGAATAGTCCCGCGCCAACCGATGCAGTCAACCCAACGTTGGAAATCCCGTGGCGAGGCGTGTAAGGGGAATCCTGAACGGCATAGAGAATGAATGCGGTTTCTGCGATCAGGATTGCCGCCAGGCTGATGGCTGTCGGCACCAGAAATGCCAGGCGTTTGCGTCGAGGTTCTTCATCCTCCACGTTAAGCAACATGACTACAAACACCACCAGCACCATGATCGCGCCTGCGTAAACGATCACCTGTACGGCGGCGATGAAAGGAGCTGCCAGCATCACGTACAGACAGGCGAGGGAGAGCAATACGCCAATCAGCGAAATAGCGCTATAAAGAGGGTTTCGCTGTGCGACCATGCCAATGGCACAGCCGATCGCCAGTCCCGCAAACAGTATGAAGAGAAGACTTGTTAGCATCATCTAAAGAAGTAAATGGTAAATAGTAAATCGTAAATGGTTCAAGAGAGTCGGCTGAAGGCAATGTTCAACGGTGGATTGCTCAATTGGTGTTTGCTTCTGTCTATTTACCATTTACTATTTACTGGCCTAAGAACATCACAGTGGCGGTCACCAGGATGTTTAGAATGGCCACCGGCACCAGCACCTTCCAACCAAAATCCATCAGTTGATCGAAGCGAAAGCGCGGCAACGTTCCGCGAATCCAGATGTAGAGAAAAAGGAAAAAGATTATCTTGGCGACAAAACCAAACACACTAACCAGCCCGAAGAGGAGACTGCCACGGCCAAATAGGTGCTCGGCAAAAGGGACGTTCCAGCCGCCGAGAAACAGGGTTGTCGCCAGCATCGACACCGTGATCATGTTTATATATTCGGCGTTGAAGAAGAGCAGAAACTTTATGGAACTGTACTCGGTATGGAAGCCCGCAACTAGTTCGGTCTCCGCTTCCGGCAAGTCAAACGGGACGCGATTCGTTTCCGCGATAGCCGAGATGAGATACACGAGGAATCCCACCGGCTGATAGATGATGTTCCAGTTCATCCCGTACCAACCAGACTGCTGCTCAACGATGGTGTAGATGTCTAAAGTGCCAGAGATGAGTATTACACCCACCAGCGACAGGCCGAGCGAGAGCTCATAGGAAATCATCTGAGCAGCAGATCGCAGGCCGCCCATCAAACTGTATTTATTGTTCGAGGACCAGCCGGCGAGGGCGATGCCGTAGACTCCCACTGAGGTCACCCCCAGCACGTAAAGCAAGGCAACATCAAAGCGCGCAATCACCAGGGGAAAAGACCAGTCGATAAAGGGAAGAGTTATCGTGGGACCGAAAGGGTAGACAACAATAGCCATGATGGCTGTGATTACAGCGATCATCGGCGCCAGCGTGAAAACGAATCTGGTGGAACGGTCGGGAACCAGGTCTTCCTTGACCATGGTTTTGATGAAGTCGGCGAAGGGCTGCAGAACGCCGCCATAACCCACGCGGTTTGGCCCCACGCGTCCCTGAATAAAAGCCAACACGCGCCGCTCGGCAAGCACTGTGGCAGCCACGAGCAGCATGATCGAGAGAAACGCGATAGTGATCGCCACAATCACCAGCACCGAATGGATAAGAGGATTATTCCAGTCCATTGAGTTATTTCGAATTGCCGATCGCCAATTGCCGATTGGCGGCAGCCAGGTATGATCATACTGTTTCTAAATACACGCAGACGCAATCAGCAATCACAATCAACAATCATCAGCAAACACAATCTAAAATTGGGTACTGGTGCAGTTTGGCCCACGTCGACGATGTCACTCCATTACGGAACCGCGAGCGGTAGCGAACCCGGCCTTACACTCAACTCTGCTGGGGTTCGGTGATGCCAAATCTAGTCCAAAATGCGGGTTGAATCCAGCATCGGGTCGCTCGCGGTCCCGTAATGACGTGGAACGACAAAGCTTCATCGGGCGATTTGGAAACTGCACCAGTACTAGAATTTGGCGATCGGAAATCGGAAATCGGCAATGGCCTCAGTCCGCCATCGCCCGTAAGCTATGGTCAATCGTAATCTGATAAAGGGGCGAAATACTTACAGTCTCTGGCCGCGGATTGCCCGCAGCCAGCAGATGAAATTGAGGCGTTTTTCCAGTCATCGCTCCAATCTTAAACAGTTCGTGACCCACTCTAGGCGTCACCAGAGTTTTCTCCGCAGTTTCGGGCAAAGCCTCGACGAACGCGGTCAGAGTGTTCACTGTCGCGGATAGGTCTCGGCGCTCGGCAATGAGATGTTTTGCCTGGACCGGATGTGCCTCGTCCTTGAGCAATGGATAGCGAAGCTCCGAGTAAGCCGAGACGCGTTCAGCAATCTCGCGAAAGACAGTACTGGCTGACGTTTGAAATCCAAAATCCACGCCGAGTTCATTCGCGATGTGTGAGGTGATCATCCAGTCGGGCTTTGAACTATGCACGGGAGGAATCGATTGGCGCACTCGCTGAACAAACCCATCGTTGTTGGTAAAAGTTCCATCCACCTCGGCAAACGATGCTGCGGGAAGGACGACGTCTGCGAAAGCGGTAGTGTCGGTCCCAAAGAGTTCCTGAACAACCAGGAAATCGAGCTTGCCGAGTGCCCTTTCCCGGCCGCGCAACTGTTCTTTCAGGAAACTTCCCGCCATGTAAAGCGCGCGAATGTTTTCACCTGCCGCGTCGAGCATTTGAATAGCGCTCAGCTCACCGTCCATGATGTGCATATCGTGAGCGCCGACACTATTGTTAAAGAGCGGCAGCGGATGCAAGAGTACCCGCCGGCCTTCGCCTGCGAGAGCATATGGAAGTTGCGCAACTACAGCTTGCGCCTCCGCGCCGAGTTCCGCACTGAACATGATCACCAGGTCACCTTGCGACTCGGTGAGCCACTGTCGCAGCGTTGCCAGGTCACCGTGTTCGACACCCATCTTGCGGGCAGCCAGTGCATCCTGGTATGGAATCTGCAAGGCAAGCACTGCGGCGTCCAAGCTTCCGGGACGGATGTGAATAAACCGCGACGCTTGTTCAGTAAGGCGAATACGAACGTTATTAATTACCGTCAACTTCGCGCCGCCGTTGCGGATCGCCTGCCGGACCTGCTTGGCTGTTAGCGGCTGCAGTTCCTCGGGTTCGCCACCAATTAATAGAATCGTGCTGGCATGACGGATGTCACTGTGCGTCGCCAGCGGCCCGCCGAGGTTGTCGAAAAACGGTTTTAGGTTGAATGCGTCAGTGGCTGTGAAGTTTTTAGTACCCACTAACTGGCTGGCAAACTTATAGAGGACGTAATTAGACTCGTTGGTAATACGCGGACTGCCGACAACTCCTATCGCATTAGGGCCATGAGCATCGGCGGCGGCGTTCAGCTTTTGAGCCACGTGGCGAATCGCCTCGTCCCAGGTGGCGGGAATCAGCTTGCCACCTTTCTTGTAGCGGATTAAGGGTGTGCGAATGCGCTCCTCGTGGTTCACGAAGGGGTGCCCGAACCGGCCCTTGATGCAAAGAAACTCACCATTAAGTCCATTAACATACCGATCGCGCGCCACAATGCGCATCAGCTCGCCACCCCGCGAACCAAGCGACATCTGGCAACCGTCCGAGCAATATGTGCAGGTTGAAATCGTCTGGGAGAGTTCCCAGGGTCGCGCCTGGTGCCGGTAAGTGGCGTCCAGCAGCGTTCCCGTCGGACAAACCTCGATGCAGTTACCACACTGGGAGCAGTCCAGCCAGCCGCCGTATGTGCCAATGACCGTATCTGCGCCGCGGCCGCCGGCTTCGATGGCGTCTTCGCCCATCCACTCATCGCAGACCCGCGTGCAACGCTTACAAAGAATGCAGCGCTGCGGATCGTTAGCTACGATCGGCGAGAGATACTTCTCTGGATAGTAATTTTTCCGCTCAGTGAATCGCTCTTCCAGATCACCCCAACTGAACGCCATTTCCTGCAACTCACACTCGCCGCCGCGATCGCACACGGGGCAGTCAAGCGGGTGATTAGCCAGGAGAAACTCCATCATTCCGCGCTGGGCCTTCTCAATCTCTTCGCTCCGCGTTGTAACTACCATCCCGTCAGTGCAGATAATCGTGCATGACGTTTGCAGCTTGGGCATCTTCTCAATGCGCACCAGACACGTGCGACAGGATGCTTGCAGCGCCAGGTCGCCGTAGTAGCAGAACGAGGGAATATCGAATCCCTTCTCGCGACAGACGTCGATCAGCCGGGCGCCCTTCGACACCTGGAAGTCTTTGGCGTTAATTGTGACTTTGATTAGATCCGGGGACATGAATTGAGTAATAATTTACAGCTCCCGTGAAATGTACTTTTCAACTACGTTCACAAGGCCATTTATGCGTTCATCGGTTTCGACAAACTGGCGATCATGTATTTCGGCGATGGCCAGCAGAGAGGCGATTGATTCTTCATGAGGCGTCATGCGTACGTCTGCTTTGCCTTGGTTTTCAGCGAACAGCGCTTGCTGCTCAATCACAACACTCAAAAGATTCTGAAGACGTTGACACTCTTGTGCTTTCATGGCACCTCCCAACTGGACTAATGTGCATCAGGCCGGCACCTCGACCTGCCTGGTCTCGATGATTAGCGGAAGCCCTTTCTCACCTCTGACTTCAAGACAGAGTCTTATCGCATCCTTAATGTTCTCCAAAGCTTCCTCCTGCTTTCCCTGGCTAACGCAACCCGGAACAGGCGCACAACCTCGTCAAAATACCGTTGCGCAGTCATTTCGCTCCTATGGAGCTGGCGCAGTAACTTCGGCCCACGATTCTATAAACATTCTGTCCCTACGGGACTTGGCTTGTGTGTTAACAGATCCTGCTCGCAAGAAAACATGAAACCAATCTTGCTACACGTCGATGAATTTGCGAGCACTCTAGATCTCAATTTGCCTTGACTAGATGACGTTTGAAATCCTCCGGGAACCTCTTTATCGCCGATTGAATCGGCCACGCGGCCGCATCCCCGAGCGGGCAGAACGATTTGCCTTCGATGTTGTCGCAAAGATCCAGCATCAGCTGGGCG
>JBHENH010000132.1:7692-8005 GCA_046262135.1 Pyrinomonadaceae bacterium
TCCACCACTCTTCTCGGTGCCCAGTTTCTGATAAGCCTCGCCACCCATTTTGATAATGTCAGGGACCGCGGTGAGCGTTTCGACATTATTAACAACTGTCGGGCAGGCGTAGAGACCAGACACGGCCGGGAAGGGAGGCTTCATACGGGGGTGGCCGCGCATCCCTTCGAGCGAGCTAAGCAGCGCCGTCTCCTCACCGCAAATGTAAGCGCCGGCGCCCGTGTGAGTATAGACCTCGCTGGAGAAATTTGAGTCGAGAATATTCTGGCCCAACAAGCCTGCGGCGCGGGCTTCCTCCAACGCGCGATCCATG
>JBHENH010000133.1:0-7988 GCA_046262135.1 Pyrinomonadaceae bacterium
ATCCCAGGCTAACGTTCCATCCGCTTCCGGGAGATCTGTGGGCACGATGAAAGCCGCCACATCGAGCCGCTCGAGAGGCACCTCCACCCTTTTGGTTTTACCGCTCACAGTGGCAGGCAAGCTCAAATCACCTCGCGTATTTTGTCTTCTACGACTGTTTTGATGATCTTCCAGCGATCCTTCTCGCCACGCAGTAGCGCCTCTGCAAATTTAAGCGCGTGTTTCATCGTGATGTTACCGGGCAACGGCGGTTCGTTCGGATCAACTACAGCCTGCACCACGGCCGGGCCATCATATCGGAGCGCCTCCCGTAAAATAGTTTCCACCTCTTGAGGTTTTTCAATTGTAAACCCGCCGGCCCCGCAGGCCTTGGCGAATGCGGCGAAATCAATTGGCTGCAACTCGACCCCGAACTGCGGATTGCCTTCAAAAGCCATCTGTTCCCACTTAATCATCCCGAGCACGTTATTCTTGATAATGATTACCTTCACCGGCAGGTTGTACTTGACGAGCGTGGCGACTTCCCCCATTAGCATCGTGAATCCGCCATCGCCAACAATGCATACTACCTGTCTTCCGGGGTATGCCACTGCCGCGCCGATGCTATACGGCAGGCCGTTCGCCATCGTCGCCAGCGTTCCGGAGAGCGAGAACTGCATCTCCTCTCGCATGTCGATGTACCGAGCAGCCCACGTAGCAATAGTGCCGCTATCTGACGACACAATGGCATTGTTATCGAGCAGCTTGTTTAGCTGATAGGTGACAACCTGCGGCTTCAGCGGCATATCATCGCGGGTGCCGCGCGTCTTCATCAACTCCTTCCAGTCCTGCATGTTTTTCTGCGCTTGCTCCAGAAAACTTCGATCTTCTTTCCGCAGCACGAGTGGAAGCAGCGCGCTCAGCACGTCGCGGCAATCGCCCACCAGGCCGACATCCGCTGGATGACGCAAGCCGATGCGAGCTGGATCGACATCAATCTGCACTGTCCTTGCCGTGCCGGGCTTCGGATAAAACTCCAGATACGGAAAGCTGCTGCCCGCAATAATCAGCGTATCGCAATCCGTCATTGCATCCTGTGAAGGCGCCGTTCCCAGAAGACCGATACCTCCAGTTGTGTATGGACTGTCATCGGGCACCACCGCCTTCCCAAGGAGAGGCTTGATGATTGGCCCTGCGACGCGCTCGGCGAGTTGTAGAATTTCCGCGCGGGCTTTAAGACAACCCGCGCCAGCCAGGATGGCTAGTTTTGAACCCTGGTTGATGACGTCTGCTGCTTGTTGGAGCAAACGGCCATGGGGCAGTGGATACGCCGCTGCGTAAAGATCGGCGCTATGCTTTGGGATGTTCGCATCCGACCGCTCGGCATCAGAACTCGTCCAGTCTTGTATATCCTTCGGAATCGTTATGTGAGCCACAGACCGGCGTGTGAGGGCAGTCTTGATGGCTTCATCGACAACATTATAGACGTGGCCCGGTCCCATGATGCGCTGGTTATAAACGGCCACGTCCATGAAGAGCTTATCGAGGTCGACATCCTGCTGATAGTGAGTGCCGATCAGGTCGTGAAAGGTGTGACCCGTAATTGCCAGCACAGGCTGGCCGTCACACTTAGCATCGTAAAGTCCATTAAGTAAATGGATGCCGCCCGGTCCTGATGTCGCCACACATACGCCGAGACGACCTGTGTACTTGGCATAACCGACGGCGGCCAATGCCGCTGATTCCTCATGCCGCACCTGAATGAATTTGAGCTTCTCCTGATTGGTGCGCAAAGCCTCAAAAACACCATTGATGCCATCACCGGGATAGCCGAAGATCGTATCTACGCCCCAGTCAATGACACGCTCGACGAGCATGTCGGCTACAGTCTTCGCCATCGACTCTCCTTACATAGAAATCCTGAATAGAGATACTGTGGTGCCGCTCAAGCTAAATTCAGTTAGCTGAAAACAAAATCTCGCAATAATCTATGCCTTGAAGTCTCTCGGCGATGGCACGGCCTCGGTGAACAATGATTTGTTTATCATGCTGCTTAACTGAGACCACTCCGATGCGACCGCACTTTGGGCAGACGGCTGTAAATGTCGTGGCCTGGCCCGTCCAGATCTGCCCCTCGATGCGCCACCCCAAAGGTACCTTGGTGTAATCAATCATGCGGTGTGTGCTGCTTCTCTGCATTACGAACGCCCATGCCTGGTGAAGAATGTTTGCGGTCTTTTTTAAGTGAATCTGAGCTAACTAAAGGTGAGCCCGACTATATCGACGGCGAACTTCACTTTCTCGAACGCGAACCAAGGCCTGCGCCGCCGAAATTGTTTTCACTTTGAAGTCGTTGCGATTGATGCTGAAATGAACTGGGGCGCGAAGTCATATTCCGTGATTGCAAAGGTGCTTGCCTTGTCTCAGCTTAATGCTCTGATCTCTCTGTTTGGTCGAAAGATGAGGTCGAGCGAATAGCGATTTACATCTACAAACCAAAGCATCACGAAATTCACCAACGCATATTGCAAGTTATGCGCAACTGTTGGCGCTTCTGCCAGCATAACCGTGCCAAATGTGAGACCAATCAACAGCAACCCAGAGATCGTCAACCTGGCTCGCGTGAATAATCCGAGGCGGATGAGCGCGCCGGCTATTACCTCTCCGAACGGCAAAGCGTAGGCAAAGGCCATCACCATAAAGGCTGGGGGCTTACCCGAAAAGCGTTGGTTCATTCCGCCGACAAAATTCCCAACGCCTCCATGAACTTTCCAATGCCAAAAAAGAGAAAGATCACGCCGAAGGTGACTCTCAGAAGCGCATACCCAACCTCACGATGCTTCATACAAGTAATCCTCCCACGGGGACTGAGTAGCCAGGGAGTCACACGAGCCGTACAAAGCAGCAAAGAACTGTCTTACGACTACGCAACGGCGTTTCCCGTCAAGCGGTCCGTCGCTTCTTCTTGCTCACCACTGACTACATCTTTGATCTTGCCGCCAGTCTGCCTAAGGATAGCCCCGCTAATTGCACTCTCGTCCAGATCTTCGGTTCCCTCCTGTGGCACTTCGAACAACAAGCGTTCCGCGTAGGGTGCAGACCGGCCGAGGTTATATGCCACGGTGCTTTCCTGCGAGACTCTTCTCGCATCTTCCCACGTGCGCTTACCGGTACAGATCTCGTGCACCATGTTCAGCCCAAGAACGTTTGCTGATTCCGAATCGCAACGGCCTGCCGCCTCACCCTTCGTTCTGTCGACCAGAATACTGCCATCGAATTTCGCGATGTCGTCAAATTTGTCAGGGGGCACCCGGTAGTTGATAACCTGCGTAAGAAAGTCCGTATGCACGGTGGGCCAATGATGTACCACGTGATCTCTGACGAGTTCAGTGCGCTTCCACGGCCCATTGTTGTACCAAAAAAGTTTTGTCGGCGTTGCTTCATTCGGATACCCGTACTTGGCAATCATCTGCTCGGCCACATTCTTTTGCGGCTTCGGCCAACCCTCCAAGATTCGTTCGACTTGTTCAGCCGGCACGATTTCGCGCGCACCTTTTTGAGTGGTGTAATCGCCCTTGACCGTATGGACAATGCCTTGAGCAACGGCCCGCGCAGTTGTGCCCAAGCGCTCAGAGGTTTCGACATCCAATGGTTGAGGTTGTTCTTCTCGTTTAGTGTTTTCCATGATTACCTCCTGGTTCATTGCAATTAACTAGCTTTTCTCGTAGCTGGTCCGGTTAATGAATTAGACGCGTCTAGATGTGCGCCGTCGTCGACGCCCACGCTCAGACGATCTACCAACTCCCCGCCGAGCCAGCCGGTACCGCCGGCCAAGGCGAATCCTGCGAATGACAAGACTAAAGCAACCGTGCTCGGTATGTAGACTGCCGCTGCGGGAGCGCTATATCTAAGCCACCAACTAGCGGCGAACAACATCAGGACTACGACATTTCCCAGACCATGGAGTAAACCTACCGACTTCGCGCGAGTTCCCTGTGGAATCGCGAGAAAGTCAATCAGTCCAAAGGGTGCTGCGGCGAGACCGCCAATGATGCCGGCAATGATCATCCAGTATGAAACCGTGACCATGGTCGGATTGCCCCAGATTAAGTAAACGATGTCGAAGATGACGGAAGTTGCCAGAAGCCCGAATGGAAATGGGATCAGCATTTGATGGATGGGATGTCCTAAAGCTTTGGCCTTGCTTTCCATGTGTCCTCCTTGGTTAGAGTCCCGTCGTTTAAGTGACTTCAAATAATCGACGAGATCATTTTTGGTTGTACAAAAAGCCTGGGGGCGCTCGAAGGCGGTTGGGCAGATATAAACTATCTGAAACCGACCACGACAGCACCAATTTTGTTAGTTGGCATCAGATGATCCCGTGTCATCAACGCCTGTTCTGTCGGTCGCACAAAGGTGATAGAGGCCACGTTAAGTGGCCTCTCATTGCCACGTGCACCGATTTGTCATGCCGCACGTTTCAGTTCATCCGCCGCTTTAAGGGCCTCGCGTCGGACATGGTCAGCCAACGTCGGATGAATAATGCTCTTGATCTGGCCGGTTTGAATGCCTTTTTCGGCTGCCGTTTTGAAGTCAATGATGTCATTGACTGCTTTCTCAAGCGGACTCTTGGACGAAGGAACATTCTCGTGCATTTTGCGAAAGGCATCGCTGGTTTCCATTGCCTGGGTAATCAATACACGTTCTTCGGGGTCGAGTAGATGCGCAATAAAGTCAGCATGTTCGCCCATGATCATCGTCCAAAATTTGGCGGCTTCCCTCATATCGGTGGAGATATTGCCGCGTGAAAATTGATCGAGTCTTTGCGCAAACCTATCGGCTTCATTCGCCGTATGATCAAAGAAAGTAGACCAAGTCAAGCTCTTAAGTTGACCTGATGCTTGCGCGTCACCCATTTTGCGTTTCCAGTCCACAAACGGTTTGACCTGATTGATCGTTGACTGATTGAAGGCTTTGTAGTTGTTGCGGTTAAGCCGCGCGACTTTAGATTGCGCAAGTTGATTCGAGAAAGTTTGCTGGAAACGTTCCGCTTGGCTTCGCTGTACGGCCAACTCTGGACCAGGCATCAACATGATGAAGAACTTGGCGTGTTCCATTAGTTGATCGTTCCAGAAGATGTTTTCAGCAATAGAAAATGCTACTGGATCGGTTGATTCGCTCGCCGGCAGAATAGTTGGTTTCATCCCGCCGTTTTTTGACATCAGTCCTTTCATGTTCTGCATGCCTTGGCCGAAAGTCCCCATATCGAAGAGCGAACCGGACAAGGTTGCGCCAATCAGCGTTGTTCCTCCAGCTACGAGGAGCTTCCGGCGCGTTAATTGTGAGGCTTGAGTTTCACTGCTATCGTCTTGTGTGACCATTTGTTTGTCCTCCTTTGCTCGAATATCAAAAGTTATGATGCTTCCTTCGATTTGCTTCGCGCCATCGCGGATTTCTCAGGGGGGAATTTTATTTTTGAGGAACAATATTAGGATAAGCCCTAAGACTGGAAATGTAAAGTGTCAGATCTCTGAGAATCGAGACGAAAACATGTCTGCGGTTAGAGGCTCACATTTTTTGCCGGACGCATAACTACGCGCTATACTGCATGGCTGCAACCCCCCGTAGATGCCCCCAAAAATAACTGATTTAAGCTTCGATTGGACTAATCATGACTGTACCTGCGGGTCATAAAGGACTTCGCTTTCCCTGTGAGTGTGTCTCGTCAAGGCCGGGCGGCTACAGCGATCCGTGGGCCGACATCACCAAAAACAAACTGCTGCCAAACGGTACCAAAGAGGAAATTCTGAATCTTGTCGCCCGTGGGCCGAAGACCATCTCGCAACTGGCCGAAGCTCTCCAGCTCTCCTTGCCAAGCGTTCATACGCACATCAATGACATGATTAAGAGTGAGCTTCTAAGGGAGTCGGAAGAGTGGGAGAAGAAGTATCCGACTGAGCGCTATTACGAACCGAACTTTCCTGTTTTCAAGGCTGAGGAATGCGCAGAATTTATGGCGCTTTGCGAAGAGATGAGTAAAGATCTGGCTACTCTGTTTGAAAAGAAACGACAGAAAATGGAGCTTGCCTTCCGTAAGACGGGCCTTTCGAAACAAGGTTGGGAGCTATCGCACATAACGCAGTGCTTGTTCGCAAACATGTATCGCAGCGCGCGCACTTTGCTTGAGCAGCGGGGATTGCTCTCGCCTCCGGCGAAACATGCAAACGGCGCAAAGTGGATCTTCTGGGCAGAGGAGCCTGATCCGAAGGGGCGCAAAAAATCATGAACACTTACCGCTCAACCACTTACAATTACAACATCTAAAAACCCAATGTTTTCAAATAGCTGGCCAAAAAAGGGCACTGGAGCTCAATGGCAGAAAGAGAGCTTGCGGTAATCAAAGTCAAAATGGGATTGAGCGATGAAGAACTTCACCCTGAAATCTCAGACAACGCGGTTAGTGGGCGATGCAAACAAATTGAACAAGCGTGCTGAGGTGTTGCAAGCCGCGGCCTGAGCAGAATATTGGAACGGCCGATGAGGAAGAGGGGCTAAGATCGCGCTCGGACAATCCAATGCGGCCGAAAGCGGGCGCTAATCTATTGAGGTTCCTGGACGACGACACGAACCGGTAAGAGGTAGAGCCGCAATACCTCTGTAGCCAGGACCGTCATTGGTGGTCGACGACACTTCTCTTCAGTGGGCCCAAACTGAAGCCTTCAAGGCCCACACGCTGTCGGCATGTTTTTCATTAAGTTGCTTCGGCACTTCGCCCAGCACCGTGTGGTCGTTCGTTTGTTTGTAACGGCTCACGCCTTTCCAATAGACGGCTTCCGGCGCAACCTTCGAATCTGGGTATCGCTCAACAACTTGTGCATAGCTGCGTTCGGCGTCGGCCCATTGTTTGTGGACAAAAGCAATCCGCGCCAATCCCATCTCCAAATGCGCGCGGAATTCCTCTTTCGACAGGTAGCCTTCAATTCGAAATCTCTCCACGCCTTCTGAATCCATCACGAGGACCGTCGGCGTCCATACTGCATCGAAGCGGTGGAAGTATTTGGGGTTTTCTTTGATGTGTGCCTCAAGAGGCACGAAGTTCTCATTAATGAAAGATGAGACTTCGGCATCGGCGTAGGACTCGGCCTCCAGCCGAGCGCACGCGCCTCAAGCCGGTGCGGCGCTGAAATCAATCAGTAATGGCTTCTTGATGGCCTTGGCTTCTGCGAGCGCCGCGTCTGCATCTTTGTTCCATTGCACAGTCATCTTGTTTGTCCTCCCAAAATTAGAAGTTAACCGGAGATTCTTCCGGCAGCGTTCTTAACACCCTTTCAGGAGGATAGCAAAGCTCCCGCAACTAATTGTCCATCTCTAGCTGATCGCTCGCCACTACATGTTATGTTTCGGCGACTGGCGAAATGATCCACGCGATCACGGAACCTTCCCGTTCCGCGAAGCGTAGTTTGTCAACGACCTCGATAATATTTCACAGGAGAGCTCATGAAGAAAGCGATCGTAATCTCGCTCGTTGCCCTGCTACTGAACTCTGCCGGCGTTTTCGTTTTCGGTCAGACCTTGCGCCCGGCAGGAGAAAAGGACTTTAACGCCGCTTACGATGCTCAAATCCGTAAAACGATTGCGACGTTTCCTGACCTTCCGGGCATCGCGATCGTCGTCATTAAGGACGATCGGCCGATCTTTGTCCGCGCGTACGGGATGGCTGATAAGGAAGCCGGCATTAAGGCCGATAACGATACGCTTTTTTATACCGGCTCCTCGACCAAGTCTTTTACAGCGCTCGCGGCTGCGATGCTCGATCAGGAAGGCAAGATCAAGCTCTCTGATCCCGTTACGAAATATACTCCGGGCATTCGCTTCAAAAATGAGATACCGGACAAGATCACGATCCGAGATCTCCTGACGCACACAAGCGGCCTGCGGAACGAGGCGATCGTCAACCGCCTCGCGTTTACTGGCCAGATAGACCAGCGTGAGATTGATCACGTCTTTGC
>JBHENH010000134.1:0-7847 GCA_046262135.1 Pyrinomonadaceae bacterium
AAATCAAGCCGCCGGGTGGATCTTTCGTTTCGCGCGTGACACCGGCGAGCTTCAGCGCCCGGCTGTTAGCGAGGGCCATGTGCCCGTCGGTTCGATTGACGAAGACTGGAGTGTCCGGCGTAAACCGATCAATCAGTTCCTTAGTTGGTAAGGGAGCAGTGCCACCCACTGAAGCCCAGCGTTCATGGTCCCAATCGCCGCCGGTGATCCATTGGCCGCGCTCCGTCTTTTCAACAAAGCGGCGTATGCGTTCGGCAAACTCAGCCGGCGTGCTCGCGTCACGCAGGTCCACACTTGAGAGTTGAAAGCCGCCACTCAGAAAATGGACGTGCGCATCATTGAATCCAGGCAGAACTAATTGGCCGTGTGCATCAATGACACGGGTGTGTTGACCGCCCAGTGATTTGATTTCTCTGTTTGAACCGACGGCCGCAATCCTGTTGCCATAAATGGCCACTGCCTGAGCTGTGGATGGCTTTGAATCCAGGGTGTGAACGTTGGCATTGATGATAATTAGATCTGGCGTGAGCGCCAGATTCTCGGCGCTCGTTTGAAAATTTGCGGTCATCAGACAAACTCCGAGTAGGAGCAACAAGAGTATTCTCATTCCCAAAGGGTCTCGATTCGCTAGATTCTATAGTCAGCTTCCCCCAGAAAGACCCTGGACGAGAGGCCGAGATGTTTAACTTCTATCTGCTCGGAAAACTTGCCAGGTGATTTATTCTATCCAGAACGGCTTCAACCGGCTAGCCCGTGAATTGAATAGTCATTAGCATTTCGGTTTAGGTAAATGGCAAGTCCTCACCACCAGCTTCCAAGAATTCATTGCCCAAACGCCATCCCCTCTGTCATTCGAGGGCATAAGGCAAGATCGCAGGCGCCGATGTATCATTGCCTTAAGGAATCAAAGCAAGTATACGTGGACACAATCATCGAAGAGCTGCGGGCGATTGTTGGACGGGCGGCCGTGCTCAGTGAGCCCGACGAATTACTGGTTTACGAGTGTGACGGGCTGCCACAGCACAAGTATCGCCCGGGCGCGGTGGTGTTTCCCTCATCCACGGAAGAGACGTCCGAAGTGATGCGCGTGCTGGCGCACCACGGCGTGCCTTTCACTCCAAGAGGCGCCGGAACAGGCCTTTCTGGAGGTGCAGTGGCGCTAAATCAAGGGGTGGTAATAGAGCTCGCGCGAATGCGCAAGATTCTGAGTATCGATGAAACCAACCGCGTCGCTGTCGTTCAAGCCGGTGTTGTAAATCTTCACGTATCGCGCGCAGTCGCACATCTGGATCTGCATTACGTTCCTGATCCATCCAGCCAACCCACTTGCACAATCGGTGGCAACGTCGCCGAGAACGCAGGCGGAATTCATTGTCTGAAGTATGGAACTACAACCGATCACGTATTGGGTCTTCGTGTAGTGCTGGCCGGCGGCGAGGTTGTGGATCTCGGGGGCGCAGGGGCGGAAGTTCCGGGCTACGATTTATTGGGAGTCTTCATTGGTTCGGAGGGTACGTTCGGTATTGCCACAGAAGCGACGCTGCGACTCGTACCTATTCCACCTGCCGTACGCACGTTGCTGGCCGAGTTTAAGGAAGTGAACGATGCGAGCCACGCTGTATCCGCAATTATCGCGGCAGGCGTTATGCCCGCGGCGCTGGAGATGATGGATCGGGAGATCATCCGCGCAGTGGAGGCCAGCGTTTTCGCTGCCGGCTTACCGCTCGATGCCGGAGCGGCGCTTCTCATCGAATTAGATGGAATTGAAGCCGGAATCGATGACGAGGCGGATTACGTTAAGAGCATTTGCCTGAAACATGGCGCGCGGGATTGCCGGCTCGCCAGGGATGAAAACGAGAGAAAGAAGCTTTGGGCCGCACGTAAAGGGGCATTTGGTGCGATCGGTCGCATATCTCCAGACTCCATGATTCAGGATGCCGTTGTGCCACGATCCCGTTTGCCAGAAGTGCTCGACGCTGCCTACAGGATAGCGTCGAAATATCAATTGCGAATCGCAAATGTCTTTCATGCCGGCGACGGAAACCTCCATCCGCTAATCTGTTTCGACTCTCGCTCTTCGGATGAAGTTCACCGAGTTAAAGAAGCAGGACGAGAGTTGATGGAAACCTGCGTGCGCGCCGGAGGCAGTATTACCGGAGAGCACGGCGTGGGCTTCGATAAGCGGGATCTGTTGTCGCTAATTTTTTCTGACAACGACATGGATGCGATGTTGCGCGTACGTGCGGCCTTTGACCCTGCCGGACTCTGTAATCCAGATAAGATTATTCCTCTCCTGCGAGGTTGCGGCGAAGCGCGCGCTACCGGAAATGGTCCTTCAACACGTGAAGAAAAGCCCACCACACCCGGCGCTGAACTTGCGGCGCTCGCAAGCGATTCAACAGCCGCCCGCATGACAACAAAGTTGTATGACAGCCATTTGCCGCGCAAGGGTCGCAGTCTTTTCGCGCCTCTCAGCACGGAGGCCACCAAGCCGCCCTACAGAAATTGGCAACAGGGACGCTCTGTAAGTGGCGACTTGGCAAAACGGGTGGCCGCGGTGGTTGGGGACGCAAACGTACTCCCTTCTCCTTTGCCGGAAGCTGCGGGTGCCGTTGTAATTTATCCCGGATCTATTCCTGAACTGTGCGAGGTAATCAAGTTCGCATCTAGTGAAGGCTGGGGAGTGGTGCCGGCTGGTGCGATGACCTGGGTTACCACGGGCAATTGCCTAACACAGGTCAATTTGATTATCAGCACCGCTCAATTAAATTCAATTGTCGAGCACGAGCCTGCCGATCTGATTACGGTTGCGCAAGCCGGCGTCACTCTGGACCATCTCAATAGCCAATTAAAACTGAAGGGTCAGTGGCTTCCGCTTGATCCGCCTGACGACGGCCGCGCAACAATTGGTGGAGTTGTTGCCACAGGGCTGGGTGGCCCACACCAGTTTGGTTATGGCCCACCGCGCAGGCACGTTATCGGAATGAGGGTAGTACTCGCTGATGGAAGTTTGATTAAGGTAGGCGGCCGCGTAGTAAAAAACGTCGCCGGTTACGACCTATGTAAATTGTTCACCGGCAGCTACGGCACGCTCGGCGTGGTAGTTGAGATCAATTTCAAATTGAGGCCGACTCCAGTTGGGACCGCAACCCTTATCGCATCCGGAGAGTGCGGTAATCTTATTTCGATTGGGAAACAATTAATCGACTCGCGTCTGTTTCCGGTCGCGGTTGAACTACTTTCGCCCGGCATGGCCCGCGAAACTCAATTGTCTGACGCAAAGCAACACGCCCTTTTGATAAGATTTGCAGGTTCGCCGAATGGTGTAACTTCCCAAGCGAACCGTGGAGTCGCGTTGGTGAACGACAATATTGCCAGCGGGAGCACGCAACTGGTTTCAGAGGATTCCGTAATATGGCGAACGCTGGCGGCATTGCCTTTGCGCTTTCAGGAAGACATTGCATTGAGAGTTGGCTTGAGACCTGCAAACGTAGGAACGTTTCTATTCGAGTTAGACGAAGCTCGAACTCCTGACTCGGCCCAAATAATGTGGCAGGCAGGCATAGGTGACGGCCGCATTCGTGTTTTAGAGCGGCGGCAACATAAGGATGATGAAACCGAAGCATTTCAAAACGAGACGATTGCTCGCGTTGATGAGCTTAGAAGAAAGGCAGAGACGCTTGGAGGTACGCTAATTATTGAACATGCTCCGCCTCGGATGAAGGCTGGTTGCAATGCATGGGGAACGTTCGGATCGTCAGCGTCTCTAATGCGAAGAGTTAAGCAAAATCTCGATCCAGATAAAATTTTTTCCCCAGGCAGGTTTGGATTTTAGAGAACTGGCATCCGAGCCGTTTCCCGAAAAGCTAGCGGGTGAGCCTGGTTACAACCATCGGTAGTTTTAAGCAGGTATTGAAAGAGACGACCATGAAAAACAAAAGTCTGAAAGCAGTGACGCGCGCGTTCTTCATCGCCTGGTTAATGGTGAGCGTCCTGGCGCTGCCCTACTCAAACTCGCTCCAGGATATAGGACCATGGCGCGCGTTGGCCGCCTCCCGACAACCAGTTAGGGCCACGCATGGCATCGTGGCTTCGACTAATGAGCTCGCGTCGCGCGTAGGCGTTGATGTCATGAAGCGGGGAGGCAATGCTGTCGATGCGGCAATCGCCGTCGCCCTTGCCCTTGCCGTAACGCATCCGGCTGCCGGAAATTTGGGTGGAGGCGGATTCATGATGATCCGTCTTAAGAATGGGAAGACCACGGCCATCGACTATCGAGAAATGGCGCCCACGGCAGCCACGCGAGACATCTATCTGGATAAAGACGGTAATCTGATCGAAGGCGAAGGTGGATCCCTGGTTGGCTATCGTGCGGCCGGTGTGCCCGGTACGGTTCGCGGCATGGAATTGGCTTTTAAGAAGTACGGTTCAGGGAAACTCACGTGGGCCCAATTGATCGAGCCCGCACGCCGGCTGGCCGACAATGGCTTTCCGGTTACTTACGGTCTCGCGCGGTCGCTGCGAGGCAACAACGAATACCTTTCACAATATCCCGAGACAAAAGGTATTTATCTCAACGGTGGAAAGTTTTACAACGAAGGGGACCTGTTTCGGCAACCAGACCTCGCTGCGACTTTCAGTCGACTGCAAAGGTTCGGCCCGAATGAATTCTATCAAGGGCGAACAGCTCAATTAATCGTGGAAGACGTTAAGCGTCATAACGGCCTAATGACGCTCGATGATCTGCGGGGTTACGTGCCAAAAGAACGCGAACCGTTGCGGGTCGCCTATCGAGGTTATCAAGTCATATCGATGCCGCCGCCTTCTTCAGGAGGAGCAGTCCTGATCGAGATGTTAAATATTCTGGAGGGCTATGAATTACCGAAAATGGATGCTGCGTCGTCCACTCGTTACCACCTTATGACAGAAGCCATGCGGCGTGCGTTTGCAGACCGCGCAGAATACATGGGTGACGCCGACTTCGTGCGTGTCCCGATCTCTGGTCTAATTGATAAGGCGTATGCGCAAAAATTGCGAAGCACTATTCGGAGCGAACGTGCCTCGACCAGTGAAGAGGTACGGGCGGGGCGACCGGCCGGGCATGAGTCCGAGGAAACAACGCATTTCACTGTCGTTGATCGCGAAGGTAACGCCGTAGCGAACACCTATACGCTCAACAATTCATATGGCTCCGCGGCAGTCGCGAAAGGCACCGGGGTAATTCTAAACGACGAGATGGATGACTTCGCCGCTAAGCCCGGCACCCCTAATATGTATGGATTGATCCAGGGCGAGCGGAATGCGGTAGCGCCCCGCAAGCGACCTTTATCGGCGATGACCCCCACGTTTGTCTTGCGGAAAGACGGAAGTCTCTGGTTTACCGTAGGGAGTCCAGGTGGGCCAACAATCATTAATACGGCGCTCTGCGTAATCACCAACGTCATCGACTACGACATGAATATTCAGCAGGCGATCGACTTTCCGCGCATCCATCATCAATGGCTACCCGATGAGTTGGTTTTCGAACCTTACGGACTATCAGGTGATACTCAAAAAGCGCTTATCGCGCTGGGCCATAAACTCGCCAGACCACGCTATCTAGGCGATGCCGCGGGAATCATGATTGAGGAATCGACGGGCGTGCGACTGGGAGCGACTGATCCACGCCGCAGTGATGGCCTGGCCGTCGGCTACTAATTCGAAGGCCGCATTTATAGAGAACCCCGAAACTGAGGTTCACGTGGATGTGGATTTCCAGTTAGCGGATCTTCTTCAAAACAACTAAAGACGTCGAAACGACTAGAGAAATTCTGGAAAGCCGCCCTGGGCGAAAAGGCTCAACTTAGAAATCACCACTGAGATCATTCTTTGGCCAGCGAACTGACATCCGCGCTCGCCGCGGAAGAAGACAAATTACTCGCATGCATTCATTGCGGCCTTTGTCTGGAAGCTTGCCCGACGTACGTAATCACCGGTGATGAGAACGATGGGCCGCGCGGTCGTCTTTACTTAATGCGTGGCGTCGGCGAAGGCCGGCTGGATACCACCTCTCGCGCATTTGAACGGCACATCGATCGCTGTCTTGGTTGCCGAGCTTGTGAGCAGGTCTGTCCCGCCGGCGTCGAATATGGACAGCTCCTCGAAGCTGCGCGGGGCGATCTGTTTGTAGCGGGCGCTAAACGAGGTTTCAGTTACGGCTTACTAAGATTCCTATTGAAGCACGTATGGTTACGCCCAGCCCGTTTGAAATTCGCATTCGCATCGGCACGGTTGTTTCGCGATAGCGGGTTGGCCGGCGTCTTGCTGAAATCACAGATTGTAAGATTGATCTCTCGCCGGCTTCAGTTTGGTTTGGCGCTCCTGCAAAGCTCCTCCCGCAAGTCATTCCAAACTGGTGCGGCCGAACAATCTCACGCGAAACAAGACATCGGCGATACGCACTCGTCAGGCTTGCCTAATCGAACACAGTTGTTTACGGGTTGCGTTGGTGCTGGACTATTTGCCCGGGTTAACGCCGCCACTGCACGAGTTCTGCAGGTAAACGGGTTCGCTGTCGAGCTCCCGGAGAACCAGGTTTGCTGTGGAGCGCTTCATGCCCACGCAGGAGACCTCGAGGGCGCACGTGAATTAGCGCAACAGAACATTGCCGCCTTCTCCAATGATGATCAAGTTCCAGTGATTACGAATGCAGGTGGTTGCGGAGCCATGCTGGCATCTTACGGTAATTTGCTGGCGAACGACGGATCACTCGCGGAACGAGCTAGTAGCTTCAGCCGTCGCGTACGCGATATAAGTCAACTATTGGAGAGTAAGGGGACAAACATAGGCGCCAGCGTGACCAACGAGGTCGTTACCTACGACGCGTCGTGCCATCTGCTTTACGGACAACACGCGGGTGAAGCTCCCCTAAAAATTGTTGCAGCAGTTCCCGAACTGAACTTTGCGCGCCTTGAGGGTTCGGACAGGTGCTGCGGCGGTGCAGGCATCTATAACCTGCTCGAATCCGATTTGTCGGGCAGAGTACTCGCGGAAAAGCTCGAGAACATTAAAGCTACCGGCGCAGCAATTCTGGCCACGGGCAATCCGGGCTGCCAGATGCAGATAGGAGCTGGAGCTGCGCTGGCGGGGATGAACCTGACGGTGTGCCATCCTGTCGAGTTACTTGACGAATCGTACGCACGAGCGGGAATGTATGACGAACAGTAGGGAGAAGTCAGGAGTCAGGAGTCAGCATTTCGGTTGATGGGCAGAGAGGTAGAGGCGGTATTGAAAGTCATTCACGGTATATCCATTTCGAGCTGGGGTCTTAAAAAGCTCTTAAATGCCTCAATTCTGACCCTGGTTCCTCACGCCTGACTCCTGACTCCTGACTCTTGACTGTTAAGATCGGGCATCGAAAGCAATCGCGCCGCCGATCATAGTTAAAACCACTCTCCCCTGTTCGTCGAGCGCGACAAAGTCAGCCCGCTTCCCTTCTACAATCGACCCGCATTCCTTTTCTATTCCTAACAACCGCGCCGGATTGGTTGCTGATATGAGCGCGGCCTCGATCTCCGAAGCTCCCACGGATCGCATCACGCCCACCGCATCCAGCATCGAGATCACCGAGCCGGCAATGCTGCCTCTGGGATTGCTCGTCCGCCCGTCTTTAACTGTTATTGTTTCACCCCAAATTTTGTAGTCGCCATCTCCCATGCCCGCCGCGGCTACCGCATCGCTGATTAGTGTCAAGCGATTCTGGCCCTTGAATTTTAGTAGTAGCTGAAGCACCTGCCGATCAAGGTGGATTCCGTCGGCAATAATGTCGCAGGTAACGCCGTCTCGCGATAATCCCCATCCCACAGGCC
>JBHENH010000135.1:0-7792 GCA_046262135.1 Pyrinomonadaceae bacterium
CCGTAAGCGGTTGGTTTGCGTTGGGACTGCAATTTTACATCTTGCTCGTCAATCCGGATCTTGGTGACTTAACCCCTGTCCAAAGAACGGTCAAGTTTCTTAGCTACTTCACAATTCTGGCGAACTTGCTTGTCACGCTGAGTCTTACGATTTGTTTGCTGATGCCGCAATCCGGCTTGAGCAAGTTTTTTTCACGGCCGTCGGTAAAATCAGCTATCGCGGTTTATATTGCGATAGTTGGAATTGTGTATAGTTTGGTGCTGCGCCAACTGTGGAACCCCGAAGATTTTCAATTGGTTGCCGACGTGATGCTCCATGATGTTATTCCGATAATGTATGTTTTGTATTGGTTTATCTTTGTACCGAAAGGCGAACTGAACTGGAAAAATCCAATCTCGTGGCTGATTTTTCCTTTGATTTACCTGCCATACACTTTGATTCGCGGAGCTGTGTCCAACCAATATCCGTATCCCTTTGTTGATGTCAGCCAACATGGATATTCCGCCGTATTGTTTAATGGCGTGATGCTGCTTGTCGGCTTCTTTGTGATGGGCGAAATCTTTGTGGGAATTGATAAATTGATGAGCCGAACTTCAATTCAAAACGCCAGTTGACAGAGGCAGCAGGTGCGACTTCTGTTTCTCACACGAGGAGATGGGGACGGGGAGATGGGGGACGCGGGAAGGGTAACGTAAGGAGAAGATACTCAGAATTACTCAGAATAGCTCGTGCTGACTTTGGCCGACGTCTCCCCGTCTTTTTGGAACTCAACATCATTTCCCGCGTGTAAGCGGCTAATAATCTTTCCGGAGGATTTCCGTTCATGACAATTAGAAGCGTCGTATCTCTCTTGATCTCCCTGTTTTTAACAGGCGCAATCGCGTTAGCCCAGCAGATGCCAGCGCCGCCCACTCCACCAGCACCGCCCCCGCCAGGCGAACCTTTTGGCCAGTCGTTTTCCCTGTTCATTGACGGCGGCAGCTTCCTCGGCGTTTATGCGGAGGACATTAACAAAGAGAACATGGGTCGCTACGGCCTGCGCGAAGCGCGAGGCGCCGGCATCACCAGCATCGTGAAAGACAGCCCGGCCGAAAAGGCCGGCCTCAAGAAAGACGATGTGATTCTGCGCTTCGACGGTGAGGGTGTTACCAGTGTGCGGAAATTGAATCGGTTGGTATCGGAAGTTGCTCCAGACCAGACGGTACGACTCGGTATCAGTCGCGGTGGGTCAGAACAGGAAGTTGCTGTGACAATCGGCAAACGCAAGGACTCAATGGACGCGCTGCATAAGCTGCGGGGACTGGGTGGCAAGTTGGAGCGATTAGAGGGCCTGATGGCTCCGGGAGCGAGGGTCTGGAAGTGGGAAGGACCCGACTCAGACAACGATGGTTTCGTGTTCGCCTTCGGCAACAACCGACGCATCGGCGTGAGCACGACGCAGTTGACGAAACAACTGGCTGAATTCTTTGGCGTCGCGGATGGAAGGGGAGTGCTGGTGACTTCCGTCGGAGATGACAGTCCGGCCGCCAAAGCAGGAATCAGAGCGGGAGATGTAATCACCGCAGTGGATGGCGAGAAGATTGAAGACGCCGGCGATCTTACACGCGCGCTTGGCAAGAAAAAGGAAGGTGACGTTACGCTCACCATCGTTCGTGAAAAGCATCAGCGCAGCATCACTGTTACTCCCAAAGCGGCCAACCCGACCACAGGTCCTCCGGGAACGGCCCCGCAAGCAGGGCGCCGAGTGATTATTCCGCGCATCAACCTGCCGACAATCCCGCCAATCAATATAATGATCCCGCGCATTGATCTCCCTACGATCCCAGAGATCCACGTCAATATCGAAGGATTGCCGAAAGGGCAAGTTAAGAAAGTCTCGCGACCGATCTAACGCCGGTATGTTCGGGCTAGTTTGGCTTTACGCGCCTATGGCCACTCTTCTCCGCTTCTTCGGGTCCGAACGATTCCACGTAGAGCGCGTACCATTCCGGCAGGCCCATTGCCCTCACGCATTCGGCGAGTTGATTTATGTAGTCTCGATCCGCCGGCCTCTCACTCATGTGCGGCGTGATATAGCAGAGAGCCGGTCTGAGTGTGCCGTCGAGTGCTTCCGCAAGTACCGGTTCGGGAAAGTATTTCAGGCCGAAACACTCCTCGATGTTCGAGTAGAGCTTCGCAATGTCCTCATGCGTAATAGGCACGAGCGTCCCATAAACATATGATCGGTCGGTACGGACGAGGTTTACACGAAGGCGGACGTATAGCTGGAAACCGCTGAGCCTCGCCGGGACGACTTCAGTCGTAGTTACTCCGTGCTCGGCCAGTACGCTGGGGTGCATAAATGTGCCGTAGAAGAAGACCCAAATGCGCGATAGTGTCTCAGTCAATGGTATTTCCTTCAGAAGCGGGCGGAAACAAGGCAAATCACTAATTCGATAGTCCTCATCGGTGGCCGTCTCTCGATAGATGACCTCGATAGATGGACTCGCCCTTTAGTTATGATTCTTGTAAACGATTCCCGTCAAGTTCAGGTCTTTCAAATCGCTCTCAACATGAGATAAATGCCGTAAACACACACACACACAATTAACCAGAACGCCATTTCCTGTATCCACACGTAGCGGCGCATAGGATGGGATGATGCGACCCCCTCACGCGCATAAACCAGCGCCGCGTGAAGTTTCCGCACTCCGACCATCACCACAAAAGCAGCGAGGACAAAAAGCGGCCAGAGGAATCTGATGTAATAGAACCTCAATAGGAACAGGAACAGCAGTCCAGCCATCAGGGAAAACGTTGCGCCAGCGAGGCGGCCACTGACGGTGTTTTCCAGCAGTGCCGGAGGCGAAGAGAGTGACGACGCGGCTGCGCTTAACGGCTTACGATGCGGGGGGCGTTGCGCGTCGTAGGCGCATCGCGTCGCGTCGTTTCCGAGGACGCCGTAAGCTTCGTTGATTGCCTTCATCTCTTCCGCGTCGCCGCCGCGATCCGGATGATGCCGCATGGCGAGACGTTTATAAAGGCGTTCGATCACATCCTGCGACGCAGTTTCCCCCGCGCCCAAAATGGAATAATAATCTCTCTCCACATCAGGATATCCCTTTTACCGTCTTACCTCCGTGCCTTGCTACGGCTGGCTCAGCTTCTTCTTACCTTCGACCGCGTCGTTGTAAGTGGTTCCGCGCGCATCGCAAATCTTGATCGCCTCGTCAAACTCTTTCGCGGCCTCGCTCGCGTTGTCCATGAAAGAATGAATCCGGCCCATCGCTTCGTGAGCACGGCAGAGGAGAGAACGGTCGGTTTCCGCTGAAGCAGCCTGCACCCCTAAGCGATAGTTTCCCAGCGCACGATTCAAGCGCTCTGCCTGCACGTTCTCGTCCGTCGCATCGGCCGCGGCCAGACTGGCCGTTTGGGCCAACGCGAAAAAGATGCGCGGCTCGCGGGGATAGTCCGTCAACAACTCTTTCAGACGCGCCTCCGCATTGGGGTAGTCCTTCAGACGAAGAATATCTTCGATCTCCGAAAGCTTTTTGACGAGCGAAGCGGCCCTTGCGCTCCCGGCCCCGGAATACACCACCGGAGCTTCCGCCTCTGCTTTTCTCGCTGCGAGCCGCGCTTCTCGGGCTGACCGCGCGCGCTGACGTGCCTCGGCATTCTCGGTGAGGCGCCGACTCTCGCGAACCGGATCGAAAGACGAGATCATGTCCACAAAAAAGTTGGCCATATCAAAGCCGGTGCTTTCGATACCCTTCAACTGATCGGCAAAAAAGAAAGCGAGCAGTGCGCCATGCTCATAGTCGTCGGCGAGCTTGGCCACGGCGTCGTCCTGAATGGCGCTCGTCGCAGCGCGAGTTTCCTGGACTATCGTGGTTCGCGATGCATCGTCCCGAGCCCGGTCCAGTTTGCCGCGAGCTTCGCGCGTCAGGGCTTCAAGTTTCCTTGATTCCTCAAACCGCGCGTCAGCCGCCGCGACCAGCGACCGCGAGACTACGATAAATACGTCGGGTGTGACTGTGGCGCCTGCCTTCTCGCGTTCGCTGATGATTTGTTTGATTTGATCTCGCCGACTGGCGATCTCTCGGTTGAATCGCAAGATCAGCGGGTCAATTACATACTGAAGATATGCCCGCCTCAATTCTGAGGAAACCGGATCCGTTCCTTCGGGAAGGATTGCGTAATACTCATCGCCAATCACGCGGAAGTTAATCGCGCCCGGAGCTGCCAGAAGATCCGGCACGATAAAAAATCGCCGTACATGCTCGCGCATCGTGTAGGTCCTGGCAGTGTTCTTCTTCTTTCCGCGCGCCGGGGCTTTCACGAGTACGCGCTCGGACGAAGTCGTGATCGGCCGGGTGTGCAGATAGGTGAGCAGCGAGCGAATCAGTTCCGCTGCCGGTGGTCGCAGGCGGTCACCTTCGGCCTGGTAGGCCCGCGTGTAAGAAACGAGTCGTTCATCTATTCCCGAGCGGCGATAAAACTCCCGCACGAGGGGAGCGAAGTCGAGCACTTCCAAAAGCCCGCCGGGAAGGTCATCGGATCTTTCAGGCGCGTCCAGAGTGGGCGGTGGACCGAGGGCCAGCGCAAGGGAAACATAACGGGCCGCCTGATCGGCGGCGGTAGCGGGCGCAGGCAGTTTGTTGCGTTCATAAAAGGCACGCAGCCGGCTGCGAAGATCCGGATCCACAGTCGCGAGGTCCTTTCTTACCTGAGTGCGGAAAGCTGACGGCTCTCTTCCCTTCGCGATCGGATCGAAGCCGGCGGCTTCGAGCGCAGCCATCATGATGATCAGTCTCGGGTCAGCCTGAAACTCCACACCATAATCAGCCAGATCGAAGCCTGCGGCTGGTCGCTGCTGAAGCTGTGCACCCGTGGGACGGGAAGCCGGAGTGGGAGTCGGTGTGCCCTGCGAGTAGGCAATACCGCTCGCCAATGACATTGTGGAAACAGTGATAACGACAGTAAGAATTTTGGGTAAGTATTTTTTCATATAGCAAAACAATTGAATACAACTTCACAAATAGCTCTGTCAGAACCGCGAGCGGTAGCGACCGGGTGGTATGGTCCCTGTTGAGACCGCGTCGCTCGCGCTCGCCGTTCTGACAAGCAAGAGATGGTCTACAGTTCTAATGCGACTCTTGCCTTCGCTTACGATGCTTGCGCAACAGCCACAATGTTAATGGATATGCCAGAAGGGAACAAATCACCGAAAGCAGGGTTGCGCCGAGAGCAAAGGGCTTAACGAGATACCAACTTTGAACGAACATCTGGTGGTAGTAGTCGCCGCTGAATAGGTGTGGATTCTTTATTAACTCAATTCCCTCCGCGGGGATGCTCAGCGGGCGCCCGAGCACAAAGGCTCCGAGCGCGTATGACGCCACAATGATCGGCACGAGGGTCAGGAACGGATTATTGACAAAAGTCCCTGCGTAGATCGCGATCTTATTGAAGCGGAACAGGAATGCGACCAGGGTGGCCGCAATAGTGTGCAGCCCCAGGAAAGGGGAGAAGGCGATGAAAACACCGATTGAAAAAGCAAGTGCCGTCCGCTCGGGTGGATCATCGATAGCGAGCAGACGGCGAAAGGCGGCGCGAAACATAAAAAGTCTCGAGTTCCGAGTCTAGAGTCTCGAGTTGGATACAGACAAACCCGAAACTCGGAACGCGAAACCCGAAACCCTCATTTAAAGCTATTCAAAGCCTCAGCTTCGTTATCGTAGGCGTCGAACACGGTCAGGAGTTTGGTGATTACAAGGAGATCCTGGATCTTATCGGTAAGATTCAATAACTTAACCTGGCCACCCTGGCGGCTGATTGTTGTGTAGTTCGCGATCAGTTCGCCGATGCCGCTCGAATCCATGTACTTAACGCCCCCAAGATTAAGCAAAACCTTTTTCTTGCCCTCGTCGGCCAGCCGGCGCGTCGTATCGCGCAAAGCTATGCTGCCTTCACCCATTCTCACGGGCCCATTCAGATCGAGGATGGTGACGTCACCTGCTTGTCGTTCCTTCAGCTCAAGCTCTGCCATGACTCAAATCTCCATTAACCGTCAGTTAACTCTCGAAACCGGGATCTTCAAATCTCGGCCCCGCCTTATTTGAATCCGTTGAGGGCTTCCGGTTCGCTCTCGTATACGTCAAAGACTGTGAGTAGTTTCGTAATAGTCAGCAGGTCCTGAAGTTTTTCGGTGAGGTTGAGCAGCTTCAATTGGCCACCATCTTTTTCGATGGCCGTGTAGCTGGAAACCAGTTCGCCTATGCCACTCGAATCGATGTAACCCACGCCTGCGAGGTTCAACAAGATCTTCTTCTTGCCTTCCTCCAGCATGCGACGGACGGCCGTTCGGAGAGCAACGCTGCCTTCGCCTATGGTCATCTTTCCCTTCATATCAAGGACAGTCACATCTCCGGCTTGACGTTCGGCAATATTCAACTCAGCCATGTTACAGGATCTCCTTTATCGGTTAGCTCGTCTCTTGATCATGCGCACCGTAGTGCCGCCTTCGGGGGAAATCGACCAATCGACTTCGTCAAAAAAGTTCCGCATAAAAAAAATACCGCGCCCGGAACTCTTCAGGATGTTTTCTTCTTTGGTCGGATCTGAAATGGTGTCTGGATTGAACCCTTGTCCCTGGTCATGCACGCTGATTTCAAGAGCATCGAGGGAACTCTTTACATTGATCCCGACGAGTTTTGTTTCGTCGAGCTTGTTTCCGTGAATCACCGCGTTTGCCAGGGCCTCCCGGACTGCCATATCGATTCCAAACGCGGCTTCCTCACCAATTCCCGAGCGGGCAACGAGTCCGGCAACTGCGGTGGCAGCTTCATCGATAGCCTCAATACGGCTGGGCAACTTGAGTTCTGTCGTCTCTACAGTCACTGGTGAAAAGCATGGCCTGTCCAAGAGCCACTCGACGCTGACCTTGGTGCTTTGGAACCACCAAAAAGCTACCCAGAAGTCCGAGGGTTTAACACGCTGACTACCCGGATGTCAAGAAAATGGCCAGAAGGGATAGCGGGTCATATTTTAGTGATCTGAGGGTGCCTCGACCGCACGAGCTGATGGCTGATACTAGCCCCACACTTAAGAGACGATGTCATAACTGGCTGTATCGCCTTCATGAGGTGAGGATTCAGAGGGTAAGATTGGCGCGATGAAAATCACCCCGGCTCGCCGGATAAACGGGCGAGTTCAACTCCCCGGCGACAAGTCAATCTCACATCGAGCAGCGATTATTGCCGCATTGGCAAACGGCGCCTCACGGATCACAAACTTTTCTCTGAGCGAAGATTGCGCCGCTACAGTTTCCTGTTTGCGAAAACTCGGAGTCTCAATTCAATCGAGCCTCTGCAGTTGATGGGCGCCGAGCTCGGATTGAAAAATGGGAAACCGCCTCTCACGATTAAGGGCCAGAGGCCTCTGAAACCGATTCGCTACGAGTTGCCGGTTGCCAGTGGTCAGGTGAAGTCATGTGTCCTCCTGGCAGGGCTCAACGCCCAAGGACGCACCGAAGTAATTGAACGCGGAGGCGACACGCGCGACCACACGGAACGAATGCTGGAATGGTTTGGCGTGCCGCTCGAAAGAAGCGTGGAGGGTTCGGCGATTTCGATCGATGGACCACGGAGTTTTGCCGCCCGCGACGTTAGCGTTCCCGGCGACATCTCATCCGCCGCCTTTCTGATCGCAGCCGCGGCCTTGCTGCCGGAATCCAAACTGGACGTCGTGGATGTTGGACTCAACCCGACTCGCACGATGTTTGTGTCAATGCTTCGGTCTCTGGGCGTCGTGATTG
>JBHENH010000136.1:0-7790 GCA_046262135.1 Pyrinomonadaceae bacterium
GGACCTGATGGAGCTTTCCTCGACGGCTGCCCATGGGATGCGATCGAGATGGTGCCAACCGATGACTGGGAAGCTGTCCACGGTATAAAGTTGCCTGACCTGCCGCCCGCTCCCCCTACCGCTTAATGGTATTGTCGCTGAAAGTTTCTCGGCTCTTGATAGCGTTCGCTGTCAGAGTCGCTTGTTGTGTTAGACGTTCACTTCCCTGCTCGCCTGACCCAGATCGACCCGTATAACGCTCAACCAGAGTAAGATCCTCTGCTCGTCCTATCATGGAAAGTGCGCGCAACGCCTCCCAAACACTTTGCTCGTCCGGCTTCAGCGTCAACAAAGGATCGCCGGTGGTAATGTTATGACCGTTCGTAGCCATAACTTGATCCACTGTTCCATTTAGTGGTGACCGCACCATGGCGATTTCGTTGTTAGGCTGCTGTATGCGAGCCAATAAGGCGCCGCGACTAATCTGAGCGCCACTGGAAAGACTGCTGACGAACGTGCCGGCAGCCGGAGCTTTAATCGTAAAATTTTGCAGCATAGAGGCAATCTCTATTCGCCCACTCGAATCGTTAAAACGGACGAGAGCAAGCGCCGCGTTTCGCCGGACAATCGGTTCCGGATCAATAAGCAGTTTTCTCAGCGCGCCGTGAAACTCCTCCGACGTATTATCCGCACCCATCAACCACGCAGCGGTTAGCCTGAACTCGGCTTCCGGATTCGACGCCAGCTCTATAATTTGCGGATACCACTGTGTCGCCGACTTGTCTCCCCTCTCGATACGCTGCTGAATCTGCAGAAGCGCGTGCTGCACATGTCGTGGATGCTCCTCATCAAGCAGAAACTCTGTGATCTCGGAATCCGCGAGATCGCGCCCAAACCACGTGAAGTACCAGGCAAGAAATGAAGCAACAACGAAGAGAAGGGCCAGAATCAGAATTGGCCCCGAGGCACGAAACCGCTTAGCCGGATTGGGCGCGATCCTTACTTCAGGATTATTTCCGTTGACTTTGGGCTCTTCAACAGTCATTGCTCAGTAACGTCCGACAGATGCCTTTTTTGTTCGTGGGTTCAGGGCGAGGGATAAATCTGGTAGAGCATTAAATACACGATCACGCCTGTTACTGAAACATACAGCCACGCTGGAAGTGTCCAGCGGGCAATCCTCTTGTGTCTAATGAAATCCAGCCTGGCAGCGCGGTAAAGCGTCACCAGGATCAACGGAACGATGATAACGGCCAGAGTAGTATGAGTGATCAGAATTATGAAGTAGATGGGCCGTGTGATTCCCTGTCCGGCAAAACGTGTGGTGCCATGGAAGTAGTGATATGTCAGGTAAGAGATGAGGAACAGCGCAGAGCAGACGAGCGCTGACAGCTGGCAATTGCGGTGAGCAATGATGCGACCGTGACGAATAAATCGAAAGCCCGCGACCAGGAGGATTGCGCTGGTCGAATTAAGAAGTGCGTTGAGGTGGGGAAGGTAGGAAATGTATTCGGGCATTGTTTGGAGTGCGGTGACCTGTAACCGCTATTGCCTTCGGCGGCTTGACGCCGCTTGCTGCGTCGAATGCAATCTCTGAAGGTTGCGACAGGTTGCAACCGACCAAAGCGGTGACAGGTCACCGCACTCCAAACAAACATGAATGTTCGCTAGCTCGCTAATGAACTGCCGGCCGCTTCTTTGCCTTTTTCAGTAAGGGAATAAAAATCATTGCCCAACTCAGTAAGCAATCCTTCCTTCACAAATCGCTCAACGATATCGAAAACTTCTGTGCGCGCATCGGGATCGTTTCCACCAGCCTCAAAAAGCGTGTGCAAATCCAGTTTCTCGCGGTTCCAATGTCCAAAACTTCCGAGTACGCGTTTTTCGACTTGATTCACAGGAAGTAACTCAGAGCGAAGAAGGTGGTTAAGGCTGCTTTTGTTTCATGTTCGCAACCATTGATCTTACATCGGCAGGGACGGCACGGCCTTTGGCATCCAGCAACGGAGGGGTTGCTCCGGCGAGTTGCGGCGTGTTCAGAGCGGGCTTCTTCCGAAAAGGCACACGCAATCTTCCCTCATCTCTTAAGTAAAGCAATGGGTTTGCGGCAAACATGAGCGCCATTAGCAGGCAGACCATTGTCACGAACAGATTGTCAGTGGTCAAAAAACTAGCGGAGAAAAGCGCGTTCAGCGCCGCAAGCCCTACAAACGCGATAGCCGCCAAAATGCAGATCAGATTAAGTAGCTTAGCTTCGCTCTTCATGCCTCTCGTTTCGCCGAGGTCGTCTCTAATTCCAATCACATCAAGCCGCCGTTGTTTTGATTCGTAGTATTGAAAATGGCGTTGACTAATGTTTAGCTTTACCCGCAGGCGCGGAACGTTGCGACATCTCTTCGTACCCGCAACGTTCACATTGCCATATCGGAAAAGCTCCGGCGGGATCAGCAGTGTTCTGATAGACCGCGCGATCAGACGGAATTATTTTGCCTTCACAGCGTGGGCAAACCCGGCCGCGGGTGGTTCGCTTCTCCACGTCAATACGCAAAAGATTTTCCTCGGCCATAATATGAAGCCGCCTGTCTTTAAGGTTTAGTCGGCGGTGGCGGCTGTGGTACTGGATCAGGTGCGGCCTTGATCTCGAACGAGTTGAAGAACCGGCTGACGTTCGAGTTTTTTTCGTCCGCTCCCATCACAAGCAGAACGTACATTCGCTTAGAGGCATCGAACGCGCGCACCACCCCACGTGTTTCACCAACAGCGAGCGTGTACTGACGGCCAGAGCGGTCCTTTAGAAAAAGTTCGCGCTCTAAACTTAGCTCCACCTTGGCCTCAGGCGTGTTGCCCAGCGACCTGGTAAGGCCCTGCTTGAAACCGTCCATGAAGCGTTCCAGTCTCACTGAAGGTTGGAGACCCCCCGTGAAAGCGGGGAATTCCTGCATAATCACCATATAAAGCAGGCCGTTCGATTCTTCGACGCCGGTGTAGAGTCGCATCAGGTACGTGTTTCCCATCATGGGTACCCGATCGGTCTCCTCGCCAGGCTTCACAGGCATTAGAACGGAGAAGCCCTCCCCGGCCGGGGCGACTACAGTCCACTGATTAGCCCCCTGAGGTGCGCCGGCGCGGGCGCTCGCAATCATTACCGAGAGCGACACGAGCATCGCGCCCGCCGCCACTAATCGCCTTCTGGGCTGGAACATATGCGGTCCTTTGTCTCATCGTGTTCCGCCGCCTTATAGCGTTTCAACACCACGAAGATTGAGCAGAATATCGTAACCGGAGGAACCAGAAGTACCAGAACGCCGATATTGAAGTTTCTGATAAAGAAAGCATTGTTGGAGCCCCCCAACGCGGCCTTGCACATAGCGCATTGCGCATACGCAGCGACGTCAGCCGTTAGAAAGACAACTATCGCCGCCCCACACATCAGCAGCGCCCGCCATCGCCAACCAGCGGTCATCAATGCTCCTCCGCGGCAGGAACCGTCTCTTTAAACTCGTAACGCAAGCCTGCGGATCTAAAACTATCGGGAAAGAAGACAAATAAGAGGCAAATACAAACGACCAACATGGGGACAATAGTCAGAATCAAACTCAGCCGCTCAAATTTCAAGTGCATGAAGTAAGCAACAATAAGCGCCGCCTTGATGATCGAAAGGCCCAACAGGATCGTCAGCATGATATGGATGGACATGGGCTTGTACGCAAGAAAGATTTCAATCAAAGTCAGCGCGACCAACCAAACCCAGATCGAAGTGAACAGTTTATTGCTGCCGGCAAAATGCTCTTCAGCGTGTGCGCTCATCTATCTTCCTCCGCTCCGATTCTTTAACCCATTGTAATCGACGTGCTATCGTGCCAAATGACCGCCGACATCAACTGACATGATGTAAATGAGTGGGAATACAAACATCCAGACCAGATCCACGAAGTGCCAGTAAAGGCCGCTGATTTCGACATCTTCGTGTTTGAGTTTATTGACGCGCGCCGCGATTACCGCCAAATAAATCGCTCCCGTCGCAACGTGGAACATATGCAGTCCGGTAATAGTAAAGAATGTCGCGCCAAACAATGGGGACGGCAACCTTCCATCGGAGGTTGTGAAGGTTTCGACCCAGTGAGCCGGAAGACTGAATGGCCGCACCCCTTCAGCGATCAAATGGTTCCATTCGATGAGGTGCAGCACAATAAATGCCACCCCGAATAATATAGTGGCCAGAATCCATTTGCGTGCGGCGGCCTTGTCGCCCCGGCTCGATGCCGAAACTCCAAAGACCATCGTCAGACTCGAAGAAAGCAGACAGAACGTCATAATAGACGAGAAGACGATGCTGGGATAAAAAGGAAAGGGTGTGGGCCAGACGTTTGAGGCACGCAGGTAACTATATCCAATCAGCAGCGCTGAAAACGTCAATGAGTCGGAAACAATGAACAACCACATTCCGAGTTTGCGATGGCCAACACGATAGGGGTGCACACCCCCGCCCCAGTCTGCCGCCGGAAAATGTACTGCGCGTGCTTCAGTACCCACCTGTCACCTCCAAAGCTAACGAGATTTACGCTTGCGGATTTTCAAAATCATTGCGCACACATCTGAATATTACTGCAGTCCTGTCGACTACCTGACGTAGAAGAGCAATACAAATAAATAGATCCATAAAAGATCCATGAAGTGCCAGTAAAGTGTGACGGCATCTGTCGCAGCCTGTCCTTGATCCACTGCCGGCTCGCGCCGGCGTGCGCTTGTGCGAAGTAACAGGTAAACGAGTGCCGCTAAGCCGCCCAGCAGGTGCACACCGTGCGTGGCCGTCAAGAGATAAAAAAAGGAACTATGCGGATTGGTGGCAATGTAAACTCCCTGTCTCACAAGTTGTCTCCACGCCAGCAGTTGAGACAGCAGAAAACCGCAACCCAGAGCCGCCGTTAGAAGTAGCCATCCTCTGTGCGCTTCAAATGATGCCGCCTTCAACTTGCGGCGCGCGGCCTCGAGCGTTCCACTACTGACGAGGATTAGTGCGGTGCTAAGCAGGAGGATCGGGGGCATCTCAAGTGCCTGCCAATCATTCGATGAAGCGGCGCGCACTATGTAGGCGCTGCTCAGCGCCGTAAACATCATTAAGATCGCCGCAAGAGCCACCCACATACCGATGCGATAGCGGTTTGCTGAGGAGTTCAGATCCGGAAATGCCGGGTCGTGGCCGTTGCGCTGGCGCGAACCATTACCGTTTGGCCCACGAGGTTTCGGACCACCCCCGACGCCGGTTTTTGTTACAGGCCTAGTGCCTGTGACCGTTGTGGCCATTTCCACCTGCTCCCTCAGTTACGGGCGCCGCTTGTTCACCAGGATCTGGTTCCGTTTGCATTACGAAGTCATTTGGCGCCCCCGGAACGGCAAATTCATATGGACCGCGATAAACAACCGGCAGAACACCGGCGAAGTTATCGTGAGGAGGCGGACTTGTGGTGATCCACTCCAGGGTCGTCGCCTCCCAGGGATTCGCTTCCGCCTTCTTACCCTTGAAGGCGCTCCAAATGAGGTTGAAGTAAAAAATAATCTGCGTTAAGGCCGTGATAATCGCGGCAATTGAAACAAACACGACCAGAGGATGCAGCGTGTCGAGAAATCGATACTCTGTAAATTGGGAGTAGCGGCGAGGCATACCCACCATGCCCATGGTATGCATGGGAACGAAGATGCAGTACACGCCGACAAATGTTATCCAGAAATGGATTTTTCCAAGGCGCTCGCTCATGAAACGCCCGAACATCTTGGGAAACCAGAAATAGATCGCGGCAAACATTCCAAAGACTGACGCCACACCCATGACCAGGTGGAAATGCGCCGGCACAAAGTAAGTGTCGTGCATTGGCAAGTCGAGCGACGACTGGCCCAGGACCAACCCGGTGATGCCTCCCGCGACAAACAGCGAAACAAATCCAATCGCGAACAACATCGCAGTAGTAAATCGTATTTTGGCGCCCCACAAAGTGCCCAGCCAGTTAAAGGTTTTGACTGCAGAAGGCACCCCAATGGAAAGCGTGAGAATCGAGAACGTCATCGCCGAATAAGGACTCATGCCGCTTATGAACATGTGATGGCCCCAGACGAAGAAGCCGAGCAATCCAATCGCGAAGATGGCAAATACCATGGCGCGATAGCCGAAAACAGGTTTGCGCGCGAAGGTGGAAAGAATGTGCGAAGTTGCGCCCATTCCGGGAAGAATTGCTATGTAAACTTCCGGGTGCCCAAAAAACCAGAACAGGTGCTGCCATAGAATAGGAGACCCTCCCGTGTGGACCGGGAAGCTCGGATTCGTGCCCGAGAGTATTCCGCTGACGTAAAGCCCGCCCGGAATGAAGAAGCTCGTACCCGCGAACCGATCGAGCAAAAGCAGGATACCGGCTCCAAGCAGGACCGGAAACGAAAGCAGAGCCAGCACCGCTGTGGTGAACCATGCCCAACACGTCAAAGGCATCCGCATGAGCGACATTCCGCGCGTACGCATGTTGAGCAGCGTAGTTATAAAATTCAGCGCACCAAGCAGCGAGCCCACGCAGAAGATGGCAATACTAATAATCCAGAGGTTCATGCCGAGTCCTTGCCCCGGCCCAGCAATTTGACCCAAGGCACTCAAGGGCGCGTACCCGGTCCATCCCCCGATTGGCCCCACAGTCGTGTCCGAACCGGAAAAAAAGATGGCAGCAAGAATGACTATGAAACCGACAAGGGTGACCCAGAACGAAAGCATGTTCAAAACTGGAAACGCCATGTCTTCCGCGCCGATCTGTATGGGCAAAAAATAATTTCCAAACCCACCCTGCGGCGCGGTCGTGAGCACGAAGAAGACCATGATGGTGCCGTGCATCGTTACCAGCGACAGATAAAACTCCGGGCCCATGATGCCGCCGGGCGCACCATGCGGGAAGAGCGCGCCAAGCAACGAAAAACTGGTGTCCGGCCAGGAAAGTTTCAAGCGCATCAGCACCGACATCGTCATCCCGACCAGCACTGCAGCCAACGCCAGTATGATGTACTGAATGCCGATGACCTTGTGGTCCAGGCTGAAGATGTACTTGCGAATGAAGCTCTTGGGCGGCTCGTGCCGGTGTATTGCTTCGTGGGTTTCACCTGACATCTTTTGCTCTCCTCGTGTTAGCGCAATCAAGAACTAACCAATGTGATTCCTACTCGCCGTAGTTTGGCAATGGATACTTAGCTAACAACTCAGTCATTCGAGTCTGAAACTGATCCTGCTGGAGCCCCATCAAGGCCTGATGCTCATCCGCGGGCAGCACCAGCATGAAACTTCTCATCTTGAAGTGAAGCTGTCCGCAAAGCTCAGCACACGCCAGCTCATATTTACCGGGCCGGTTTGCCGTAAAGTGGACCCGGATTGCCATTCCCGGAACCAGGTCCTGCTTAAACCTCAACTGGGGAACCCAGAAATTGTGGATGACGTCCTTCGATCGAAGAATCAACTCAACGGGCCGACCTTCTGGAACGGCAATGACGCTGTGAGTTGCGTCGTCTCTGGAATTTGGGTCGGTCTCGTCGAGCCCGATAAAGTTGGTCGTCGAATCATCGATCAGGTTGGGGTCGGTACGTCCGAAGACACCATCTTTTCCTGCGTAGTGGAAGTTCCATTGGAACTGCTGCGCGACAACTTCAACCTGGAAAGCTCCGGCCGGAGCTTTGTTGAAGTGGAGCGAGGCCCACACGCTCTGGCCCATGACCGCAAGTCCGATGAAGATCACCGCTGTTACGATGGTCCATACAACTTCCAGCCGATTGCTGCCGTGGGTATAAAC
>JBHENH010000137.1:0-7777 GCA_046262135.1 Pyrinomonadaceae bacterium
TCTTCGACGTGACCATCCTTAATCACAAACACCCGGCTAACGCCCGATTCAGTACGCACAGCGCGGTTGGGAACCAGCACCGCCGGAGCAGCACGCGATTGGAGTACGCGAACAGTAGCAAACTGTCCGGGCTTTAATATGCCGTTTCCGTTTTCAACTTCTGCTTCCACCGTCAAAGTGCGAGACGTCGGCGTGACGTTTGGAGAGATGCGTGCAATGCGACCGCTGAAGTTCCTGTCTGGCCACGCGCTTGTGGTTACAGACACTGTTTGACCCATGGTAACCGCCGGAATTGCCTGTTCCGGAATATCGATCCGCAACCGCAAAGGATTGATGCGCACGATCGTGGCTATTTTGGTCGTCGGGGATACATACTCGCCGAGGTCCGCCGTACGTTCCGCCACAAACCCATCGATAGGCGAAAAAACGAGAGCATAAGATAAGTTTCGACGAGCCAATCCCAGCTGGCTCTGCGCATTTGCGACGTTTGCCCGCGCCGTCATTACGGCAGCGTTATTCTGGCGCGCGAGCGAGAGAGCAGATTCATATTGTTCCCTCAGCTGATCGCGCTGCGCCTTTTGCTGATCAAACAGAGAACGCGAAATATCGCCTGATTCGATCAACTTCTCAGAACGCCGCAGGTTCTTTTCAGCCAGCTCCAGGGCCACTCGAGCATTCGCAACTTCCGGCACCCTGTTAGGATCGAATGAATGCCCCGGCCGTATCCCTACTTTTTCCTCAGCCTGACGCAACGCCGCTTTTGCTTGCGCAAGTTGGGCCTGCGCTTGCTCCACTCTGAGTCTCGCATCGACATCATCGAGGCGCGCAATTATCTGGCCCCGCCTGACATATGTTCCAAGATCTACGCCGAGCGCCACGACTTTACCTGCGACTGAGGGAGCGACATCAGTTTGCTGGTCGCCGGTAAGGCTTCCCGTGGCCTCAAAAAACTGGGGCAGCTCCCGCATGATCGCGGGCGCGGTGGTGACGTCAACGACCGTGGGTAGCGAGGCGGTGTTGGTTTCGTCTTTTCTAACGTTTGCTTTAGATCCCCCGCAGGAAATGGCGCTAAGGACAAGGCCCGCCAACATCACGGCCAGATATAAAAGATGCAAGGGTTTGGGAGATAACATGATTTATTTCTTTCCGGGAAAACGATCTCTTGAGGCTTTAGGTTCGGTCTCCTTTTTAGACGTCGATTCGGAGGAGGCGCTGATTCCATTTAGAAGAATGTTTGTAAAGTGCTTCGCGGCGTCCGCGTTCGAGATCTTGAGCAGACGACGCTTTGGATCCCAAAGATTGTTGTTGAGCGAATGGTGAATAATCATGCCGATGAAGGCACGCACCACAATCGCCGGATCGATCTTGACCATCGCGCCATCGCGTTGACGCTCGAGAATGTAAGCGCCTAACAGTTCGTAAACGCGCCGCACAAACTTTTCAAAAAACATCTGTGCCAGTTCGTGTCCCTCCAGGGCCGAATGGAGAAGCAAACGCTGAAATTCCGGATCGAACTCATGATGTTCGAGAGCGCCTAATGCCAACTGTTCAAATACCCCACGGTCATCTTTCTGTTTGAGCGCTTCAGCGACCATTTCCTCCGGGTTCATTGAATCGCCGGAACAAGCCTTGTGGTCCAGGATGGCCGTATATAATTCCTGCTTAGTAGCAAAATGACGAAAAACCATAGCCTCAGACACACCGGCCATCTGAGCGATTTCTTTCGTAGTTGTGCCTCCGAAGCCTTTCTGGGAAAAGAGACTAACGGCGACCGAAAGTATTTGGAGTCGCCGATCCTCCGCGGTCATGCGAGCTCCAGTCGCGGCAGCTCCGTCCGAAGGGACCAGCGGCGTTTTCCTGATGATGATTTCTTTGTTCAACGGTTTCCCTGAAAGCGATCCTGCCCCTCAATATCGCCAAAGTAAGTACTTACTTACCACCCTCGGCTAAGACTGTCAAGGGACAGGAGAAGTGCGGAAGCAAAGGCATAGGGACGGGAATAGTCGCCGCGCTTAGTTTGTATTGATCCCGATCTAAGCTAATAGTGACTTGTACCCTTTCACAACAAGGATCCGAAGCCGGAAATTGAGGTTCGGCAGTAACTCCCCTGCTTAAGGTGTGGACCCTGGCCAAACGCAATCCGGCACATTGTTTGCTCGTCAATCAGCGATAACTTGTAATCAAATTCGGCAGTCGGAATTGTAGTCAACCAACAGGTAACCATTTAAAGGAGACTTATCATGTCGCAAAATAGAACCGATTTCCCTGGAACGACGCCAAAGAGCGGTCAAACAGGCAACACCTCAACCGGACAAACAGGAACTGGCGGTTATCAGAGTGAACGCTCGACCACCGGGACCGGAACGACCGGAACCACTGGCACAACTGGATCAACCGGCAACACCGGTACGTCGGGAACGACAGGTACCGGCACGGGCACGGCCACGGGACTCGCGCAGGAGTACGGTGGAAAGATCTCAGAAGCCGCAAGCCAGGCAAAGGACTATGTTAGCGACAAGATAAGCGTCGTCGGCGACAAGTTCAAAGAATTGCAAAACGCAGACCTGTCTGAAATTACGGAAAACGCAAAAGACTATGCCCGAAAGAATCCGGGTCAGGCGATCTTAATCTCGGCCGCAGCCGGCTTGCTCGTTGGTCTTATCCTTCGCGGGAGCAGGCGGTAGAAGCACGCCGGGGCAATGCCCCTGCGGCGCTCAAAATTCGGAAGGAGATAATGATGGCGACTTCAGCTACAGGTGCAACATCAACTGCACTTACACCCAAAACAGACGAAAGTCTCCCGTCGCTCTTTAGCCGGCTGGGAGACGACGTGATGCAGCTCTTCGACACGAAGCTAAGTTTGCTGAGAGTCGAACTCAAGGAAGAGGCCAACACCTATGCTCGGGGCGGAATCATGATTGGCGTCGGCGGAATAATCGCCGCAATCGGATTTGCGCTTTTGAACGTTGCGCTGGCTTTCGGAATAGCTACGCTTTTTGCTGACACCGATCTGAGCCAACCGGCCAGGTATGCGATCGGTTTTGTAACCGCGGGCGTTCTTTACCTGATCGTCGGTGCGGTTCTCATCTCAGCAATGACGAAGAAGTTAGCAAAACAAAACCTCGTCCCGGATCGGACGGTAGAAGAGCTTAGAAAGGACAAGCTATGGCTGAAGAACGAAATTTAGGTCTCGCGCGCGCGCGAGAAACGGGTGGTGACGACCCATCGAAGGAAGCGCTTCAGCGGCGCATGGAAGAAGCGCGTGATTCCATAACAAATACAGTATCGGAGATTAAAGAAACCGTGGCTCAGCAATACGAAAACGTAAAAGACGCCCTCGATTGGCGCGAACATTTCAAGAAACAGCCCGTAGCATGGTCGCTGGGTGCGGCCGGCGTCGGGTTTTTTGTCGGTTACGGGATCGCATCTGCTCTAAGCGGGGACGATTACGAGGAGACGGACTATAAGACATCATCTTCCTACTCACCTACTGCCCGCTATTACGCGAACCCAAGTGCCTATTCTGCTCCACGCACGACGGACGATGTAACCGGAAGCACGCCTTCCAAAGCCAATGGCAAAGATGATGGCCCAGGAATGCTACAGCGTTTCAAAGAAACTTCGGCCTACGATCGACTCAGCAAGGAAGCGGGGAGTCTTGGCGATCGGCTTGTAGACGAGCTTTCAACTACCGCGCAGCAAGTTGTCTTACCCGCATTGTTGAAAAAAATCAGGACGTGGATTGGTGTAGACCTGTCGGAAAAGTCTACTTCCATGGGTGGTCAACAGGGGACTACGAATAAGTCTTACGAACCTTATCTGGGGAGAGTTACCGAGTACTAAAGAACTGTGAATTGGAAAAAAGGCGAGCCTTAGTGGCTCGCCTTTTCGTTTGAAATTCCGATGAGTTAACCCGGCATAACCGGTCCTGGACTTTGTGACTTACACTGTCCTAACTTGGCGGATTTTCGTGCTAAAAAAGATAATGCCGACGTCGCGTTAAAAACTTTACGTGAATGGTCACCTCGCGGGTAGTGTCTTGCGCGGAATTTTGTCATCACGCATGGCCGCGTTATACACGAATGCAGCCATTATCATTGAGGCCTGTTTCAAATCTTCAGGCTGAATTCGATCAAACACGTCCTGATTTGAATGGTGTGTGCGAGTGTCATATTCGATCTCGTCCTGAATGAACTGAAACCCCGGTAGACCAATCGCATCAAACGATAAGTGGTCTGTGCCGCCCGTGTCAGCGATCGACAGAGTGGCAGCTCCTGTTTCGCGAAAAGGAGTAAGCCATTGCCTGAACAGGGGGCGGACAGATTCGTTGCCTTGCAGGTAGACGCCTCGAATCCTTCCCGTGCCATTGTCAAGGTTGAAGTAGGCGCTAAATTTTTCGTACTGCTGCGTTGTAACCAATTTACTTGGTGCAGGACTCGGCGAAGCCTGGGCTGCCGGTGTGGTCCCAACACTTTCAAACTTGCCAAAATGTTCTGCCACGTAGGCCTTGGATCCCAATAGTCCCTGCTCTTCACCCGTCCACAAAGCGATACGAATCGTGCGTCGGGGTTTAAGGTTAAGCGCCTGAAGAATTCTAACCGCCTCCATCGCCACCGCCACGCCAGCTCCATTATCCGTAGCGCCGGTTCCGGCATGCCAGGAATCCATGTGACCTCCAAGCATGACAACTTCATCCTTAAGATCAGAGCCGGGAATTTCGGCGACGGTGTTGTAGGCCATGGGATCAGCGTCATGCCACGCCACCCGCAGATCTATCAACATCTTTACTTTTTCGCCTGCCTCGATCATTCGCGCGATGCGATTGTAATGTTCAACTGCCAGCACAATCTGGGGGAGGATCCTGGGCGCCGCTGGATCATACGGTGCGATTTGTCGAGAGGTGGTTTGTCCCTCAGCTTCAGGTGAATTGGCCTGCGGCACGCTGGCGGACTGAACAAAAATCGTCCCGCCGTCTCCCGCCCGGCTAGCGTCAATCAAAAGTGCCGCTCCTTCATCATGCAGGAACTGGAGCTTGTTAGAAGAAAACTTCTGCGCTGCTCTTTGTTCCTCCGTGAACTGACGGCGTGGCCCGGATCGTGGTTCGGGTGCGTCGGCCAAACTCAATAACTCCTTTTCGTCGAGGTGGGTTCCAAGCGGCTCGAAGTGTGCCTTGACCTCGCGCATCTTCCCATTCAATACAATCGTCCCTTTTAGTTTCCCTTTAAACCTCATCAACTCCGCTTCATCTTTTGCATCGACATAAACGATTTCCGCTTCCAGCGGTCCATTAGTACCCGGAGACCAAGCTTTAGGATAGGCAATGAGTGGGATGTTGAGAGGTGCGGTAACCTGTGCGGAGAATCGCTTGATGGACCAGCCACGTCCGAACGGGCCCCACGTCTCAAGGTGGGCGTTTTGCAGCCCCCATTTCGTCAGCTGTTCGCGAGTCCACTCGTTGGCTCTTTTCATGGCAGGCGATGCGGTCAAACGGGGCCCAATCACATCGCTGAGGAAACTCAACGTCTGCATTACCTGCGAGCGGTTCGTAGCTTCATCCTTAATTCGCTCGATCGGATCGTTTGGATCTCTAGCCGGACCCGTAGCCGGCTGCGTTTGCGCGGACGGCTGCGGGCCAGATACCGTTGATGGAGATGGAGAGGGCTGTTGCGCAAAGGTGGAAATCTGCGACGTCAGAACAGTAAAGAGCAGCACCAAAGCTGCACTCGGTCGGAACATGATCGCCTCCTGGCTAAGGTTTGAAGTTTAGAGTGCAAGCTTAGCTTGCTCATAACGACTAAGCAATCTAAAGATTGAACTCTGAACTTTCCGGGAGAATTTTAGCTGAAAGGCTACTTCACTTTGGAGCTTAGTTTTTTCGCAGTCTTTTCTTTGACGATTTTAACCGGAGATCCGGAATGCGTCTCAGGTTCGTTTGACCGATAACCACATTCAGTATTCGCACAATAGCGAAATGTGCCGTGTTTCTTCGTGGTCTTCTCCAGTAGAAATGGTGCGTTACATTTAGGGCAAACTTCGGCAACCGGCTTGTCCCAATAGACGCGGTCACACTCCGGATACGTTCCACAGCCGTAAAAAAGTTTGCCACGCTTGGATTTTTTTACAACCAGATCACCTTTGCATCCTGGTCGAGCGCATTTAACTCCAGTTAATTCCTGCTTGATGTATTTGCACTTTGGATAGTTGGAACACGAAATGAACTCCCCGAAGCGCCCGAAGCGGCGCACCAGTTGGGCATCATCTACCGGACATTTTTCATCCAGCGGAACCGGGGCCGGTGCTGCTAAACCACTCTTGGCAATTTTCCGAATATTGCGGCATTCCGGATAACCTGTGCACCCTAAAAATGGACCAAAGCGACCGCGCTTTAGTTGCATCTGCTTGCCGCACAGCTCACAAAGTTCAGGTTCAACTGCCTCTTCGGCTCCGGCCACAGCCTCAGTTCCATTTGGACCACCGTTGGAGCTCGCCTTGGGTTCGGCATCACGTGAGGCGCCACATTTTAAACACTTGAGATACTTCCCAAAACGTCCCCATTTCTGCACCATCCCTGGGGTGCCGCATTTCAGACACACTTCTTCGGTCGGCGTGTCCTTATCCTTGATATCCTTAATATAGATTTTGAATTTATCGAGGTCGTCGGTGAACTTTCCATAAAATTCATGGAGTGCGTCGGTCCATTTGAGTTTTCCTTCTTCGATAGAATCGAGTTCTTCCTCCATTCGCGCCGTATAAGTTTCATTGAACAGATCGTCAAACCCGCCTTCGATCAGGAGGTCGTTTACTGTTTTGCCTAAGTCCGTGGGGCGGAATCGTGCCTCGAGTTTCCCGACATATTCGCGGTCCTGAATCGTGGTCATGATGGCGGCGTAAGTGGAGGGTCTGCCGATCCCCTTTTCTTCCAGGGCCTTGACCAGCGTTGCCTCAGTAAACCGCGGCGGGGGCTCAGTAAAATGTTGTTCCGGCGTGATCTGATTGAGATTAAGAACCTCGCCCTTTTCGACGGGAGGCAACGTGCGCTCTGCTTCTTCATCCTCCTCCGTCTTCTCGTCCCGACCTTCCTGGTAAACCTTCAGGAAACCATCAAACTTCTGAACTGATCCGGTCGCGCGAAAGATGAAACGCCCAGCCGCAATGTCGATAGTGGTCTGATCGAAGATGGCCGGCATCATTTGCGAAGCCACTGTGCGCTGCCAGATCAATCGATAAAGTCTCAACTCATCTTTATTGAGATAACTCGCGAGAGAATCGGGCGTGCGAGCGACGTCCGTAGGACGAATCGCTTCGTGCGCGTCCTGTGCGTCCTTTTTCGATCGATAGTGAATAGCCTTTTCCGGGAGGTAGGTACCGCCATACTGTTCGCTGATGAAATCCCGTAATTCGCTCAAGGCGGCTTCTGACACGCGCGTGGAATCGGTTCGCATGTAGGTTATTAACCCGACGGAACCTTCTGCCCCGATCTCCACACCTTCATAGAGTTTCTGGGCCAGCATCATTGTCCGCTTCACCGCAAAGCCGAGTTTTCGCGCCGCTTCCTGCTGCAGCTTTGAGGTAATAAAAGGAGGTACTGGATTTCTTTTGCGTTCTTTCCTGGTTACTTCACTGACAACGAAAGTTTGCTGGTTTGCTTCCGCGACAATCTCGGTTGCTTGTGGTTCATCACCAATTAGTATTTCGCCACGTTTGGTTTCCTGGTCAAAACCGCTCGTCTTTACCGTTTGTTCGCCGACTTTAAAAAGTCGCGCGTCAAAGGCTGGAG
>JBHENH010000138.1:0-7573 GCA_046262135.1 Pyrinomonadaceae bacterium
CTTCTTAATCCTTAGTTCATCCGGACGCGCGACCATAATAAAGAAGTCGGGCTTTATGTATTCTGTGAAGCTATTGCCTTCAATGAAGACAGCCTGAGCCTTCACGCCTTGAATCGCTTTTCCAATTCCCTCCCCCAACTGTTCATCAGTAGCGATTACCCAGTGGACGTTAAGTGCACCGGCGTCCCAGTAACGTCCTGTATCTTTGCCGCGGGCATACGTAGATTCCCGGCCGGAGCGAACTACCGCCTCGTCCTCCAACAGATGGCTGACACAACACGCATGCGGGTCCTTGCCGCATGAACGATAGTGGCCGCGTGTTGTTTTTATGGCTTCCCAACCGGGGAAAGCTCTCAACAGTTCACATAATAGCGTCGTCTTGCCGACCTCCGAAGTAAGTCCTCCAACCGCTACTATTTTTGGATTTGAAACCATCAGTGAAGCAATGAGTTGTGTAATCAGGTCAAACAAGGGAGCAGACGTTCGTTATTTTTTCTTCTTGTCCTTCTCTTTATTGCCCGCATTCGGAGGGGTTACCTTCACATAACCTCGTCCGTCCTTATAGATCCCATATTGAACGTCATTGATCTGTCCGCTTTCATCTTGCACTCGAATAGTAAAAGTCTTGTTGTCCGGCGTACCCTGGACCCGACATGGCAGATACCCTCTCAAATCAGGGCTTCGGTATGCGGTATAGTGCTCCTGATCGCGTTTATCATAACCAAGCACGTAGATGCGATCGAAGTCCGGTTCGCCCACCGTGTGAGGCTGATTCGAGCTGCTTTTTTCCAGGATTACCCAACTGCCCGGTTTTGCTTCTCTGGCTGCATCCTTACTTTGTCCAGACCCGTCTGAGTTAGCCGGCTCTCCGTCCAAGCGTTGCCAGGCGACAAACTCGCGGCCGGTACGATAGAAAATAATGTCGCTGGGCACTGCAAGTTCAACTTGCTTTCCGTAAATCCATCCGGCCGGGGCAGGTGAAATCGAGGACGGTAAACGAACCTTATACCAAAGCTCGTTAGTCTCCTCAGGTTCGTTTTCCGCCTGGTTGTCCTTAGTTCCGCGATTTGATCTGCTCCCCTGTTGAGCGCTTCCCGCTTTTGGTGCAATATCGGTTTCGATCGCCTCTGATGATTTCGGTTTCGGTACGCGCGTCCAACTCACAATCTCAAAACTTGACCCGCTGTCGAGCCTCATCATGATGTTGTCGTTTCCTGTCCGGTCAGGACTGAGACGTAGATTGGAACTGGCCCGCAGCTGCCCTGTAGCTTGCGCCGGAATGTCTTTGTCCTCCTCCGCGAGTTTTTTGGAGGCCTGCAGCACATCGTCCGGCATCACGTTTCGCGATTCAATCCATCCTTCGGTCGTCTCTTCATCATGCGCCTGTACGCGAAGCCAACGTTCTTTCTTCGTATTATCCGTCGGATCCTGGACGTCCTGGAAGTCTAAAATATCAACTATATCCCCCCTGTTAACTTCCAGGAGATCGGCAGCCACGACCGCAGTTGAACTACGAATCTGTGCCCGGCGGGCCACGACTACTCCCGTATCATTCTTCTTCGCCAGCGTACTGCAGCCGACGCCAACCAACGGAAGGACGAGTAAGAGTCCTCTACAAGTAAGGCTCATTGTTAATGAATGCATAAATGCTACCGGCCCATTAGTTTTTGGGAATTCTCAACGGCAGATATTTCAAATTCTCCAACCCCAGGCAGCCCAACAGTTTTTTTTGTTCTTTACTTATGTCATTACCAATATCGATCCTCAGCGCGCCTGACCCGCGCTGAAGCCGCAAACCAAAGAGCGATAAAAGCGGGTCGAGATCGACCCTATCAGAACCTTGAATGTAGGATTCAACGAAGGATTTCATTTCGCCGTTGTTGCTCATCAGCCTGATTATAGTCTCGTTTGCACTTTGCTGTCCCGCACGTTTCAGCTGAAACAGTTGCTTATACAAGTCGCCAATGGATGCCTTACACCCGCGCTGCTGTCTGACCGCGAGATCGTATAGGAATGCGACGAGCATACCCTTCTCATATACCAGTGATGAGGACGTGGTCCAACGCCGCTCCGAAGCCGCAAGCAAGGAGAGGGCGTCGCGGTTAACGGAATTCAAATAAGACTCATAAACGCGTGCCAGGGTATTGAGGTAATCCTGAAACGAAATAAGCCCCAGATGTAGATTCATCCGCAAGGCCTCATACAAGGTGAAACCCTCAAAGAACCAGTCGTAATCCCCCTGAAGGTTCAAAGCGCCGGGTACCCATCGATGAAAAAGTTCGTGACTGAGCACAATCGCTAGTTGCGCCAGAACGTAACCGCCAGTTGCCCTGCGGCCGAGTAACAGCACGACAGCATTATCTCGTGTTTCCGCGCTCCATTTGGAGGGGCCTGCATCTCCCGCGTAAGGCACGAGCATAAGGGCGGCGTTGCCTTTTAATTTCGAGCCAGTGATTCGTGAATAGCGTTTGAGTATAGGTTCGATGATCTTGAAAATCTCGTCCTCCGTAAAGGGCCACGCGCCGGAAGTACATATCGAGAAATCGGTGGAACCAAACCGCCGTGATTTTTGATGCAACGACGACCCGATTAAGAACACCGCCTTATCGGCGTTGGCGGTAAAATATTGCGAATCCTGGTTTTTGAGGTTCGAAAATACTGTCCACCCGGCCGGCACCTCGAGTTGAACAGCGATCGTAAGTAGTGTCGCTGAGCTACCCGTGGGTTGAGGTAGCAAATCAGACAGCATCAACAAGCCATGTTGTTTATTTAGCCATGAGACATGAGACATGTCTGCCGCGCGCCGGGGTTCAGTGAGATTAACGTCATATTTCAAGCGGGTAAATGGAACGGTGGTCTGAAATTCACCCGTCGCAAGCTTGCGCACGGGGATCACATGTCCCCTGGCGTCCATGGCGTCAAGATTTTCGATGCGCTGGCCCAACCCCAGCACGCCTCCATATGTATTCGGAAACGATAAAGTCGTAGAGCCGGTGAATCCTTCCGCCTCAATTTGAACCTTCGCTGGTTCAATGGAATTCACTGCGAGGCGGACTCGAAGTGTTTGGGCCGACACGCCGGTTGCACTCGTCACAACGAGAACCACGAAAGCAACGAGCAGCAACGGGACGGTCCCGTAAGGAGTAATTTGTGGTGAAAAATAATGTCTAAAAGGTAAACCGGAATTGACCCGTTGTTCCCTGGAATGTGGCGGTCCGGTGGACCCGGAAGCGCGGTTGACAGTGGTTGTAGACATCCCTATATTACCGTTGCGACTCTAACATACTGCTCGAAAACGTGACCAGAAGACGCCCATCGCAATCAGCAAGTCAGCGCAATGTGTTTGCGCGTGTTCTCGCCTGTCTGTTGCTGGGTTTTATCGTCTACGGAACCACCGTTGAAGCCGCACACCGTCATGGAGCATTGACCGGGTCGAGCGACTCCGTTGAGGCTGGCCGGGTTTCAAATCCGGGGGCGACAACGGACCGGAATGACAACCTCAACGGATGCAGCGACTGCCTTATTTGCCAACTTCACCAGCAGTTTTCCGTAACGCTGATTTCTGTTCCGCCCAGTGTTTATGGGTCCGTTCTGAGCTCGCGCGCCGTTAGCCTCACGACCGCACGGGTTAGGTCCCACGCAAGCGCACCAACAACTGGCCGGGCACCCCCTCAAATCTCCTAAAGCAAGCCGCGCACTTCGTTGGCTCACAGCCATTCGAAATCCGAGCGAAACCCTTCCAAGTCCACTCATTGAGAGACGAGTTGGAAGTTACCGCGACCATCCGGCCATTCAGGAGATTAGCCATGATAGCCAAAGACTCTTCAAGGATCACATTCGCAATTCTAATTTTGATCGCGGTTTTTCAATCAGTCACCGCGCAATCCCGAATCGGCGCTATACAGGGTTCGGTGAAAGATCCGTCCGGAGCCCTCATCAGGGATGCGAAGGTGACGGTAGTCCAGCCGCATACCGGTTATTCCCAAACTGTGGTTACTGATGCTCAAGGCACATTCAAATTGGTGAATGTCCCCTTCAACACTTATAAGGTTGCAGCCGAGGCTACTGGCTTTCAAACCACTGAACAGTCCATCGACATTGAGAGTACGATTCCGCTCAATCTCGATTTCTCTTTGCCATTGGTAGGCGCTACGGCAGCGGTCACTGTAACCAGTGATGATGCTGCCGTGCTGGAGCAAGATCGAACCTCGTCAGACACAGATTTAAACCAGGCCATACTCGAGCGCCCGTTGGGAGCATCGCCATCCCGCGCGATAGAAAGCATGGTCGCATCGGCGCCCGGCTTCGTAACTGACGATAATGGACGCATGCACCCGCGAGGTTCCGAATCTCAAGTTCAGTACGTAGTTGATGGCGTGCCGGTCACTGACAACATGTCTGCGATCTTCTCCACGAGTTTGGATGCACGAACATTGAGAACCGTGGAAGTGCTTACCGGGGGCATCCCTGCTGAATTTGGTGACAAGCTGGCGGGCGTTATTAACGTGAACACCCGTTCTGGATTGGAAGGGCCAACGCAAGGCGGAATTTCCCTGTCAGGTGGTAGCTTTTCCACGGGCGAGATTGCTGCGGACTTCTCGACGCACACAAAACGGTTTGGCTTTCTAACTAATCTTTCAACAACGACGTCGCAGCGTTATCTGGATTCGCCAACTATTGATAACTTCCACAACTTTGGCCGCACCGGGAAGGGTTTTTTCCGGCTCGATTACCAGTTCGATCAAAATAATAGTCTGAAGGGAACTTTTACTTTTGGCGGTACCAATTTTCAAGTGCCCAATCGGCTAGAGCAGGAAGTCTCCGGAACGGATTTGCGACAACGTCTCAGGGATAACTCGCAGAGCATAACGTTCCAGCACATCTTCTCGCCTAATGCAGTTGCTCAATTCTCTTTCTTCAATCGTAACAGCCACGGCCGCTTGAGCAGTAATCCGACTGCGACACCTGTGGTCGCTTTTCAGGATCGAACGCTCAAAAATTCCGGAGTTATTGGCTCGCTCTCGCTTACCAGGGGAAGTCACAACATCAAGCTGGGAGGCCAGGTCACGATTACGCCTGTGAACGAAACTTTCCGCTTTTATCCCACCGTGGTTTTCGAGGATCTGACAGATGAGAACGAAAACGTCTTTCCAAATCCCATTAACAGTTTCACAGCCTCGAATCCTTTTGCTTTTGCCGGACGCAAAACGGGCCGCAGGCTAAGTGCGTATGTTCAAGATCGATTTCCGCTATTCAAAAACTTCACGCTTGATGCCGGCATTCGATACGACAATTACAAACTACTGATAAGCGAAGATGCCTTCAGCCCGCGCATCGGCGTAGCCTATTACATCCCTAAGACCAGGACAATGCTGCATGCTTCGTATAACCGCCTGTTTCAACCGTCACCGGCTGAAAATCTCTTGCTGGCGAGTTCAACGGAAGCTGCCGCCATTTCGCCGATCGCTGTTCTGCAGGGCTTCACCACGGTGTTGCCGATACTGCCAGATAAAGAAAACGCTTTCGAAGCAGGCTTACAACAATTAATAAGCCAACATCTCCGCGCGAGTCTGACGGTCTATCAGAAACGCATCAAGAATTTTTCTGATAAGGACCAATTCTTTGAAACCGGCGTAATTTTCCCTATCGCTATTTCTTCGGGTCGAGTAACGGGGGAGGAGATACGGATCGAAACGACTGATATCCGCGGGTTTCAAGGTTCCCTTTCTTACGCGAACTCCCGAGCTTTCGGTGTGACGCCGATCAACGGTGGCTTATTTCTTGGCGAGGACACTAAGAGTCTTCAGGTCTCGGGAATAAGATTCGCAAACGACCACGATCAAAGAAACGAAGCGCAGTTTCGTGTCAGCTACAACCACGCACCTTCCGGTCTTTACGCGACCTTGAATGGCCGTTACGACTCGGGGGTCCCCACTGATGTCGAGCCCGGTACAACTTTGGCAGAGTTCACGGCACAGGGATTTGATCCAAGACTCTACAATGAAATTGATTTTCAGCGCAGCCGCGTTCGGCCCAGGACCATACTCGATCTTTCGATTGGTGCGGACTTGCGTAAAAACGAACGGGTCTCAATGAACGTGCAGTTTGATATTCAGAACGTGACGAACGAATTGTTTCTTTACAACTTTGAGTCCGTCTTTAGTGGTACACACGTCGGGCATCCAAGGTTGATAAGTGGCCGCGTGGGCCTTAGGTTCAAATAGAAAGGAATTCGACCGCGCCGGAGGACGCCTCGCCTTATTGAGTGCCTTGCGGATGGGAGCGATAGAGGCTAGCGTCAAAATGCAGTTCTGAGGTGACTTATAACTCGGTCCGTGGCTAAGTCTATCAAATTCCGGGTAGCCACGATGCACCGCAGGGCTACCTGTGCCACTCCCACCCCAACACCACACTGGTTTCATTGACACTATGCCAGTGCAATTTTAGAATACAGTCAGTTCTCGTTTCTGTTTTCCCGCTTCCGGTCCTAACTTCAGGAGTTTGGCTATGAGTCTGGTCAAGATCATCGTAATCACGATAATAGTAATTCTAAGTATTCTGCTTTTCGGTCGGTTCTTCGTTTAGGCCTCGGGGCTGCATGACAGGGCCCTCAACATCAAAAGCAAAGCCGGTAAATCTGCGTCGGGCTTGTTTCCGTTTCGCCGCACTATGTTTTGTTTCGTCTCTCTTTGCTCTACCCTCGGTCACCGCGCTCCAACCAGGAACACTACGCGCTCAAGAACCCGCAATCGACGATGAAGTGCTACGGGTCGATACAAATCTGCTCGTCTTCCCGATTCGTATAAGGGACAAACGCGGGCCTGCAGCCGCGACATTGACAGAGCGCGACCTGTTACTGAAAGACGAGCATCATGTTACTCGAGGACTGTATCTTTATCCGGGCGCCGATCGCGTTTCGCTCGTCCTCGCTCTCGATCAATCCGGTAGTTTGCGTGAAGTTATTTCGCAGCAACGTGAAGCGGCGACGGCGCTATTTGGGCGATTCAATGAGAGATCGCAAATAGCCGTCATTCGCTTTGGCGAGAAGCCGTCCTTGGCCGTGCCGTTTGGGAAAGACATCTCGGCAGCGCGCGAAGCGTTCACCTTTGCTGCCTTAGAGAATCAGCGCACCGCAATATTCGACGCGGCGGCAGCAGCGGTAACTGCCTTCGAAGGACTTTCAAGAGTTCGTTCAGAGCGTCGAATTGTGATCTTGATCAGCGACGGCCTTGATAACTCAAGCAGGGTGAAGGCGAGCACTGTGATTGCGGCGGCTCTATTCAAGCAAATCTCTTTCTATGTGATTCATTTGCCGCTCTTTGAGCCGCGAGACGGACGACTGGCGGTGCGTACACCTGCAAAAGGCTTTCGCGAACTCGCGGAAAAAACCGGCGGAAAATATTTTTTGGCCGGCGATGCGAGGTCAGCGCTCGCTCGGTCAACAACCGGACAAAATATCGACCTGACTCCTGTTTTTCGGGCCATTGAAGAAGATCTGCGAAGCCAGTATCTGCTAGGCTTCTACATCGATGAAGGGGCACGCGCTTCGGGTAGGCAGCGTTTTACCTTGAGT
>JBHENH010000139.1:0-6974 GCA_046262135.1 Pyrinomonadaceae bacterium
CGCGTGATGTTTGACAACCCCGCGATTGACGCCATCGTAATCGCTACACCGGTGTCGTCCCATTTTGAATTGGCGATGGCAGCGCTGGAGTCTGACAAACACGTTCTGGTTGAGAAACCACTCGCGGCCACTTCGGAGCATTGCATGGAGTTGATTAGAAAGGCTGCCTGCCGCGACCGTGTTTTGATGGTAGATCACACCTTCGTTTATACGAGCGCGGTCAGGAAGATTCGCGAATTGATCACTGCGAACGCACTGGGTGACATCTATTACTACGATGCAGTGCGGGTTAATCTGGGATTATTTCAACACGACGTCAATGTGATTTGGGACCTGGCCATCCACGACCTATCGATCATGGATTATGTGCTTCCCTCGAGAGCAACCGCAGTTTCTGCCACGGGAATCAGCCATATTCCGGGTCAGCCTGAAAACGTCGCATACATAACGCTCTTCTTCGAAAATCCGCAGATAGCTCACGTGCATGTTAATTGGCTCACCCCGGTGAAGGTTCGCCACACACTTATTGGCGGCAGCGAAAAGATGATTCTTTATGACGATTTAGAGCCCAGCGAGAAGGTAAAAATCTACGACAAGGGAGTTACTATCTCACAAAGTCCTGAGGCGGTTTATGAGATGCTGGTCAGTTACCGGTCCGGCGACATGTGGGCTCCGCGATTGGACGCGACGGAAGCACTTCAAACTGAGGCGCTGCACTTCATTGATTGCATAGAAAATAAGAGACAACCCGAAACTGACGGTCAGGCGGGCCTGCGTCTCGTGCGGATTGTTGAAGCGGCCGAGAAATCTTTGCGCGCCCGTGGCCAGCTCGTTCAAATTGGGTGAATAGTTTGTCATCAAGCGAGAGCCGCTCGCTTCCAGGGTTAGATCGTTCAGCCGGGAGATACTAATTTCAATGATTCCGTTGGTAGATCTCAAAGCGCAGTACGAACGCATCAAGCCGGAAATCGACGATGCGATTGCCGACGTCCTACAGAGTTGTCAGTTTGTACTGGGTCATCACGTTGAAGCGTTTGAAACGGATTTTGCGAAGTATTGTCAGACGGAATTTGCTCTTGGAGTAAATTCCGGCACCAGTGCTTTACATCTGGCGCTGCTTGCTGCCGGCGTTAAACCGGGCGATGAAGTTATTACCGTCAGCTACACATTTGTGGCCACGGTAGCATCCATCTGCTACACCGGAGCCACGCCAGTTTTTGTCGACATAGATCCTTCTACCTGCACTATCGATCCCGCAAAGATCGAAGCAGCCATAACTCCCAAAACTAAAGTGATTGTGCCAGTGCACCTTTATGGAAGTTGTGTCGACATGGATCCGATTATCGACCTTGCTCGCCGGCATAAGCTCGTAGTGATCGAAGACGCAGCACAAGCGCATGGCGCCGAGTATAAAGGCCGGCGGGCTGGTAGCCTCGGTGAGCTCGCTTGTTTTAGTTTTTATCCCGGAAAAAACCTGGGAGCCTACGGCCAGGGCGGCGCGGTTGTTACAAACAATGATCAATACCGTGTGCTTATCAAACAACTGCGCGATCATGGGCAGAGTGAAAAGTATTATCACGACATGCTGGGGTACAACTATCGCATGGAGGCAATCCAGGGCGCCGTGCTGCGCGTGAAACTGCGACATCTTGATGCGTGGAACATGGCGAGGCTGCGAGGTGCGGAAGTCTACCGGCGCGAGCTTGCAGACTTAAATCTTCGGTTGATTAAAGAAGACCCGTCTTCGAAAAGCGTTCACCATCTTTTCCCTGTATTTTCCGAACAACGCGACGAACTTCGTAATCATCTCTCTAGTGCCGGTATCAGTACGGGCGTTCACTATCCAATTCCTGTTCACTTGCAGCAGGGATTTCGTCACCTCGGTTACAAGATTGGAGATTTGCCGCACACGGAACGCGCGTCCCGCGAAACCTTATCACTTCCTCTATATCCTGAGCTTCAGCATGAAGCTTTAATGCGGGTGACAGGTGCGGTACGAAGTTTTTGCGAACAATCGCTCGCGATACATCCCTGATCAGAAATTTTTCAGCGTTGATTCTTCATGCGTATCTGGATCGATCTGGCAAACTCGCCGCATGTGCCATTCTTTCGGTCGCTTGCAGATGAATTTGCTCGTCGGGATCATCAACTGTTGTTCACAGCACGTGCTTTTGCCGAAACTATTGTTTTGGCCAACGCTGCCGGACTGGCTCCTGAGTTGATCGGTGGACACGGCGGCGCTGGACTGCCGGGGAAAGCCGCAAATTGGCTTCAGCGAGCCTTGTCGCTTGGCCGTTGGGCTCGCGGCCATCGCTTGGATCTAGCGGTCAGTCACAATTCCTATTCACAGATTTTAGCTGCGCGCGCTCTATCAATAAAAAGCGTCACACTAATGGATTATGAGTACCAGCCGGCAAACCATCTTGCATTCCGTTTAGCTTCTCGCGTAATTGTTCCAGCTGCATTTCCCGGTCAGGCGCTGACGCGATTTGGAGCAATGCCCGCGAAAGTACGCCGGTATGACGGAACGAAAGAAGACGTGTACCTGGCGGATTTTAGAGTCGACCCACACTTTGAAAGACAATTGAGCGAACTTGCCATCAACGCGTCTCACATTTTGGTAACTGTGAGGCCTCCTGCTGCTGAAGCCCTATATCACAGGTTTGAAAACGAGTTGTTCGATCAACTTCTGGGGCGTCTTGCTGACACACCGTCCGTCAAAGTCGTTCTGTTACCTCGCAACGACAAACAACGCGAAGCCTACAGCGCACGCGCAAACCCAAACCTCATCGTTCCCGAGAAACCCCTCGATGGAGGTAATCTAATAGCCTACAGTGACCTTGTCATTAGCGCGGGTGGAACGATGAATCGAGAAGCCGCTGCGCTTGGAGTACCTACCGCGTCGATATATCAGGGTCGATGGGCCGCCATAGACGAGGAACTCGTGAAGGAAGGGCGGCTGCAAAAGCTGACAACTCCGGGCGACATACGGAATCTTGTCATTAAGAAAAAAAAAGTTTCGACCCCGCGCCGGGCATTCGACGTGTTGACGCAGGTGACCAATCTAATACTCGAAGACTAACCAAGCCTTCGATATTAAGCTTGTGAGATCTCACATTTTGTTTGAAGTATATTGCTGAGTAAATTACGCAACATCAGTTTTGAAGTTGTCCGCGACGTGATTGGTAATAGAATTAGTTAACCTGCAGAGGATTTCCAGGATAGATGAACACGCTTAGATATTCCGAAAAGCTCTCGGGCCTTTGGGCCGTGCTATGCTGCCTTTCTTTCATTCTCCTTTGGGGATGTGATCATCGACCTCGGCTCGTCATTGAGGGCGGCACAGTTCCTACATTTAAGGTGGAAGGCCGGGGGAGTATACAAGCGATCAGCGTTTATGGGCCGGATGTTCAAAACCCTGACACCGGCAAGGGCGGCGCTTCCCCGATGAAGATCTACTGGCAAATTACACCTACGGAAGATTATGACGTCGAGCGACTTGCACAATCAGGCGGCGTGGTCTACGGGCAGGTCCCAACAGGATTTAAACAAGTGCTTCCAGAAAACGGAGCGCCGCCGCGCGCTCTGGTAGAGAACGGACACTTAACTTTCAGCCTTCGTCTAAAAGCGGGAAGTGGAGTCGGCGCCGGTTTCAGGATTCACAATGGCAGAGCGGTGATTGACGGTTCTTAGCCGGTTCGCACCAGCGGGCTAACCGCGTGTTCTTCGATCAGAAGTCCAGTAAATGTCTAACCTATCGCCTACAGAAAACAGCAGTGAGAGTTGAGCAACTCAAAAAGACGTTGGTTGACCCGCACATCGTTCGTGCGTCTCCGCGTGCGCCGCAGTGGGTCATGCCAACGATCAAAACCGGACTCGTGCTTCTCGACGCTCTAACTGCAGCAGTGTCGTTTGCCGTCGCCTTCTACATTCGGGAAAGCGAGGCGATATTCGCGCAGTCAGCAACCGGCGCATTTGCCTGGAGCGTAAGATTTGCTCCCTATGGCGCCTTGATCTTGTTCGTGATCGTCATTCGATTGCTCTCCCTTCGTTACTACGATCTATACCGTCTCCGTGGTGAATTTTCCTTTATCGACGATGGGATTCGGATTTTCAAATCAACCGGTTTGGGGTCGTTGCTGATTGTGGCGGCCGCATTCCTCTATCGTGGCGGCTTCGACTATCGCGCGTTCTCTTATGCTCGCGGTGTGTTTTTGCTCGACTTCATACTGGCGTTGGCCGGCTTTTACGCAACACGGCTTGTCATTCGAGCTGCTCAATCATTTTTCAGAGTGCGAGGTCTCAACTTGATTCCGACCCTGGTAGTGGGCCGTGGTCCGGAGGCAGCATTCTGTATTAAGGAGATGCGCGAGCGACCTTCACTCGGTTATCGGGTGATCGGTGCAGTTCATTCAGGAGCTTCTCATTCAGGCGTGCCCGCTACGTATGAAGGAGTGCCTGTTGTAGCTGACCTTAGTGGCCTCTCTGAAGCAATACGAAAATCAGGCGCCAACGAAGTCATTATCGCCGATTCGAATGTTGATGGAGATACGCTGTTTGACGTAATGATGCTTTGCGGTCGCAGAGGGGTTGAATTTCGTATCGCGCCCAGCCTTTTCAACTGTCTGCCGAGTAAGACGGAAGTTGATCAAATTGGCGCATTGCCCATGATCAGACTTTTCCGCGAACCATTGTCCGATTTCGCTCGTGGAACAAAACGCATTTCTGACATTGTTATTGCGTCATTGACGCTGGCTCTCCTGTCTCCTTTCTGGCTTTTGATTGCTTTGCTGATAAGGATCGACTCCGAAGGTTCGGTTTTTTATGCACAGGAACGCGTGGGTATGGACGGTCGAATTTTTGTTGTTTATAAATTCCGCACGATGCGTGTCGATGCGGATAGTGAGATCCACCGGGAATACCAGCGAAAATTCATAGCCGGGCACGCCGAAGCTAATGTCGGCGACGCCAGGAAGCCTGCGTATAAGCTACGGGACGACCCACGCATTACTCGCGTCGGCCGACTTTTGAGGCGGTTGAGCCTCGATGAAGTGCCGCAGCTGTTTAATGTCCTGCGTGGTGATATGAGCGTCGTTGGACCACGTCCTCCAATTCCTTACGAGGTAGAAGCTTACGAGCTGAGGCACCGCAAGCGCCTCGACATGAAGCCGGGCTTAACTGGGCTCTGGCAGGTCTCGGGGCGAAATCGACTGCCTTTCGAGGAGATGGTCAAAATGGATCTTTTCTATATTGAAAACTGGTCCTTGCTGTTTGATCTAAAAATAATTCTGCGCACGGTGATTGTGTTGCTGCGTGGCGAAGGTTATTGAACTCGTGCTAGTGGAACGCGTCGAATAAGCGTGGAAGAACAATCTCAGGTTAAAAAGCCTGCCGCGAACATCATTGATGGCGCCATCGTCGTCGTCCTTTTCTTATTTGCAGCGTCAGCTCCTAATTCGATTGCGGCCACACAAATCGCCTGGCTACTGGGCATGGTCCTTTGGTTAGCCCGCTTCGCACTTCAGCCGCATCCACGCACCTACCGAACACCGGTTGATTATGCTCTTCTCGGATTCTTCATCCTTACCAGCCTATCAGTTTTATTCTCTTACGAACCTCTGGTGTCATTAGGAAAACTACGAGGCGCAAGTCTCTTCACAATCGTCTATTTGTTTGCCGAGAACGTTCCGTCGCTCCGGGTCGTTCGTCTACTGGCCCTCACGCTCATTTGCGCCTGCATGCTTAACGTTCTTTTTACCATCGGCGAACGTTTACTCGGCCGCGCGGTGAAGGTCCACCAATTGTCAGAGAAGAGTTCTCTATATAAGTCGGGCATTCGGGATGGCGATACGTTGCTGGAAGTGGATGGTCAGAAGCTGCGAGACCCCCAGGAATTGCTCAATGCACTTTCCTCGCCGGAAACGAAACCAGCAAACATCCATGTCTACCGACATGAATGGCAACCAACTTTCAAAGTACCGCGAGGCACGGCCATGCCGGGAAGCAGCGCGCTTGAACAATTGGGCATAGGAAGTTGGTCACGAGGACGCGACTGGCGGGCGGCGGGATTCTATGGACACTATGTAACCTATGCCGAGGTCTTACAGTTAATTATCGCGCTGACGCTTGGGATGTTTGTAAGCTTAACGACAAAACGTAGCCGGATTGGTGTCGCTTTGTTCATAGGTTTAGCCGCGCTGGGTTTCGCATTACTGCTGACGGTGACGCGTGCCTCATGGCTCGGGTGCATGGTTTCGTCCGCGGTCATTCTTATGCTTGGCATTGGGCGACGCAAAATGATCATCGTCGCCATGCTGGCAATTCCTCTAATTCTGGGCGGCCTCTTTCTACTTCAACAAAAAAGGAATGTAGGGTTTCTCGATCAGAAAGATAATTCCACAACCTGGCGCCAAACTGTCTGGACAGAAGGCACGGCGTTACTTATTAGCCAACCCCGGCACCTGCTTGTTGGAATTGGAATGGATTCGATGAAAGCTCATTGGAAGGAATGGGGCATGTTTGATCAAGGCCGTCTGCCGCGTGGCCACATGCACTCAAACTTTCTCCAGATCGCGCTTGAACGCGGCTTGCCGGCCCTGATCCTGTGGTTAGTGTTTTTGTTCATTTACGCGCGAACACTCTGGCGCTCTTTGCGCAGCACGAGAAAGCTGCACTGGATGGAACACGGAATTTTGCTGGGAGGCCTGGGCGGGCTGGCCGGGTTTTTTACCTCCGGCGTGGTCCATTACAACTGGGGCGATTCGGAGGTTGTGATGGTATTTTACTTTATTATGGGACTCTCTCTGGCAATACACCGCGAGATTGTCCAGGTCGTTCGTGGATGAGTCTTAGTTTACTCGTCTCGCGCGATTCGCATTACTGGCGGGCGAAACTTGTGGAACGACATATTGCCGGCGCGAAGCCAATTTCAAACCAACTCGGCGGGAAGTCACATCTATACGGCGGGTGTCACC
>JBHENH010000139.1:6984-7545 GCA_046262135.1 Pyrinomonadaceae bacterium
TTACGACATATTGCGAATCGATCAACTGCGCGACATCGGCGCCGTCGTCTATAATTTCTTCAACCGATTCCGGGAGATAAAAGCGCCCACCCGTTTCGTCTGAAAGAACCGCAAGCTGCTTTTCGCTGATGCGCATTGCGTCCTCGTAGGCAGTGATTGCGCGTCGCCTATCCAAATCCAAATCGACGATTATCCCTCCAGGCTCGTGCGCCTGACGAACGGCGTTGTAATCTGCGGTGCGGGGCAACGAGTCGACTACTTCATCAGGCACCAGGCTCTTGTCGCGCTTTCTGGTTGGCCGGCGTTGGGCCTTCATCGCTTGTCGCGAAACCCTCGTGTAGCTAATCACATGAACGACTGCATTAGTTGCGCTTAACTGCTTGAATGCCGCCGCGCGATCGACGCGTTCACCCGCAGTTTGAACGCCATCAGTAATCATCACGACATGCCGGTTAGCCTGAGGAACATCTCTGAACTGACCTGCAGAGGCAATCACCGCATCAAGAAATCGAGCCCTCTTCAATGATATTAAACCGGTGTCGAGCGCATGAAGTACCGCGG
>JBHENH010000140.1:0-7540 GCA_046262135.1 Pyrinomonadaceae bacterium
TCACCGAGATGAACGAGACACCACGCAACGCTTTCGGGATCCCCGGGGTTGGCGGATTGGACGGCCAAACGCATCGCTTCAATCGCGCCTTCGGTCTTGCCGTAAAGTGAGCGCAAGTAAGAGGCGCGGGCATAAGATGCCGTGTACGGCCGCACATCTAACATGGTTTGCACAGCTTGCTTCGCATCCTCATATTTACCGAGTTCGACAAGAGCATCAACCAGCGCGCCGTAAGCTTCATAGTCTGTCGGGTCTTGCTGCACGGAGCGATGCGCTACTTCTAATGCCTCCGCGAACCGATGATACGCAAGCAGGACGAAGGATTGAATTTTAGTCGCCCCGTGATTATTAGGCTCAATCTCGAAGGAGCGTTTAAACAGCTCTTCGGCTCGCGCATAATACCCGAAGTCTTCAGTCTCACGGGCTTTCTGCATGTATGCGGCGGCAAGTAAGTTATACCCAGAGGACAGCTTCGGTGCGCGCTCAATGACCCCTTGCGCGGCAACGATTTGCCTGTCGGCAGGCGTGGCGCGCTGATTAAGAACGGGCGGCGCTGCTTGATTCGCGGTAAATGATCTTGGAGCGCGCCGGACTAATGCCAGAACGCCCAGGATCAGCATGACGCCAGCAAGTATTGCTGCGCCTACAAATACAAGTTTCTTAGTCACAACGATAAGATTATTGTTTGAGTGCAGTAAATAAACGCCGGAGCCAGGTCGCAAAATTCTGGCTCCGACGTCGAAGAAGCGGTGGCAAGAATTTCGCGCTCGCCACCAGAGAGCCTATGCCGTTATGGCCGAGGCGTAGGCGCAGCTGGCGCAACTGCCGCCGCGTTTGTATCCGTCGTCCCTACGACCGTGCTCGTCGGCGAATCGTAACCGGAGCGCGGCGTCGCCAAATAGGGGAACACCAACAGGAACGGCACGTCGTTCTGGTTAACGCCGTCACCAAGCAGATTGTTCGGTGCAACATTGAACGTTGGCGTAAACGTGGTCGCACCTGCAAGGACTCGCAACTCGATGTCAACGACGTCGTCACCAACGCGCCGGCCATTCGGAAAACCCGCATTGTCGCCGCCGAGGAAGCCGAGTCGATTCGCTGTCCCAGCAGCACTAGCCGTGCCTGCGGTAGGTGCAATCGCCAAATTCAACCTCAAGCGCTCCTGTGGAACAGTGTTCGCCGGTTGGCCGGTAAACGCCGCGACACTGGGATTCGAGGAGGTATTTGTTTGCACGTTGAGACCTGGAATTCCAGTCAGAAAAACGGTCGCAACGTCGTTGCGCGGCGGCGCTGGAGCGTTAAAGGTCGGGTAAAGGTCAAACGCTGGCGGTGAACCCGCATAACCGAGCAGCCTACCCGGCTCAGGATCCAGGATAAAGGGAAGAAACTGCGCGTCACCACTGGGTAGCGAAGCATTAAATCTGTCTTTCGTGCCGAGCGGAATCAGAACCTCGTTAATGAGCGGGTTGCCAAGGCGTGACACCTGCACAAAATTTCCTGAGAAGGTAACGCCACCGCTGCGATCCTCGGCGAAGGCGATCATCGCTGTGCGGCTCGACGCCGAATAGACGGAGATGACGGCATTCGGATCGGTCGGTCCAGTTGGGGTTAGCCCGTTCGCCGTCACCGCGGTGATCGGCACTTGGATGGCGATCGAACTGACGTTGAAGCCTGCGGTTCCGTCCACGCCGGTTGTATCAGTTCGTGGTAGCAGGTGCGCCGAGTTGAATGGTCGAAGCCCGAAGAGGTCGAAGATTGAACCGACGTCGACGAAGAAGGCCTCTTCGCGTTGACCGGCAAAGACAAGCGCATTCCCGAACGAAGTGCTGACAGTCGTGACCGCCGGCTGGGCGAGCGCCGTCTCGTAGTTTGGCGTCGAACGCGGTCCGACGTTAACTGGCGGCACGGCAAACGGGAAGCCTGCCGGCGATCCGCTTGCGGCGACAGCAGGCACGATGCTCGTTGTAGTTATGCTCGCGCCGTTCCCCCGAAGTACGGTGATTGAGTAGAACTGCTTGATGTTTAAATCGGGATCGTTGAGCGAAGTGACTTGGCCAGTGTTGTAGAGGAACGTGTTGACATTACTTACCACCGTTCTGAAACGGAAGCTGTATTCGATATCCGTAATTGCGTCCCCGTTGTTATCGATTCTCATCGCATAGATGATGTTGTCATCGAACCGGTAAAAGTTCGGGCCACCCTGAGGCAGCTGGAACGGAATGAAGTTCATGATCAGATTGACACGCGTTGGATCAACCGGATCACGGAATGCATAAACGTCAGTCGCGTCGGCCATCGGATCGACGGATGTTGATGGCGCCTCGCGGTGACTCGACGCTTGTGCTAGTCGCTCCACCTGAGTCGGACCTACTGCAAGGAGCGCAAATATCAACAGGCAAACAGTGGTTACAATCGAAAGTCTTTTCATTACACCTTCTTTTTTTTTCATCACAGATCCCTCATGTTCAGTGCCCAAGATTTTCCCCCTGGAGCGCCGCAGTGCCGGGCTAGGAGCGGGCGGCGTCGCAATATCTTTTCAGAGGTGATAAAAAGCTCCGCCACGGTTTGATCTTCAAGAGTGGCGTTTAATAAAACTTCAAGTGTAAACGAGCCGCGAAAGAACCGGCCCTCTTATGTTCCTGCACACTTACCGTTTCTCGCTCGTCAAATAGAAGGGGGTAGCTAACTAATTACGGAACAGACCTAGAGTTTGGATTTGAGGGGGGAAAGTTTTTCGCAAACGAAACCATCATTGAGAAAGCTTCGTTTAGCCGAATTCCATAGGAAAACTCACTCATCTAAGAAGAACGTAATTTAACTCGCGCCACGAGTTTTAGGTATTAGGAAAGTGGATGAATTCAGTAGGGGATTTCCCTAAGGTTGTGCGAGGTCACGCTCTGAAATGTCCGAGTATTACGTTTTCCCAGAATATTCGCTACCGTTTAGAGACCAGGAAGATGATTGATTAACTTTCCTGAAGACTTTGTATAATGACTCTGACTTTAGGGAGTCGGTAGCTACCAAACTGTTTTAACGTGGATGCATCCTTCATGACAGGGAGTTTCCTGGTACGTCCCCTCCAGTCAGAGGATGCGCCGGCCCTCTTTTTACTGCTTCGGTCACAAACCTCCGAATACGCGCATTTCTTCAACCCGTTTGCTTTCAATCAAGCGTTCATAGCTCAAATGCTGTTCAGTCGGGAGCTGGACGTTTTTATGGGCATGTTCTGGCAAGGAGAGCTCGTAGGCTTCTTCATGCTGCGTGGCTGGGATGAAGGATATGAAGTCCCGGCTTACGGAGCGCTCATTGATGAGGGGCACAGCGGCTACGGGCTAGCGACACTCTCGCTCAGAATGGCTAAAGCGATCTGTAAATTAAGCCGCTCACCCCGAATCATGTTAAAAGTCCATCAGACTAATACGCGCGCCAGGAGGCTTTTCGAGCGCGCCGGGTTCGTTCAGACCGGAGTCGATCTCAGCGGCGAAGTTTTCATCTTTCATTTCGATTGCGATGAGCCATCGAGCAGAGTTTAGAATCGGTTACTGGCTCGGCCACCTTTCCTTACAGTATGGCGGTATTGGTCCGTACACCGTGAGGACAATCACGGCATTGTTAGAGGAAAAGGAACCGGCTTGGGAATTCGGACTTCTCTGCCATGCGGAGGCGCAAGAGGCAGTCAAACAAATTCTAGCTGCTTCGGGGAAAAAAGCCGAGGTGCATGTAATCCCTTCGTTCGCCGACAGGGTAAACTTTTCGCGACAACTCCGTGGAGCAATAGGGACCGGCGGCGCTTCAACTCAAAATAATAGTTTTAATTACGCGCGACAGAACCAACTGGAAGTCTGGGTCGAGCGCCTAAACTTTGATCTTGTCCACTTTCCCACACCAACGACTCCGCATCCTCACGAGCATGTGCCCTATCTCGTCCCACCCCTTTTGAAATTGAGAACTCCCTACATCGTGACCATTCACGATGCACAGGAGCTGCATTTCCCCGAATACTTTTCAGCAGCGCAACGTGCAATTCGCGCCATGCATCGTTGGGAGACCATCGATCAAGCCCGCAAGATTATTGTTTCATACGAACACGTCAAAGAGGACGTACTCAAATATTATTGCTTACCTCCGGAGAAGATTCATGTGTGTCCTATCCCCTTCAGATCAATCTCCTGGCAGGAGCCCACACCCGAGGCAGTACTTACTTATGAAGAAAGATACCGTCCATGGGCACCCTTTCTGCTCTACCCCGCGCAAACGTGGCCGCACAAAAATCACGCGCTACTCTTTCAGGCGTTGCGAAAACTACGACGGGAATACCAGATGAACACACGACTGATCTGCCCCGGGTATCCCAACGATTATCGAGACGAGATCAAAGCGCAAGTTGAGAAGTTAGAGTTGACGGATGCGGTGCTTTTTACCGGGGTTGTGCCTGAAGATGAATTAGCCTGGTTATACCGCCACACTGCCTTGGTCGTCGTTCCGACGATGTATGAAGCGGGAAGTTTCCCTGTGATGGAAGCGATATCCCAGGGAGCCCCGGTGATTTGCTCGGACGTGACTTCGCTGCCGGAAACAATCGGGGATCGACAATTCGTTTTTAACCCTTACGATGCTGAAGCGCTTTCTGAACTAATAGCCCGCATGCTAACGAGCGCCTCATTTCACCAGGAGAATGTAGCTAATAGCGTTCGTCAAGCGAAACGCTTGGGCCGCGTGAATGCAGCTGCATACTTTTACGAGACTTATCGCAGCCTACTGGAGACTGCCTAGGATAAGCTCTCGATATTGTGGGAAGCGGCCTGATGTCATTCGTCGGCCAGGCTCATCAACTCTCCGTACTCTAGCGTAAAGGGTAAGTCCCTTTCGGTTCCACTCATCCCGCCTCCTTCGTAGTTTGCTATTAGGTACGCTATATACTTTCGCTGAATTCGAGGATTCCAAAAACATTTCAAATTAAAAGCATGGTCCGCAAGCACCCGAAATCTTGTCTCGAACCCACCCATCACCTCAAAAAGCTTCCTTTCATAAAAAATGGACTGGTGACAGATGTTCCGTTTTTTTAATTTCGCTTTATCAAATTCGCCGTCATAAATCACACCTTTATCCACCATATAGACGTTGCCATAAATGAAGGTAAACTCTTCCTGGGGCAAAATGGTTTGCAACTTTGCTAAGATGGCCGTCCTGAGAGAATCCCCCGCCCCGATAAAGTAGAGATATTTCCCGGTGGACAACTCTATTCCTTTATTCATGGCGTCATAAACCCCATCATCTTTTTCGGAGACTACTTTGATCTTCCCCTCATACTTTGCCAAGAGGTCTAAAGTGTCGTCCGTTGAGCCGCCATCAACGACGAGGAATTCAAACAAATTGTCGTCTTGCGATAAGACGGAGCTTATCGTCTTTTCAATCTTCGGTCCGGGGTTAAAAGTTGGAATAATTATCGAAAAAAGTTTTTGCTCCATGGACCCTGCCTTTCGGTAACCCGGATTTCGCCTACTCGGAGTAGGATAGCCGCGAACGAGACGTGCAAAAAGGTGTGCGCTCCGCAAAGGCGAAAAGACTATTTCTTTGCAGCGGGCCAAACGTTGAGCCATTGGCCCAATTCCGCTGTTGTAGTCGAAGGTGATCGAAAGTATGATCTTACTTTATCCGGCGATGTCAATATATGAGTCTATCCACGAGTGAAACCGAGCCCGAACGCGAATTGACGTCCATCGCGCGAGAGTTTGTAACAGAAAAGTTCGCCTTTTCTTCTTTGCCAGATGAGCCCCTAGTCGTCGGCGAGCCCAATACCTCATGGGCGGCGCTCAACCTTGGGGAACTGTGGGCCCGCCGCGAGCTTCTTTATTTCCTGACTTGGCGCGATATCAAGGTACGATACAAGCAGACTTTGCTGGGCGCGATATGGGTTATTTTTCAGCCACTGCTAACGATGCTCGTCTTTACCTTCTTCTTCGGAAAGTTGGTAGGCGCTCCTGACGGCATGCCTTATCCGCTTTTTGCTTATACGGGACTTTTGCCATGGACTTTTTTTGCCAACGCGGTCTCCAACAGCAGTAACAGTCTGGTCCACAACTATAACCTGATCACCAAGGTTTATTTCCCGCGCACGATTCTTCCGTTGGCAGCGGTAGCGGCTGGACTGTTAGACCTCGCTTTTACGTCCGTAATTCTTGTTGGAATGACGCTCTACTATGGTATTAAGCCGACTTGGAGCATGTTGCTGTTACCCTTCTTTGTCGCGCTTACAATGCTCCTCGCGCTTGGACTTGGACTGTGCGTTTCGGCTTTGGGAGCGAAGTATAGAGATGTTCGCCACGCGCTGCCATTCCTGCTTTATCTCTGGATGTTTTCCTCGCCGATTATTTATCCATCTAGTGTGGTGGCCGGAAAGTGGCGTTGGGCTTTAACTCTCAACCCGATGACGGGGATCATTAACGGTTTTCGCTCCGCTCTGGTCGGTCGCGCGTTTGACTGGTCAGCAATCTCTATTTCTACCGCCATTGTGGTCGTCACGCTCATCTGTTCAGCCTACGCATTCCGGCGCATGGAAAAAGGTTTCGCTGATCTCATTTAACTGTTTAGATGAAACCTATCATCAAAGTTGAAAAGTTAAGCAAGCGATATCGGCTGGGGGCGCTGCGTCCGGGCTATGCAACATTTCGTGAAACTCTGGCTGAAGCGATGGCCCAGTCGTTCGAGCGATTGCGCCGGACTAACCACGATGGTAAGGCTGAAAGCAAAACCATCTGGGCTCTTCAGGATGTTAACTTCAAGGTCCGGCCTGGGGAGATAGTAGGCGTTGTTGGTCGCAACGGCGCGGGCAAGTCAACCCTCCTTAAAATTCTGTCACGCATTGTCGACCAGACATCCGGCCGCTATGAATTGTACGGGCGAGTGGGCAGTCTGCTTGAAGTCGGCACGGGATTTCATCATGACCTTAGCGGGCGTGACAACGTCTTTCTGAACGGAGCCATCCTCGGCATGAAAAGGAGCGAAATCGAGCGCAAATTCGATGAGATTGTAGCGTTTTCGGAAATCGAGAAATTTATTGACACTCCGGTCAAATGGTACTCAACAGGCATGTACTTGCGGCTCGCGTTTTCAGTTGCGGCCCATCTTGATTCAGAGATATTACTGATGGATGAGGTCCTGGCAGTGGGAGACGTGGTTTTTCAGCAGAAGTGTCTGGCCAAGATGCATGCCATTATGCAAGAAGGCCGCACTATTCTCTTCGTTTCCCACAGCATGTCAGCGGTATCACGGCTGTGCAAACGAGTCATCATGCTGGATCAGGGTAGCATTGTTCATGATGGCCCAGCACCCCAGGTTGTCAACGCATATCTCGGTTCCAGCTGGAGCGCTTTGGCCGAGCGCGAATGGCCTGACGTGACTGAATCTCCCGGCAACGAAGTTGTGCGACTTCGCAGCGTACGTGTGCGTACTAAGGAAGGACAAACAGTAGAAGAGGTTGATATCCGCCAGCCAATCGGCATCGAATTAACATTCGACGTGCTGGAGCCGGGTCATATAC
>JBHENH010000141.1:0-7470 GCA_046262135.1 Pyrinomonadaceae bacterium
GGATTAGTTGTTACACCGTCGGCAATACCAAAAGATGCACCTTTGCGAATCTCATCCAGATTCGCCGTGTCCAAAAAGAACTTCATACAAGCCTCCAGGTAATATAGCGAGAAATTTCAGGAAGAAAGTCCGGGCCTGTGTAGGTTAGCTTCACACACAGTGTTTCGAAGTACTCCGATTTCGTCTATTTCAACTTCAACGATGTCTCCGTCCCGCATTTGAGAAACTCCAGCAGGCGTACCGGTCACAATCAGATCGCCAGAATACAACGTCATGATCTCTGCAATGAAGGGGACCGAGAATGCCATATCGGAAGTATGCCCGGTCTGTTTCACGGTCCCATTCAGTCGAGTTGTAACCACAAGATTAAGTGGATCAAGATCAGTTACAACGAATGGTCCGACTGGACAAAACGTGTCAAAGGATTTTCCGCGTGTAAATTGCACGTCCTTGCGTTGCAGGTCGCGTGCAGTGACGTCGTTGACGCAAGTGTAGCCGAGAACATATGTAAGCGGATCCTCATCGCTTCGAATCTTACGGGCTTGACGGCCGATGACCACTCCCAACTCACCTTCGTGTTCGACTTGTTTTGATTGTGGCGGCAGTTCTATGCATTCACCGTTTGCAATCACGGACGACGGAGCCTTAAGAAATAGCAACGGTTCGTCGGGCATCTTGTTTCCCAGCTCGGCGGCATGCTCCCGGTAGTTTCGGCCCACGCAAACGATCTTGGACGGCTCAACGGGAGGAAGAAGCTTTGCCTCCTCAAGGGCTATCCCGGGTCCATGTCGTGGGAGGTCCGCGCCACTTAACGCCTGAGATTGCTCCTGTATCCACGCGCGACCTTTATCAATGAACGCGTAACGGGGTCCTTCGAAGTTCCTGTGTGAAAGTCGGCAGAGTTTCATTGGCTTATACTGAGTTAAGGCACGACCTCAGAAACGACATCCGAAGGAACGCTTACATTGCCAACTTGATCAGTTGCCGTCAGGTAATAGTAGTACCGTTTTCCCGATTCCACTCTCTCATCCTGGAAGCTGGTCTGGGTGAGCAAAGAGGCGTTCATCTTCTGCCATTGCGCTTTGGGCATGTTTGGATCAGTCGAACGATAGATGTTATAGCCCGCTACGTCTGGTTCAGGGTTGCCCGGGAAAAAGAGTGAGAGCCGGCCCGGAGCGGCCGCGACCGTGATAGACGAGGGCGCCGAAGGCGGGAAAATGTCCCGTGGCGAGATCGAAATTGAGTTGGAGTTCAAGCTCTCAACCTGCGCGCCCTGGGTGCCCAGGGAAACGGCGCGAACGACGTATCGATACGTCTCGCCAAACTTGAAGTTCTTATCGACGTACTGTGGACCAGAAACAAGTGAACTGTTCAAAGGGGTCTGGGTCATTTCATTTTCTGACTCTTCCGCTCGATAGACGTTATACCCAAGCAGGTTGACAGGAGTTGAACCATCAATGTTGGTCGTGGGAGGCTGCCACGCGATAGTGATTGCGTCCTCGCTAACCTCGTTGCCGGTTGCGATTATCGTTGGTGCGGCGGCAACTCGAGCCGCCGGTTCGAGCAAAAGAAAATTAGAGAAGGCGGCTCGCTGTCCGGCTGCGTTTACATAACGAATCGCGTAGCGCAGGCGAGCGGGCTCTCCCGCCAGCTCAAGGGTGTCTGTGTAGGTCAGGACGTCGCCAGCGTTTCTGATTTGTTCATAAGTAACGGAGCCAATCAACGTCGAACGTTGTGCGAATTCTTCCTCCGTCAACCCTAATGGCGCGCGTGGCTTCTCTGCCAGCCGGTAGACGTCGATACGCCGGACACTTTGGACGCTTTCGTCCGGTGCATTTCGCTGCAACGCGGGCCAACTAAGTACAACTTGATTCCCACGCTGAACTCCGGAAAGCAACTCGGTGCGCTGTTGTACTCGCTCAACCGGCGGCAGAGGCGGCCGTCGCTTGCCACAATTCAATAGGCAGAACGCAACAGGCATAAGGCAAAACACAAAAACCCGCCGCCGACCCTGGATTGGCGACGCCGGCGCGGCATTCGCCCGATCGGATTTTAGACAAAACCGCCGGATGCGTACCTTCTGCCTTCTGATTTTCACAGGATGTATCGACTGAGGTCCTGGTCTTTCACAGTTTCTGCGAGCATGTCTTCAACGTAACGCGCGTCTATGCGCTGCTTCTTGGGTTCCAGATCTGGTCCTTCGAAACTTATTTCTTCCAAAAGCTTCTCCATTATGGTTTGCAATCTGCGGGCGCCGATGTTTTCCGTGTGCTCGTTTACGCGGGCGGCAAAGTTTGCGATGGAATCGATCGCGTCGTCAGTAAAATCGATCGTGACGTCTTCGGTTGCCATCATTGCCTGGTATTGTTTGATGAGCGCATTTTTTGGTTCGGTGAGGATACGCTTGAAATCGTCGACGGTCAGCGATTCCAATTCAACCCGGATAGGGAAGCGCCCTTGTAACTCTGGAATAAGATCCGACGGTTTTGAGACGTGAAAAGCGCCGGCAGCGATGAACAGGATGTGATCAGTTCTCACCATCCCATAACGTGAGTTGACAGTGGTACCTTCGACAATGGGTAAAATGTCTCGTTGCACACCTTCGCGGGAAACGTCAGGGCCATGGCCCGATTCGCGGCCCGCGATCTTGTCAATCTCGTCGAGAAAAATGATGCCTGACGATTCGACCCGTTCGATCGCTGAACGGGCCACCTGGTCCATATCGATCAGCCGCTCCTCCTCTTCTTGCATCAGGTGTTCCATCGCCTCGTCAACGCGCATTTTTCGTTGCTTGACGCGGCCCTGAAAGAGATTGCCCAGCATGTCTTTCATGTTGATGCCCATCTCCTCAACACCCTGCGGGCCGGCCAGCTCAATTACGGGGAAATTCTTTTCCCGAACTTCCATTTCCACCAGCCGGCTGTCAAGTTTGCCACTCCGAAGCTGCGCCCGAAGCTTTTCGCGCGTGCGTTGAAACTGCTCATCAAGAGAGGAGGAAGCGGTAGTGGATTGTTTTTTTGATTCTGCCGAAGGCTCTTCTTCACTTACCGAATCAAAATCATAGAGAGGCGAGGTAGAACGCGGTGGCGGCAGCAACAAATCAAGAATTCTTTCCTCCACGTTCAATTCCGCTTTTTCCGCAACCTCGTCGATCTTTTCCTGACGGGTCATGTCTACCGCTATTTCCGTAAGGTCGCGAATCATGCTCTCCACGTCGCGTCCCACGTAACCCACTTCAGTAAATTTCGACGCTTCCACTTTGAGAAAGGGAGAATCAGATAGCCGTGCTAACCGACGTGCGATCTCTGTCTTACCTACGCCCGTCGAACCGATCATGATCATGTTCTTGGGCATCACATCTTCGGCCATCTCCGGCGGCAGTTTTTGACGTCGAATGCGATTACGCAAAGCAATCGCGACCGCTCGCTTAGCGTTGCGCTGACCGACAACATGTTTGTCCAGCTCGGCAACGATCTGACGTGGAGTCATATCGTCCAGCCGGACGTCTTCATCAACTTCACCTTCCAAGTAAATAACCATCTCAAAAAGATATGAAGATAAACTTATCCACCACCCGAGCATTGTCGGTGGTCATTTCAGCGTAGCGTAAGAGCCCCGGAAGCGTTGGCCGCTGACTAAACGCGAATAAAAGCGAATCTGAAGAACCAGGCAAGCAAGATTTTGACCCCGGACAAGCTTTTTAATTCGTCTCTCTTCTTTGTTTGTCAAGTTGTTATTCTATACTTCTTTTTAGATTCGCGTTTTTCCACGTTTAATCCAGGGCTGAAATTCACTGCGCTCTCCGATTGCAATGTCAGCACGATCACAGCTCCTCGACTACGATATTCTGATTCGAGTAAATGCAAATTTCGCCGGCGATGATCAGAGCCTCAACTGCGACTTCCCGAGCCGTTAATTCAGTGTGTTTTGTCAGGGCTCTTGCGGCTGCGAGCGCGTATGAACCTCCTGAACCAATTGCCAATACACCGTCATCAGGGGCGATAACGTCTCCGTTACCGGATAACAGGAAAGATGTCTTGCTGTCGGCGACGACCAGCAACGCTTCGAGGTGACGAAGTACCTTGTCCGTACGCCACTCTTTGCTGAGCTCAATTGCTGCTCGCTCGAGGTTGCCATGATATTGCTCGAGCTTGCTTTCAAACCGTGTCAGAAGCGAAAACGCGTCCCCGGTCGCTCCCGCGAAACCGGCCAGTATCGTGTCGTTATACAGGCGTCGTACCTTCCTTGCGCTGGCCTTCATAATGGTTTCGCCTAGAGTGACCTGTCCATCACCCGCAAGCGCCACCTGGCTCCCTTTGCGCACCAGAAGCACAGTGGTGCTCCGCATAGAAGTTTCTGTTTGCATTTTCGGCAAAGGCCACTATAGGAATTCGTTCGAAGGCAAGTCAAGGCGACGTATTGGAACGTCTGGTACAGTTCGGGTGAGAGCCTACTACTACATCTCTAACTTAGCAGCTGATCCTATAACAGAACCGAGCGGCGGTAGCGCCGGATGTTAAAGAGAACGTGATTTATGCCTATAGGCGATAAGTGGATGAGGCGTTGGACGCATGCGGTCATTGGATAGTTCACCACGCTCGCCTGTCCACTTGCTCAGATAAAGCTGAACGGTGCATCCGGCGCTACAGCGCTCGGTTCTGTGTTCGGTGTCACATTCACATCCGCCCACTGGTGCCAACCTGATTCGTCCAATGAACCTTCACATATTCGTATTTGAAGCAATGTGCCTCGCCCATTTGAGATACTGTCGTATTTTTAGGCTATGATAGGTTCAGGATGGATGGGTAGGCGAGTGGACAATGGAGGGCGATAGATAATGAGCCGCAATCGGCCACGTATCGGCATAACGATGCGCCTCGAACTGGATACCGACCGCTTCTATCTGGCGCGACATTATAGTGAAGCGGTCGAGGCGGCGGGCGGTGCGCCCGTCCACATTAGTCTCATACCAGAGCGAAGTTATATATCAGCGATAATGGACGGCCTTGACGGCATACTGCTTCCAGGCAGCGACTCGGATGTTAATCCTTTACTATACGGTTCGCAGCCACACCAGAAGCTTGGTAGTGTTGTTACCATAAAAGATCAGACCGACTTGTTGGTGCTGGAGGAATTAGACAAACGCGGGATGCCACTGTTCGCGATCTGTTTCGGCATGCAGGTACTAAATGTTTTTCGAGGAGGTACGCTGATTCAGGACATTTGCTCTCAAGTCCCGCAAGCCATCAAGCATGAACAAGGCCCACCTCGTGATCGTCCGTCGCACACTATTCGCATCGCCGAATCCGGTTTTCTTGCATCACTCGCGCAGAGTAAAAGTGTTGTGGTCAACAGCCACCACCATCAAGCTATAGAAAAGGTAGGCCGTAATTTGGTTGCAACTGCCTGGACTTCTGACGGACTTATCGAAGCGGTGGAAGATCCTGACAAGGAGCGTTTTGTTTTCGGTGTGCAGTGGCACCCGGAGCTCGGCTGGAAGGAAGACCCTCTGTCGCAGGCGTTATTCGACCGGTTTATTGAGGCAACAAACGATTATGTCCGCCATGAACGGGCCCGTGCTGACGAACAACAAACAGTTCAAGTTATCCAGGAACCCGTCGCTAGGTGACGTGCAGCCGAGAAGGGGTTCGCGTGAATCTTGACAACTTGCTATTGCGCGACCGCGTGGCCGTGGTAACGGGCGGCTCCCGTGGAATCGGTCGCGCGGTCGTGGAGATTCTGGCAGAGTTAGGCGCGCATCTCGTTGTCAATTATATGCGCGATGCCGAGGCCGCAGAGTCGGCAGTTAACGCAGCCCGCCAAAAAGGGTCTCAAGCCATTTCTTTTCAAGCCAATGTCGCGGATCCAATCGAAGCAGAGCGGTTAATTGACACCGCGCTGAAGCACTTTAAGCGGATTGACATTCTGGTGTGCAATGCTGGGGTTTGGGAAGGTTCGCCTATTGAGACGATGACAGCAGAACTCTGGGACAAGACGATGGACGTGAATTTAAAAGGCAGTTGGACTGTGTGTCGGGCTGCCAGTCCGCTGATGAAAAAGCAGCGTTCCGGAAAGATTGTCATCGTGACCTCGACAGCAGGGCAGAGAGGTGAGGCAAATTTTTCCAACTACGCGGCCTCGAAGGGAGGTCAGATAGCCTTTACGAAGTCGCTCGCCGCCGAACTAGCTGACTGGCGAATTAACGTAAACGCAGTGGCGCCCGGATGGGTAGAAACGGAAATGACACGTGAAGCTTTAGGTGATGCGAGGCAGCGGGAATTAATCAATCGAACGATTCCTTTAGGAGCTGTGGCCACAGCTGAAGAAATTGCGGCGCCGATTGCGTTTCTCTGCAGCGATTGGGCGAGGCATATTACAGGCGAAATCTTGAACGTCAACGGGGGCTCTGTACTCTGTGGATAGGTAAAGTCTTACATTAAGCAGATGAATTCGACCGGACAAAAACTGAGCATGACTCGTACACACGTAAAGCTTGGGCTTGAGAAATTACTTGAAGAGCAATTGCATTTGCTTGGGGAGGCGCGCGTCGGCTTGATTTGTAATCAGGCGTCGGTTAACCACCAATTTCGCCACGCGGCGGATATCCTGTATGAGCATGCGGATGTTGAACTGACAGCCTTGTTTGGCCCTCAACACGGAATCCGTGGAGACGTTCAGGACAATATGATTGAGACTGAACATGCAATTGACACGGAAACAGGACTACCAATCCACTCTCTCTATAGCGAAACCCGTGAGCCCACCGACGCTATGCTTCAGGAGGTTGATGTTTTAGTTTTTGATATGCAGGACGTCGGATGCCGCATTTATACCTTTGCCTACACTATGGCGAACTCAATGAAGGCTGCCACAAGACTCGGCAAGAAGGTCATTGTTTGTGATCGACCGAATCCTATCAACGGCAAGCACGTAGAGGGCAATGTTCTGGAGCCGGAGCAAGCATCGTTTGTCGGCCAATTTGCAATTCCAACCCGCCACGGGATGACTCTGGGCGAACTCGCGCGCCTGTTCAACGAGCATTTTGAAATCGGGTGCGATCTCGAAGTGGTAACTATGGAGGGGTGGAACAGAGACCTTTGGCTCGACGAAACCGATACGCCGTGGGTAATGCCGTCCCCAAACATTCCCACGCTCGATTCGGCGACGGTGTTCCCGGGAACGGTTCACTTCGAAGGCACTCAATTGTCGGAAGGAAGGGGAACCACGCGGCCCTTTGAACTTGTGGGCGCGCCCTACGTGAATCCAGAAGAATATGCGAGCGGGCTTAACGACATGAAGCAGCCGGGCGTGTACTTCAGAAGTAGTATCTTTCGGCCGACCTTCCAAAAACATGCCGGCGTTAGCTGTGGTGGAGTGCAAATTCATGTAACCGACCGAGAGAAGTTCGAACCCGTCATAGCGGGTATCGCCATGGTCAAGCTTGCGTACGACATGTACCCCACCGAGTTT
>JBHENH010000142.1:0-257 GCA_046262135.1 Pyrinomonadaceae bacterium
GTGCACGACCATTAGCGCGAGCATTGCTGAAGTCGAAATCACATGAGGCGCAACCCAGACCTTAAGAATTTTGTGCAACTGAATCAGCGCGTCGACACGCCGCAGAGTGACGGCGTTCTCAACCGCGCGGATAAGAAGAACTCTTTCTTCATTTGTTGCCAGACGCGTCAGACGTTCTTTATGCGCCTGGCGCGCTTCAGCAAGTAAAGCTGTGAGGGGTTCGCGCCGGAGAAACTGTCGCAGAAGAAAGGACAGTG
>JBHENH010000142.1:379-7326 GCA_046262135.1 Pyrinomonadaceae bacterium
AATACTGGTCATAATTCTGGGAGCGATAAGGTACGAACCGATGCCAAAGAAACCCGAGATTATTACGAGGTCGAAAGAAACGTAAAGCGCAGTGGTTAACAGGCCCCCGGTGTGCCAGCCGGCATGAAACATCAAGATCAGGCCTGAGAGTTCGCCAATGTAAAGATGGACGAGGAGCCAATAGCGAAGTGCACCGGCCCGTCTTCTGTAGATCTGTTTCCGCAGTGGGTAAGTCATCACCGCGCCGACGCCAAACAATCCAACTAACCCTGTGGCCCAGCGCATCGTCAACCACGTTCCCGTTAGCAGGCCGTCGAATCCGCGCGCCCTTAAACCCCATATGGCGCCAGTTGCAGCCAGGAGTATTAAAGTAATCCCTGCGACGTGGAATATTTTCGCCAGCGGATCGCTCCTATGAATGTTTCGGCCAAACGCCTGAGTCTGATCACGAAAGATCAACCCTCGCGTGCGGTCCACCTCGCTGAAATATCTCACTGGGTCTACACGGAGGAGTGCACCGGTCGGACAATTTTCTTCACACGAATATGCTTGCGTCTTCGAACCTTGAGGATTGAGCGGCGTGTGTTCACATAGGTTGCACTTGATCGCCACAACATCATCCGCAGGAGTCATCGGAAGCGGGGCGGCAGGTTGTGATAATGCAAAGGTTTTTTTCAGCGTCCCCATCAAATCAAAAATCCTCGCAGATTTCTTATTGCCGTGGCCAATGCTTCTTTCAGTTCTTGGCACCATGGAGATCGCATCGTAGGGGCATTGGGTCGCGCAATCGAAACATCCGATGCACGTGGCCGCATCGATATCAACGTATCCTCTTGGGTCGCGGAAAATCGCTCCCGTGGGACACCCGGTGAGACATTCAGGGTCCTTGCAGTGCATACAGACCTGCGGTGAAAGCACATGCTGCGTGCGCTCACTGACAATCGACACCGGCCGCGTAATACTGATTCCGCGCCGCAGCAAGCGCGATTGGCCATGAACTTTGTGACAGGCCAGCGAACAATTGCCGCACCTGACACAGAGATCCATATCCATCACCAGCAGGTTTGCCCCGTCGACGATACCCGTGGTTATTTCGGCTTCGGCCGACGCCAGAGGACGAATGTCGTTCCCGGCGGCAACCGCCGGAGGATTGTCGTCCGCGGTAGAGAAAGCTGTAAACGCAGAAACCATTCGATCGCGCAACGTTGGATCCAGCGCCAGAGCCGCGATTGGAATCTCCAACGCCTCTGTGCGGGCCATTGCTGACGCACTGTATTCCCAATGGTGGTCGCCGTGAATCCCTTCCAGGCCCAGACAGTTTCCGGCACCCAGAAAATCAACACCCACAGCCTGGCCCACGCCTGCAGCGATGCCGGTCGATGCCGGATCAAAAGCGATTCCGCGCACTCGTCGCACCCACCCGCTCTTGAGTAACACGATCTTTTCTATGGGCAAGCCCTCCTGACAAAGTACATGGTGTTTTCCATAGACCATGAACTTTCCGATCTCGCGCAGCTTCCTGATGATCTCGTCATTGGCGTTAGGAATACCGTGCGCCAAATCCTCCAACATTCGTCCGAGGCCATGGGCTCGATAAGTCTCATCAATCACGTGCCCAAATTTTGGAAGCTTTCTAAGTAAACGAAGCGCTGGCCTTGTAATCTCCAGCACAGTCGCCGTTTCGAGCTTTGGGACCGCTACTGTCGCATTGCGCTCGACTCCAGCCAGTACAGCCATTTCACCGAAGCAGGTTCCGGGTTGCAGCCGGCCGATCTTGCGCTGTTGCCCATGTGCCTCATCGATGAAAACATCCAGCGCCCCGTCTACGGAAAGGTAAAAGGTGTTACCACCCCATTCCCCCTGTCGCATGATCTCCTCGCTACCTTCATAGGCGAGTAAGCGCACGTAAGGTCCGACTTTTTTGCCACTCGGATTTTCTTTGCCCTCAACAATCACTTGCAGATCGTTTGCGTTTTTCAACTTCCCATTCTGTTCTATGAAGAGTTCAGCGGTAAGATCGAGGGACTTTAGGCTGGAAAGAATTGCGTCTCGATCCGTAATTTCGCGCGGCATGACCGAGTTATACTACGTCAGGCACTAAATATAAATAGGCATGTCCATTGCGGCGTCACGCTTGTTTTTCTAACTGATGAATGATCTTTGTAGTTAACTCGTACGAAAGCTTTTGTTGGCCGCCGCGTAGATTTGTCTTATAGTTAAAAGGTGTTTCATTATAACTGCGAAATCATAGGGCTCAGCTGACCGCGAGGGGTCTACCTTTATTTGAATATGACATCCCAACCACTTCCGTCTCTCTCAATCGAACAACAAGTCGGGCAATTCTTCTACATCGGTCTTCCGGGAACGGAGCTTGACGCCGACACACGCGCATTAATCGAAGAGGTGCAGCCTGGTGGCATCATCATCTTCGGACGCAACGTGCGGAGCTCTCAACAACTGAGGGATCTGCTCGACGGCGCACGCGAGATGATGCCTTATACCCCGCTGATCGGAGTAGACCAGGAAGGTGGGCTGGTAGATCGCCTGCGAAAAATATTTACTCCAATGCCTTCGGCGCGAACGATCCGCGAACACGGCGATCTGGCTGCCTCGCGTGCGTTGGGCAGGATCACCGGCGAAGCTTTGCGGCTGCTCGGTTTCAACATGAATTTCGCTCCAGTGATGTCGATCATGACTGACGAGCGCGATTTGCTATCCAATGGCCTCTATTCCCGTTCGTTTGGTCGCTCGCCCGGTGAAGTGCTCGGGTACACAACCGTCTACCTGCGCGGGTTACAGGAAACGGGAATGATTGCCTGCCTCAAGCACTTTCCCGGGATTGGAGCGGGTGAAGTCGATTCGCATGAGCAGATGCCGATGGTCAGTCTTACTCACGACGACTTAATGGCCCTTGATCTTGCTCCGTACATTGAACTATTTCAACGTCAGGACGATCGCGTTCGTTGTGTGATGGTCAGTCACGGCGGATTTCCAAACATAGACATTAGTAAGGGTGTGACAGGTGGTTTATTAGAGCCTGCGTCATTAAGCCACAACATCGTAACCACGGTGCTGCGCGGCGAACTCGGGTATCAACACCTCGTCGTGACTGATGATTTAGAAATGGGGGCCATTGCGAAGCATTGCGAAATTGAAGCCGCTGTAGTTCGCGCTTTTCTCGCCGGCAATGACATGATGCTGATATGCGCGCGGCCGGATATTATTCGCCGAGGGTATCAAGGCCTGCTGAAAGTTGCGCGCGGGGGCAAACTTCCGAAAGACCGTGTGAACGCATCGCTGGGGCGCATAGCCGGAATGCGTTCAATCGTTAAACCGCCGCCTTCATTCGATAACGAGAAGTTTAAAGAGCTGTCGGATGAGACCGCCAAACTTAACGAGAAACTTAACTATAAGTACGGAGGATCAATCTGATGCGAGGCTCTAGAGTAGCTTGCTTGTGGCTGTTCGTATTGATGGCAGTTCTGATGCCGTTTGGCTGCAAGTCGGCAAGCAACGCTTTTGTCATCGCGTTGGGCGATAATATTCGTACGATCGATCCCATAGGGTCACCATCCGTTGACGCCGCGAGCGAGCGTGTGCGCGCGTTGATGTTCAATTCCCTCGTCAAGAAGAATGAAAAGTTTGATTACGTGGGAGAACTGGCTTCAGACGTCCAGCGATCGGACGACGGTACAGTCTTTACTTTTATTTTGCGTGATGGCGTCAAATTTCATGATGGGCGACCGCTGACGTCTGCGGACGTCAAGTACACTCTGGACCTCGTTTTCTCGAGTACGTTCGCAAAGTCGGCGAGTTTCTATGAGGGCTCAGGGGAAAACAAAAAGAGTTACATCAAAAGCGTTGAAACACCCGATGCAAAAACAGTGGTTGTTAGTTTGATCAGGCCCTGGACCGGACTGCTCAGCAACCTAGTCCCAGTTTCGATTATTCCCAGGGACAGCTACGCCACGCAAAAAGATCATCCGTTGGGTTCGGGTCCCTTCAAGTTCATTAGTTATGACAGCTCACAGCAGGTCGTGGATCTGGCAGCAAATCCTGACTATTGGGAAGGTGCTCCGCGTCTTCCGTTGGTACGCGTCCGCGTAATTGCTGACACGAACGCTTTGCAAGCCGAGCTTCGTTCCGGCCGAGTAGACATCGCGCCTTTGCCGACCAGCCTTTCGCCGGACGCTGTCAAACTTTTGGGCCAGGATCCCAACCTGCAAGTGCTTCAATTTACCGGCTCTAACCTGAATCTGCTGACTTTTAATACGAGTCAACCTCCTCTCAATGATGTTCGAGTCAGGCAGGCCCTTGCCTACGCCATCGATCGTGAAGGATTGATACGAGATCTGCTGTTGGGGCAGGGCAAGATCGCGCACTCAATCTTGCCCGAAGAATCGTGGGCTTACACGCCCGGCAAAACATATTCCTTCGATCCTGCCGCAGCGAAAAAGTTATTGGACGAGGCCGGATTGAAGGATCCGGATGGTGATGGCCGACAAATGCGGTTGTCCAGGCCGATTGTCTTTAAGGTTTCCGGCAGTAGCGTAGCCGCAAAAAACTATGCCGGCGTTATTCAGAACTATCTCAAGAATGTAGGCGTTCCCGTTTCTATCGAAACCGCTGAACTGAATACCTTGTTTGACGAACTGCGACGTGGAAATTTTCAGATCTTTTATGGGCAGTGGGTAGGAGGCAACCAGGATCCAATTTTCTTTAAAGATCTTTTCGCCACCTCCGAGATACCTACCGAGACGCGTGCTTCGCGAAATCGAAGCCGCTACACCAATAAAGAACTCGATGCGCTACTTGATGAGGCGGTGAACACATTCGATCGCGAGAAGGCAAAGCAACTATACGCGCGCATCCACGAAATTGTGAGCAATGATGTGCCTGTCTTACCGCTGTGGTACCAGGCGAATATCGTCATAGCAAAGAAGAGTGTCGGCAACATTAACGTCGATGCCAGCGGAGATTGGGGATTTGTCAGGAATTTGAGGGCACAGTAGGACAGGCATTCCTGCCTGTCATTTGGAGTATGCCCGGCCAAAGCGCTGACAAGTCAGCGCATTCCGAATTGTTCAAATTGCGCGCGCGTCACGGCGCCTTCGCGTATCAAGCGGGGTTCGGTTCCACTGAGGTCAACAACATAGGACAGGCATTCCTGCCTGTCATTTGGAGTATGCCCGGCCAAAGCGCTGACAAGTCAGCGCACTCCAAATTCGTCCAATTGTGCGCGTGTCACGGCGCCTTCGCGTATCAAGCGGGGCACGCTTCCACTGAGGTCCACAACGCTTGATGGCTTGGTCGCCGACACCTCTCCTCCGTCAACAATCAAATCAATCCCTTGCGGAAAATAGTTTGCGACGTCGTCCGCGGAACGCGCAGCTGGATGTCCGGTAGTGTTCGCGCTGGTAGCAGTTAGGGAGCCGCCGCAGGCACGCACGAGTTGACGCACACTGTCGTCTTTTGGTAACCGCACGCCAACGGTGTTCGTTCCCGACGTCAACTCTTCGGGCAGCTCAGGACGAGCGGTCCCGACAAGCGTGAGTGGGCCCGGCCAGAATCGTTCGGTTACAGCTCTGAAGCTTTTTGATTGCGCGGCGATAAACCGATCGAGTTCGCTAAGATCGGAGATCAGAAGCAGGATGGGCTTGGCGTCTTCCCTTCCCTTTAATTCTCTAATGCGCTGCACCGCGGATTGGTTGAAAGGATCGGCCCCCAGGCCGTAAAAGGTATCGGTGCGGAAGGCAATAACGCCTCCCGCCGATACGATAGAAGCTGCCTGGTCCTGTGTCTGCCGAGTGAATTTCCGAATCATTAACTAAGCCGAAATGAACGTGAGGAATTCGGAGACGAGCGCAAAGCGTGCTGCTGGAGTCGCATATTTTCTTCGCGGCAACTCCGAATTCTTGTCCCTTTTTCGCGTAAACAACTGACCCGATGCTACGTTGATAAATGGCAGCGAAAATCATTTCACCTTAACTGCGTAACCTAAGCCATCCCCAACCGAAAGCACCTCTGCAAGTAACTTTGGATGGTTCACAAAGTACTTATTGAATTGCCTTAGCGCGTTCGTCGAAGTCTCCTGATCGGGTGAGCGAACCTTGCCGGCCACCTGCCCGCCCCAAAGTAGATTGTCAACGATAACTACACCGCCCTTTCGTAGCTTTGGCAAAGAGAGTTTCAGGTAATCCTCATACTCTTCCTTGAGCGCATCAATGAAGAGCAAGTCGAAGGTTTCAGTGAGCGTTGGAATCACTTCCAATCCTTTGCCGCGTTCAATACGCACTCTATTGCTAACGCCTGCCCGCTCCAGATAACCTTGAGCCGCCTTGATCATCTCATCGCTGGGATCGATGGTGACGACAAGGCCACCCTCGGCAACGGCGCGAGCAAGATGAACGGTCGTGTAAGCAATCGCCATTCCAATCTCAAGCGCACGCTTAGCCTTGACTGCTCGGGTTGTGATTTCGATAAACAGTGCCACTTCGCGATCGGCGCTGGGCACGCGGTGTTTCGCGCCATACGCTTCCATCTCACTTAATAATGGATCGGTCTGCGGACTGAGCTGCTCGAGATATTCGGCCTGCTCACGATTAATAATTGCGTCGATACGTGCCTTCATAAAATTTCATTCACTAACCCGCGGAGCGGGCGGAAGCGTAAAGCCTGGGGTGGAGCGAAGCGCAACCCCAGGTTACGAGAATAACGAATTCTTTAGCCCGCGACGCGGGCGAAAGAGCGATAGCATAACTGAACAATCTCGAAATCGCAGAAGCGTTCACGGATGCGCTTGAACTTTCTAAGTCAAAGCTCTGTCGCCCGCTCCGGAGTCTGTCGGAGAAAACGGATTTGACGGTCCGACCGGCTCACAACGCGATTAACTATTTCATTGGGCTGACCGAACCAAGCCACGCGAGCTTAGTTAGTTAAGTCTGGTT
>JBHENH010000143.1:0-478 GCA_046262135.1 Pyrinomonadaceae bacterium
GGAGTTATCCATGTAGGAACAGGTGTTAAGGTACGGCCCTGATGAGTAATCTTCAGGGTATCGACATAAATGTCGCCGCCTTTTTTCCCAATTGTCTTGTGAATACCAAGCTGCCCTGCCGTGTTGGGACTGATCAGTGCTGCGTTATCCCAGGTTAGCTTCGAGAGAGGCTTGGGTAGCTCCTGCAACCAACCGTTGTTTGCAAAGCGGCCATCGTAAATGGTTGGGTCGGTGCGAATGACGATTTCAAACTGCCCGTTGGATGGTGGCGCTGAGTTGGCACTAGTCGGGTTGAGATTACTGCCATTGACTGAAAAACTCTTCGGCTGCAGCGACGTGCCTGGGATAAATCCATCGTGAACCCATTTGCGCCATGATGTTTCAAAGTCGGTCGACGAAGTTGCTTGCGAATTCAAAGTCGAATTTGGCATCCGCTCGCTACCGCTCGCGGTTCTGTTTACTTCCGGCTTATTGTTGA
>JBHENH010000143.1:488-7293 GCA_046262135.1 Pyrinomonadaceae bacterium
CTGCTGCTTACTCCAATAATCGCGAATGATGTCGTAGGGCTCCCGGTCATATTGCGGCGTGAACACTGCCAGCAATTCATGCGCACTCTTATTTTGGTAAAGCGGCTCGATCAGCGGTTGCACGATCGAAACTGTGCCATCGTAAGAGCGCGTATCGCTCCACGCTTCCAGATAGTGTGTTTCCGGAATGTGCCAGTGACAGAGCTCAGAAGTTTCATCGCGATATTGACTGAGATGCACGCGCAACTTCGTCTTGAACATTCGATCTTTATTTAGCTTCAGGTCTGCGGGCGTGTTGTAAACGGGATTACCGCCAACGATGACGAGCATGTCGACGCGACCACCATCGATATCGCTAATGAGTTCCTGAAGCGACTGCCGCTGATCGACTGAGTTAGCCTCGATCGGATCGGTATAGAAAACAGTCTCGCCGACGTTGCCAAGCGCATCGTTCATCGCGTGCGCCAACGCATGAATTGCCGGTGGCGCCTCCTTGCCGGCAATTACGATGCTTGCGCCTTTGTGTTGCTGAATGTCGCGCGCGATAGCGTCCAGGCCGCTGGTTGAGACGCCGGGAGAAATATTCTTAACACCGATTCCTCCCGCAATTGCACTCGCAGCCGCCAGTAATTCACTTGGCCTGATCGACCATTGATGGTCCGCGCTCGCCCCTGTTGTGGTCGGTGTCGTCTCAATCACGTAGAGGCGATTTATTTCTTTCTTGCCTTCAGCGATTCTCCGGCGCTCCACAAAGTCCCGCGCGTACTTAAGAGTGCCTGGGAGCGCCGCAAGAAAGTCTGCGTCAAGCGACAGGACGCGATCGGCTTTGCTGAAATCGTAGATTGTGTTTACCGGCTGGCCGAAAGTGGTCACGGCGCCAGCGCGCGCGTTGTCGTTGTTTGCCGGTTCGTATTGATGCCACGTTGCCTGTGGAAACTCGGTCAGAATAGCTTTTATCTGTGCGGCCAGCGTGGGCGACGTGATTGTTTCCGTCAGGAAGCGCAACCCGGCACCTTGCTTAGGACGCTGTTCATCAAGCGCGCTGCGAACCTCACCGACGAATGTGGACCAGGTTCTGGCCTCTTCGCGATACAGCGTTATCTGGGATCGATCGGGATCGTATAGGCTTAATATTGAGGCCTGCGAAAAGATGTCTGTGGCGCTGGAACCTCGGGCCTGAGGATCACTACCCCGGCTATTCGGGTGATCCGGATTTCCCTCGAGTTTGGTCGGTCGGCCTTCATTGCTCCTTGCGAGCAAAGGTGTGGCAACCCCACCCAATGACATTGCGGTTGCAAAGAAAAGTGCTTTGCCCGGGACCTCATATTCGGGTTGCCTCACGTAAGGAACAATCTTTTCTGGAGGTTGAAAGGCACAACCACTCAAGCCCGCGAGCGCCAGCGATGCTCCCATTAATTTAAGAAACGTGCGGCGTTCAACAGGATCATTCCACTCTTCAGCGTGTTGCGGATACTCGCGCTGAACAAACTCGCGAAACTCCGGCGCGTCCGCTAGCTCCTCCAGACTCCGCCAATATGTCTTACCTTTGACAGTGGCTTTATCACCACCACCTGCGATATCAGTTGGATCGTGGGTCGCGAACGGCGAGCCAACAATCGTAGGCGGTACTGATGTGTTCTGCTGATCCAGAATGTACTGCCGCATCAGCTGGAAGTTTATATGTCGGTCTTCACTCATCTTGACTGTGCATTACAGAACCGTTGGCAGTAGCCAATGGATGCTAAGAATTGAGTTGCGTTTACTACTTCTCTTAATGACTTCGTTGAGAGATGACATCCGTCGGCTACCGCCAACCGTTCTGTGTCTTACCGCATCCCATTGGCTACCGCCAACGGTTCTGCATTTTGTGGCAATCTCACGTTGACTCAACGGTGACAGGTCGAACAACTTGTCAATATATTCGCCGGCTGAATGTGATACTGGTTTACCAGTGATCTGCCTTCCGCAACTTCTTCCTTCGTGCTGTTTGCAGGCCGCCATTCCATATCAAAGACCTTGTCCTTAGGCCGCACAAATCTCTCAGGAGTACGGTGACACTCAAGACACCACTCCATCTGCAACGTCGAAGCCTGGTATGCGATTGGCATCTGGTCGACTCGACCGTGACAGGTAGAACAGCCCACGCCTTTGTTCACATGAATGCTGTGATTGAAATAAGCGTAGTCGGGAAGATCATGCACTCGGATCCACTCGATTGGCTTGCCTGTGCGGAAGCTGGCACGGACTGGCTCAAGATACGGGCTGTCCGCCCAGATCTGTTTGTGACAGTTCATGCAGGTATTGGTTGATGGCAAACCGGCAGAAGCGGCGGTTTCCACAGACGTATGGCAGTAGCGGCAATCCAGGCCATCGTCTCCGACGTGATGCTTATGACTAAACTGGACCGGTTGTTGGCGTTCAACCCACTGGCCGGTATTCCATGACGAGCGGTTCAACTCAGCAGTTACCCAGAGTGCAGCAACCAGAATAAAAATGGCCCCGTAAATCGTCAGCTTAGCGAGGGCGTTTGTACTGTGATGAAAAATCTGTGGCATCGCCGCAGCTTTGCTAATCCTTCATAAAGAATTCAGCATTCCGTTCGCGCTGCCGAACAATTGAGAAATGCCGCACGAAACATTTACTGCTGACAGACAACCACCCGTAGACAGTACGGTCCGCGAAACCCTTGGCCCAAACTGCTGCTTACAGAGTGTTGAAGTACTGTAGCAGATGGCCAAAATTTTTCAAATTGCCTTTATCGGAGTGAGGAATCGTCAGGTATGGGTGCCCGGAGCGTCACACGACGAGGCTATCAATATCAGAAGCACGACGCTGCACCGGTCAAGGGTTTACCGAATTGTGATGACCGGGTACTAACAGTATTGACTCGGCGGCGCTTCAAGTCGCGTAAGGAAAATACAGAACCGCGTCTATGAAACACGCGCGGTTCTGTATTGGCGACCCGGATTGACTGACCTCTAAGTAACGGCCGAGTCTCTGGCCAGCATTGCGGCTCCTATCGTAGCTGCGTCAGGTCCGAGGGCTGCCGCCAGAATTTGCGTCGCTTCAAAACAAGGCTGGAAGGCGCGTCGTTTGGCTTCCTGAATTATAGGATTCAGGATTAAATCGCCGGCCTGCATCACTCCGCCGCCTAAAACGATTCGTTCAATATTGAGAAGGTTGATAATGCTGGCCACGCCCGTCCCGATGTATTTGCCTGTTCGCTCAATCATCATCAGTGAAAAATCGTCCCCTTCCTTCGCTTCGCGCGCCATATCGTCTGCGGTGAAGTTTTTGTTCATGGCCAACTTGGAAAGAGATGAGGTCGAATCCCTATAGAGTCGTTCGTTTGCGCGCCGCACGATGTTGGGTGCTGAAGCGACCGTTTCCAGGCAGCCGGTGTTCCCACACTGACACTCGGCGCCTTCCGTATCAATAGTGATATGACCCACTTCACCTGCAAGGCCTGAGGCGCCGGTCCAAAGTTTGCCGTCGAGAATAATCGCGCCGCCGATTCCTTCACCTATCGTTATATAAAAGAGGTCGCGGCTTCCACGCCCGGCACCAATCTTATATTCACCGTATGCAGCGGCATTAGCATCGTTCTCGAGCTCTACTCTTAAGCCCGTTGCCTCCATAAATTCGGCGTGAAGGTCTTCGCGAACTGTGGCCGGAAGGTCTCGAGAAGCAATCACACGGTCGGTCTGCCGGTTAACTAAACCAGGTATCGCGATGCCGACGGCGCCGATATTATTAGTACCACCGCGTAAATCGCTGACCAGCCGCGCGACTTGCCCCACAAGCGCTTCGGGTTGCAGCTCCGCCTCGCGACGCTCGCCTACCACACCTTCGTTATTTACTGTGGCCGCACAGAGTTTCGAACCGGAAAGCTCGATTCCTATGAAACTCGCGTCCGATTTTGGGGGCATGGCCATCAAAAAACCTTCCTGTAAATAGTAAACATTGGGTGGAGCTATCGAAGGATAATGGAGGGTACTGGGGCTGTCAAACGCGACTTTCTGCGTGTAGAATGGCCGCACTCGCGAAGGGTTCATGTCAGCATCTGCTTTTTGAACTTTGTACTTTGCGCTTTGATCTTTGCCTTTCGCCAAAATTGGTTCGGTTCACAAATATCGTCAAAGCCCAAAATACCAAGCTCAAAGCTTATTTTGATGATGCAGATCCGTTCAATACTCTTTCCGACGGATTTCAGCGAATGTGGCAACTATGCGCTCACCTCCGCGACTTCACTGGCACGTACTTTCGGCGCATCGATAATTTGCGTCCATGTAATCGAACCAATGGTGCCAACTGTCGGTTACTCCGGCATGACGGAACCTTTACCGATCGCTGATATTAGTGATCAGCTGGAAGACTCCGCTGAAAGGGAGCTGCCCAGAATCGCAGAATGTGAAGAATGTGAGGGACTTCAAGTTGAAGAACTAATTGTCCATGGTGAAGCAGCTGCGGAGATCGTCCGCGTAGCCACTGATCGTAATGTCGACTTGATTGTCATTTCATCGCACGGCCGGACTGGCTGGGGACGCATACTTTTTGGTTCAACGGCGGAAGCGGTGGTGCGCCACGCTTCCTGCCCGGTACTCGTCGTTAAAGCAGCGCAAAAAGAACAAGAGGGCCCGAGTGAGTAGTAAACCCTGGAGCACTTAATAGAGCCGGGTAATTACTGCGTTTTCGACACTACACCGGTTACTGATTAATCGCTCGCTGCTCACATTCCAAAAATGCATCTCGATTTCCTTAACGACTTCATCGGTCGCTATGGTCTCTATGCCGTCTTTCTGCTCGTGATGATTGAGGGAGACATCACGCTTTTACTGGCCGGCGTTCTGGCGCACAGTTATTTTTTCGGTGATCACAGCTTTGCATGGGTTCTTCTTGCGGGAACGCTCGGGGGCGCGGCCAGCGACAATGTTGCTTACCTCACGGGGCGCGAATTTCGCAAGGGTGTACGTGACATTCGTTTCTATCGGGCCGCTAAACCGAGAATGGAACGATTGACCAATAAGTTTGGAACTCTCTCAATCTTCCTTTCGAAATACATCTACGGATTGCGTTGGGCTTCGTGCATATTTTACGGCGTCGGCCGCATGCCTTATCTCCGCTTTGTGCTACTTTCTTTCTGCAGCTGTTTTGCGTGGGCTTTTATTCTCAGCGGAGCCGGATATTTCTTTAGCGGAGCCGTCATCGGCATCATCGGTGACTTTCAACGGCTCGGCAAAGTTCTGCTGGTCATTGTTGTAATGGGCATCGTTGGCTTCTATCTCGTTGAGCGCTTTTGGTTGTCAAAGAAAGTTGAAGAAGCCGACCCTGAACGTTTGCAGGAATTCGAGGCCGCGGCGCAGGAGAAACTCCAGGGACTCAAGCACGAGTTTCAGGAGCACATTCCGTTTAAACCTGCCCGGCGTGCTGATTCAAAAACACCCAAAGGCAGTAAGCCCGATAATGAATGAACTTGAACTTCTTACTTTGATCTTCTTGCTTTGAACTAGTAGCTAACGATTTAGCTGCACTGTGGAGCGAGCTCCAGGGTTTTTGAGGCAAGCTGGAAAATTTTACAAAGGAATACACTACAAAGCTCAAAGCACTAAGATCAAACTACTGCAAACCGAAACATGCTTATTGAATCTTCTGCGCCCACACGAGTAGATCTCGCCGGCGGAACAATCGACATCTGGCCCTTGTATCTCTTTCACCCGGGTGCCTCAACGGTAAATTTTGCAATTTCGCTTCGGGCTCAGTGCCAGATTAAGACGCGAGATGATGGTCGCATCGTGCTTGAGTCGCGTGATCGCAAGGTAGCGTTTGAGACGGAACTTGCGGCCATAGAAGACCTGATTCGCGAAGAGAGGTTGGAATTAATTTCGAAACTGGTTCACTTTTTCAACCCGACCACGGGGTTTCACTTGACAGCGAATAGTCTCGCTCCCGCCGGGGCCGGATTGGGCGGATCGTCTGCTCTGGCTATAGCGTGTATCGGGGCCCTCAATCGCCTCGTAGGAGACAGATATGACAAACGGAAATTCATCACCATTGCCGCGAATATTGAAACTACGGTGATACGCGTGCCCGCTGGTTTTCAGGATTATTATTCGGCCCTCTACGGTGCAACTTCGTGTGTGCACTTTCGGCCAGGTGGTATCGAGCGGGAAGCAATAACGGTCGATGAAACGAAATTACAAGACCGGATTGCGATCTGTTACACCGGCGAACCACGTTTGTCGGGTACTAACAATTGGGAAATTTTTAAGCGGCACATAGATGGCGATCCTGAACTATTTGATCTTTTCTCAGGCATTCGAGATTCTGCGGTGAACATGCGGGAAGCCTTATTGGCTGATGATTGGGGTCAAGTAAGTAAAATAATGCGTGCAGCCTATCCGAACCGGAAGCGACTTGCGCCCGGCGTAACCACTCCCCAAATGGAACAACTAGTGAAGACGGCCCTGGCTAACGGCGCAGAGGCCGCAAAAGTTTGCGGGGCGGGCGGCGGTGGGTGTATTGCCTTCCTTTGCGCAGATGGGCGCAAGCCGGATGTGGAGCGTGCGCTGCGTACAGAGCAAGGGGCCGAGGTTCTCGACTGGAAGTTTTCTCGCGAAGGCCTGACCGTCACCGAGTCTTAGGATTTGTCAGTGCCGCCTTCGTTCAGCGGGCGCGGTCTACCAGACCAGATTTTCCATTTGTCTTTGAAATTCGCAGATTCAACTTGGAAGTGCAACAGAATATGCGCTGTTGCTTCGCCCCAGCGGGGCGAGATGTTTATAGGGACGAGAACCTTGCACAAGAC
>JBHENH010000144.1:0-316 GCA_046262135.1 Pyrinomonadaceae bacterium
GGCGGAGACAGTCCTGCAGGTCCGTGCTCTTAATCCTGAATGCAGGATTGAGGTCCTGATACCGGACTTCAACGGTGATGAAAACGCGCTGAACGTCGTTCTTGATTCCGAGCCTGACGTACTCAATCACAATACGGAGACAATCGCGAGGTTGTATCGTCGGGTCAGGCCTGACGCCGCATACGAGCAATCTTTAACGCTGCTGCGTCGCGCGGGAGAACGCCGCGATCGCGAAGGCCGAGGAATGAAAACCAAGAGTGGCATCATGGTGGGTCTGGGGGAAACGTTCGCCGAAGTCGTCGACCTGATGAAAGAC
>JBHENH010000144.1:362-6948 GCA_046262135.1 Pyrinomonadaceae bacterium
ATATCATGACCATTGGACAATATCTGCAGCCTCACTCCCGCCGCTTACCGGTTGAACGTTACGTTACTCCGGAAGAATTTGAACGCTGGCGCGAGATTGGGATGGACATGGGTTTCAAGCATGTCGAATCCAGCCCGCTCACGCGATCGTCTTACCACGCCCGGCAACAAGCTGAGGACCCCTCACCGCAGGAAGCTGAAGACGTTCCGCGGATTTACGCCGACGGACGCGGATAAAAGCGACAAAGGAAATGTGGTCTTGCTCCCTAGTGAGCGATTCCATTCATTTCTTATCAGCGTGAATCGGCGTTTATCCGCGTCAAATAATTTCATGAAAGCAGTCGTCTTCAATCAGCATGGTGGGCCCGAGGTGCTTCAATATGTGGATGCGCCGGAACCGACAATCAAAGCTAATGAGGTTTTAGTTGAGGTTAAAGCCTGCGCCTTGAATCATCTCGATGTTTGGGTGCGGTCCGGTTTACCAGGAATCGAAATTCCTTTGCCGCACGTACTCGGCAACGATATTGCCGGCATAGTGCGCGAGATCGGCGATCTGATTTCATGGGTGAGGACCGGGGACGAGGTCATGCTTCAGCCCGGGGTTTCCTGCGGCCATTGCTTTGAGTGCCTCTCAGGCCGTGACAACCTCTGCCGGGATTACGACATGCTGGGGTATCGACGCGATGGTGGTTATGCACAACTTGTCGTCGCGCCCGGAGTAAATGTTATTCCCAAGCCAAAAAAATTGAGCTGGGAGGAAGCCGCTGCTCTGCCACTGGTAACTGTAACCGCCTGGCATATGCTGGTCACGCGTGCCGGCGTCCAGCCCGGCGAAGATGTTCTGATTCACGCTGCGGGTAGTGGGGTCGGTTCAATCGGAATTCAAGTGGCCAAACTTCGAGGAGCACGCGTCATCGCCACCGCCGGCTCCGATAAAAAACTTGCGAAGGCGGTGGAACTTGGCGCCGATGAAGGCGTGAACTACAGCGATTCAGACTGGCCTAAGGAAGTCAGGCGACTGACCAATAAAAAAGGAGTAGACGTCGTATTTGAGCACACCGGCGCGGCTACCTGGCCGGGCTCAATTGCTTCGTTAAAGACCAATGGCAGGTTGGTCACGTGCGGCGCGACCAGCGGGTTCGCGGCGCAAACCGATATTCGCCAGATTTTTTACCGGCATTTAACGATTTTAGGATCGTTCATGGGCTCTAAAGCGGAGTTGCTTGAGGCCATGAAATTTATTGAGAACGGACAAATCCGGGCGGTCGTAGATCAGACACTGCCGCTCCGAGAAGGCCGTCGTGCGCATGGGTTAATGGAAGACCGGGCGCAGTTTGGAAAGCTCGTACTGCTTCCGGAATGACTTATATCAGCGCAGTAGCGCCTCGTACGGCAATTATCAAATAAAACGGTAGTCTCCCAGCTTGATAATCTCTGTGGAACCTTCGTGTCCTCTGTGTCTCTGTGGTGGTTAAATGTTAAGCCACAAAGGACGCACAGAGAATTTCAAATTAGGACACCACCAATAGAACGGGCGCCTCGCAAAAGCGGCGTGCGTTCTGGTAAACTATACCTTCAACTTAGATTCGCGGTTCCAATTTCAATAAGCGAGATGTAGCGTCAGTCGGGGGCGGAGCCCGCGCAGTGTCCTGTCGCAACTTTCTCGCAATCATTCACCACAATAGTTTTGGAGAAACTTCTATGAATTTACGTCGAAATACTACCCGCGCGATGTTTGCTATCGCCGTGTTGTTCAGTGTGTTGGGGTCATCGTTTAATGCCCTCGCCCAGACTGCAACCATTGCACCGCCGAGAGGCATGGAGCGGATAACTTCCGTGGAGGGCATCAATGAATACCGGTTGGCTAACGGTCTCCGGGTACTCATGTTCCCGGATCAAACTAAACAGACAATAACGGTCAACATCACTTATCTCGTCGGATCGGCTACCGAAAATTACGGCGAGACGGGAATGGCCCACTTACTCGAACACCTCGTGTTCAAAGGCACGCCCCGGCACACTAATGTTCCACAGGAGCTGACTGCGCATGGTGCACGCCCCAACGGAACAACCTGGACGGACCGCACTAACTATTTCGAGACATTCGCCGCCACAGATGAGAATCTAAATTGGGCCCTCGACCTCGAAGCGGATCGAATGGTCAACTCGTTTATTGCGAAGAAAGATCTCGACAGCGAAATGACCGTAGTGCGAAACGAGTTCGAGTTGGGCGAGAACAGTCCTTTCAATGTTTTGCTCGAACGCACGATTGCGGCTTCATATATTTGGCACAACTATGGCAAGACAACGATTGGCGCGCGCAGCGACATTGAGAATGTGCCAATTGATAGGCTGCAGGCCTTTTATCGAAACTACTACCAGCCGGATAACGCTGTGTTGCTAATCGCGGGCAAGTTTGACGAACAGAAGACACTCGGACTGGTAGATAAATACTTTTCGTCGATACCAAGACCTGCTCGCACAATCCAAAAAATCTACACTAGTGAGCCCACTCAGGATGGCGAACGAACAGTGACATTACGTCGCGTCGGGGATACGCAACTCGTACAGGCGCTTTACCACGTTCCTTCCGGCTCACATCCGGACTTTGCAGCGATCGACATAATCACTCAAATCCTGGGCGACACTCCTTCCGGGCGTCTACATAAGCAGCTGGTCGAATCGAAGAAGGCAAGCTCGATCTTCGGCTTCGACTTTCAGTGGCGCGACCCGACGCTGGCAATCTTCGGCGCTGAAGTTCGTCAGGGCGATTCAGTTGATGCGGCTCGCGACGCCTTGATTCAAACGATCGAAGGCATCAGCACAACTGCGCCGACTAAGGAAGAGGTTGAAAGGGCACGAGCCCAGATAATGAAGAATATCGAGCTTACGTTGAACAACTCGGATCGGGTTGGACTAACGCTGAGCGAGTTCATTGGTGCAGGCGATTGGCGATTGTTTTTCCTACACCGCGATCGATTGCGAAAAGTTACGCCTGAAGAGGTGTCGCAGGTCGCCGCTCGCTACTTTAAGCCGTCCAACCGGACACTCGGGCTTTTCATACCGACACCCAAGCCTGACCGTGCGGAGATTCCGGCCACACCAGACCTGACTGCGGCGTTAAAAGACTATAAGGGTGATCCAACAGTCGCAGCAGGTGAAGCTTTTGATCCATCGCCCTCGAATATTGAGGCGCGCACCGTTCGCAGCGATGTCGGTGGAATCAAGCTGGCACTGCTGCCGAAGAAGACGCGTGGGGGTAAGGTGGTGGCGCAAATAGCCTTCCGCTATGGTGATGAAAAAAGCCTCATGAATCGCTCCAGCGTGGCTCCGTTAACTGGATCGATGCTGATGCGTGGCACCTCAAAGCATACTCGGCAACAGATTCAGGACGAACTGGACAGGCTGAAAGCTCGAGTGAGCGTATTCGGAGGAGCTACGCAGGCAAACGTTAATATCGAAACGACTCGCGAAAACTTGCCTGCCGTAATGCGACTCGTGGCCGAAGTCCTTCGCGAACCTGCATTCCCGGCAACTGAGTTTGAAACGCTTAAGCGGGAAGAGCTCGCCGGCATCGAGGAACAAAAAAGTGAGCCTGTCCAGATCGCTATTACCGCGTACAACCGTATGCTGAGCCCGTATCCAAAGGGCGACGTCCGTTACATCAGCACGCCGGACGAGCGCATCGGGGAACTCAACGCCGCTACTCTCGAGCAGGCGAAGCAGTTTTACACAGACTTCTATGGCGCCTCGAACGCTCAAGTGAGCGTCATTGGAGATTTCGACGAGAAAGAGATCGCTAAACTGGCGACGGATCTGTTTGGAAACTGGAAAAGCCCGAAGCCTTTCGCTCGTGTGCCCAGCCTGTACAAAGACGTGCCGGCGGCCAACCAGTCGTTTCCCGCTCCTGATAAGGCAAACGCATTTTTTGTTGCGGGATTCAATTTGAAGATACGGGACGATAATCCCGATTATCCAGCGCTTCTGCTTGGCAATTATATGCTGGGCGGAGGCTTTCTCAATTCGCGCCTCGCGGCACGCATTCGCCAAAAGGAGGGTTTGAGTTATGGAGTCGGGTCGAACATCAATATCAGTTCGCTCGATGAGTACGGTCGCTTCACTGCGAACGCTATTTATGCTCCGCAGAACGTCGATAAGCTTGAGGCAGCGTTCAAGGAAGAGATTGCGCGCATGTTGAAGGATGGCTTCACGGCGGAAGAGGTGGAGGCTGCCAAATCCGGCTATCTCCAGTCGCGGCAAGTGAGCCGCGCTCAGGACAACGAGTTGGCGAGCCGGTTGAACAATTACCTTTTCTTCGGCAGAACTCTACGATGGGATGAGGACCTGGACGCCCGGCTTAAAGCGCTAACGCCCGAACAGATCGCTGCTGCAATGCGGCGGCACATCGACCCTTCAAAGATAACAATCATCAAGTCCGGAGATTTTGCAAAGAATGCTACGGTTGCGCCGGTGAAGTGATGTAACCGGAGAAGGCAGAAAGGCAGTAGGCAGAAAGCGAAGAACCGGTTAGCTTTCTGCCTACTGCCTACTGCCTTCTGCCCCACCGTTACTTGATCGAGTAATCCTCAACCACAAATCGCTTCCGCAACACGTTTAGGTTTCCCTTTTCCAGATCAAAGTTCGTTCCGGCAATCACCTTCTTGCCCTCCTCGCTCGTTACCCAGTCAACTACCTGCGGCGCATTAGTTCTCAAGTTAGCGCCGTCATCTTTGTCGAGAGGCTTGCCATCCTTTCGCGAGAAAACCAAAACGTAGGTGTACTGGCCTTTGCGGACGTAATCCAGGTCTGCTTCAAAGCCCTTTTTAACCGGAACTGGTGATGATTGAGCGGCCGTCGACTGGTTGGATGGAACGGGTTCCCCGGTATTGCGCGTACTGCATGCGGTCACCATCCCGACGACGAGAACAGCGAGAACTGGAGTAACGCACCTCGAATAAATACGCAGCATGGCTTAGATATTAGTAGAAAAAATCGTCCTTAGGAATCAGACTCGGAAAGCGTTCAGGCGTGCAGCCTACGGCGTGTTATCGTTTTGTGGTTCCTCGTCACCTGTATCCGGAGCATCTGGTTCTTCAGTTTGCGGCGCAACCTTCTCGTCACGCACGCGCAGGATCGTGCATTCATTGTCTTCATAGACGATCTCGAACCACCCACTCTGCGTGGCGTTACCAAAGAATTCCTGGTGTGCGTTATCTGTAAATACATAACGTGCGCCAAAGCGATCACGAATTAAAGGACCAGGATCCTCTTCTTCGCCGAGTGTAATGCTATCGTAAAGTTTTGACAGAGAGGGATCACGATCATACAGATACGTTGGATCGAGCCCCGAGACATAGTGATGAGTGGGATCGTAATAAAACAATCGAGGGAAATCATCCCAGTCGGTATTGAAGATTCTTTGTCCGGCGGGCACATTCGAGCGCATCCATTCGGCGCCTGCACGAAAATAATCGTGGGGGTCACTCGAAGAGATGTCTCTAAATGTAGCTCGAAGATTGAGAAAAAAAACCGTCCCGAGGAAAACAGCAACCACGCCGATTCCAACATTTCGCCAGAGCGCTGTCTGTTGCTCTTCTCTTGTCAGGGGTGCGGATTGAGGCCTATCGAGGTACGGCTGTAGCTCGTCGAGCATGTCAGTGGGAAGCCCCGTCAAAGAGGAGCGAACACCCTGCAACCAGGGTTGCAAAGCAAAGGCGGCAAACATCACTGCGAAAGGCGGCCAATACTCAGCGATTCGCTTCCATCTCGCCGTCATAACCATCAAGACTGTTGCAAAGACAAGAAAAAAGAGCGAGTGACCGGACCGATCTCGATCTGACGGATCAAAGCTGATGTACCCGACGATCATTGCAACACAAGCAACAATAGAGTTGCCTAGAAATTCCCAGGAGTCGTACGGGTACCATTCTTTTCCGACTTTTGTTGAAAAGTCTCCCGGGGTCAATTTTGTCTTGATGTGTTCGTATAAAAGGTGAAGGTTAATAGGGAAGTATGGGTTGATTATTAAGCCTGCCGCTGTTCCTGCCAGGACCCAGGCTATGGGTCGCCATTCAATTCGATGCTCGGTCCAACCAATAACAGCGGTCCAAATAAAGGCAACCAGGACCAGCAATACAAACATGTCATAGGTCAAAGCGAATATGAAACTAAGCGGCACCAGAGGCCAGTATCTTTTTGTGAACAGCAGATAGATTGCGAGGATCAAATAAATGATGGCAAACGGCGGCGCCTTGGCCATGTTCAATCGATACAAAAAGGGAGCTGAGCAGGCGAACAGAGCTAATAGCCAAATAAGGGAATAGCGGATTCGGTAACGGACCAAAAGCCAATAACACGAAAAGACAGCGGCGCTGGCAAAGATGACGGCAGAAATTTTTGCGCCCAATCTGAGGTTTCCAAACCAGGTGAAAGGCATCTGCAAAAAGTGGAACAGCAGGTGGTGGTCTACGTAGTTTCTGGCGTCAAGAATAGTCAGTGGCAGCCACGTAAACGGCGGAGGGAAGTTCCGGCTACGCAGTGATTCCCAAAGCATCCGGCTCCATTTGATGTGATAGTAACCATCATAG
>JBHENH010000144.1:6958-7292 GCA_046262135.1 Pyrinomonadaceae bacterium
GCTTGGTGACATGCTCATTAAATCCGGCTGTAAGCGATCGATTGCGGTCGTCAAACATTGAATAGCCGGTAACAGCAACCATTGGAACTGTCTCGTATCCGGGTAGTGATCTTAACGCCTGAGCAAGTTCGTATCCGTTCATTTCAGGCATGCCGATATCTGAAATGATGATATCGAAACGTTGCTCGCGCGCCAACGCAATCGCATCCATTGCACAGGAAGCGGTGGACACTTCGTATCCCGCATGGGTCAAGAGAACCGACAACATCTCCGTAACGTCTGACACGTCATCTACAACCAGAGCCCACCCTTTCCTCTCGGAATTGCCGAGACT
>JBHENH010000145.1:0-331 GCA_046262135.1 Pyrinomonadaceae bacterium
GCTATAAACATCTCGCCCCCGCTGGGGCGAAGCAACAGCGCATATCGTGTTGCACTTCAAAGTTGAATCTACGACTGACAAATGATAAATGGAAAATGTTTTCTGATCATTTCTTATTCCAAATTTCAACTTGTCATTAGGGTGAGGACCCTCCGCCTCTCACGCCAACCAATTCCTCAAGGCGTTTCTCCAGCTCCCGAAGTTTTCGATGCATCTCTCCCAAACGCCGAAATGCGGCGGTCGATCTCAACCAGTCGCGATTATCGAAGGCAGGCACGCCGGAAATAACTTTGCCGGCCGGCACATCGTGGCTGGTGGCACTCTTCGCCGT
>JBHENH010000145.1:378-6742 GCA_046262135.1 Pyrinomonadaceae bacterium
GGACTACATCGTCGCCAATGGTTAAGTGTCCGGCAACGCCGGCTTGACCCGCCAGAATTACCCGATTCCCGATGTGAGAACTCCCGGCCAGCCCGACTTGTGCACACAGCAGCGTATCCTCGCCGACCGTACATGAATGTCCGATTTGAACGAGGTTGTCTATCTTCGTTCCGCGCCCAATTCGCGACTCCCCCACTGAGGCGCGATCTATTGCCGTGCCCGCTCCAATCTCTACATCGTCTTCTATAACTACGCGACCTGTTTGCGGAATTTTCAGCCAGCTGCGACCTTCGTCTTTGGCGTAGCCAAAACCATCGCAACCGACAACCACGTTATTGTGAAGGACGACGCGCTCACCAATCTGCGTTCGTTCGCGAATGACTGTGCCGGAGTGGATTACCGAATTTTTGCCGATCGTTACTCCCTCGTATATGGTTACGTTAGGATAAATTCTCACCCCTTCATCGAGTTCGGACCCGGCGCCAACTACTGAACACGCCCCGATTGACACTCCCTTACCAACTTTTGCCGACGGATCAACCACCGCAGACTGATGAATGAAAGGCTCAAAGTCTGGTTCGGGATGAAACAGCCGCAGTGCACGGGTATAGGCGAGATAGGGATCCTTCGCACGTAGGATCGCAATTCTGCGATCTATCCATGCTTCTTCCGAAAGGTAAATCGCTGAGGCCTTAGTTGTGTTGATTCTTGATGTATACCGGGGGTTCGCTAAAAAAGTCACCTGACCCGCAGTTGCGTCATCGAGACCCGCGGCGCCCGTTATGTCGATATCGCCGGATTCATTCTCAACCTTCGCAGAGGTCGCAACTGCCAATTCCGAAAGTTTCATAGCAGAAAGTTTAGCGTAAATGAGATGCACGCCGTTCAGCACGCGATAAGACGACACCGTCGCGCAGCTCAGAACTTATGAATTACATTACCGATACAGGATCAATCTTTACACTTATCGAGCGGAGGCCAATCTTTCGCTCGCTGAGACTCTTCATAGCGTCGTCAATTATTGCGCGCATGCGGTGTCGGTTGCGACACTTGATTAACAATTGCATACGATGCTCGCCCTTCAATCTGGATAGCGGCGCAGGGGCCGGGCCCAGGACCCGCGCTGTCCGGTCTTCATTGCCCTTGTCCAACTCTTTTCGCAACTCCAGAGCATCAGCCGTGACCCGGGTGAGATCCTCACCATGCACGAGGAGAGACGCAATCGCCACAAAAGGAGGATACGTATGATTGAGTCGATGTCGAATTTCTTCCTGGTAGAAACCGGAGTAGTCCTGCGCTGCCGCATGCCTCAGTGCGTAATGATGAGGATGATATGTCTGGATCAAAACTTTCCCGGGACGTTCGCCTCGTCCCGCGCGGCCTGCAACCTGCGTCAACAACTGAAAAGTTCGTTCAGCCGCACGGAAATCGGGTAAAGCCAAACCCGCATCGACCGAAACTACACCTACGAGAGTCACCTTAGGAAAATCATGCCCCTTGGCCAGCATTTGCGTGCCCACCAACATGTCGATTTTGCCGTCGCTAAAGTCGAGCAGCGACTTTTCAAACGAACGGCGTCGAGACGTCGTATCCCGATCGATTCGTGCAATACGCAACGTGGGAAAAAGCTTCGTTAACTTTTCCTCGATCTGTTCGGTGCCTTCGCCGACATAGTAAATATATTTCCCCTTACAGGTCGGGCATTGGGAGGGAGCAGGCTCGCGATGATTGCAGTAGTGGCAGATGATGACCCGTTCGCTGCGATGATAGGTTAGCGTGACGTCACAGTTGGGGCATTGGATACTTTCGCCGCATGATCGGCATAAGACGAAACTGGAGTAGCCCCGACGGTTCAATAGAATTATCGACTGTTCTCTTTGGCTGTGGGCCGCTTCGATTGCCTTCAGTAACTCATCCGAAAAAATTCGTGGCTTTTGATAACGGGTAAACGCCTCTCGCATATCTATAATTTCCGCGACTGCCATAGGCCTGTTTCCCAGCCGGCGCGGTAACTCCAGATAGCGATACTTGCCATTGCTTGCGTTGTGAAAGGACTCCAACGAAGGAGTTGCAGAACCCAGAATAACAACGGCGCCTTCCTTTTGGGCTCGCACAATCGCCGTGTCCCGCCCGTTGTAATGAGGCGGATCCTGTTGCCGGTAGGTGGATTCGTGTTCTTCATCAACGACGATCAGTCCAAGGTCCTTTATTGGCGCAAAGACTGCCGACCGTGTGCCTATTACAATCCGCGCTTCACCATTTCTAACGCGGGTCCACTCGTCAAATCGCTCGCCGCGTGAAAGAGATGAATGAAAAATGGCGACCCGGTCGCCGAAGTGCATTCGCAGGCGGCGTGAAAAGACAGGCGTCAGAGCGATCTCGGGAACCAACATCAGGGCCGACCGACCCACCTCCAGAGCAATTCGCATTGCTCGAATGTAAACTTCAGTTTTCCCGCTACCGGTGACACCATGCAGAAGGAACGGTGCGTAAATTCGAGCGCGTAGCGGCTTTTCGATTTCGGCTAAAATTCCCTTCTGATCCGCAGTCAGGCGGTAATCTTGCTGCGGTTCAAAACTAACCCTGCCTAACGGATCCCGGCGCAACCTTTCCTCAAAGACCTCGATAACGTTTCTCTTTTTCAACGTGTGCACTGAAGAAGAGCTGACTCTTGCCTTCACTAACAACTCAGCAAGAGATGAAGGCTCCCGATCTTTGAGGGCCTCGATCACTCGGATCTGCGCCGACGTAAAGTTTCTGCCTTCGACAGCTGCTTGTGTATCAACGACCTTGGCCAGGCGGACACACTGCTGATATTTCGCTCGGACGAACTCAGTGCCGGCCCTTTGGGAAATCTCCAGGAGTCCGTCGCGTTCTAACTCGCGCGCGGCCTTTGCAACTTGCGTACTCGGAAGTTGCGCCGCAACTTCGGCAAGACTTATTTCCTTTGTTGCTCCTACCAGGTGGAGCAGATGCTCCTTTGTCGTGGCATTGGAAGAGGCTCGTTCATTGCCGATGCGCATTCTTCCTTCTTCCGTCAATGAAAGGATCTGCTCCATGCTTGGACTAATGCCAGGCGGAAGGGCTGCTTTGATTACCTCGCCCCAGGAAGCTAGATAATAATCGGCTACCCAGCGCGTTAGTTGAAGAACTTCAGGGGTGACGAGCGGAATGACATCGAGAATTTCCCTGGCATCCTTGATGCCGGATTCCTTAAGACTCCCTCGCGAATCCAAGTCGTCATGGAGCTCCACGATATAACCGGTGACGATTCTTTTGCCCAAGGGGACAAGAATCCGCGAACCGGGAACGGCGATATCATCCAGCGGACGAGGGAGCCGGTAAATAAAATTGGATGAAACGTGAACGGGGACAGCAACCTCGGCATACCTGGGCCGGCTCGGGTTTGCGGCACGTGTCGGCGCACGATCTACCAGGTCCAGTTGATCGCTGTTCGGTGAATTTATGAGTATGGATTGCGAGCTCGGTTCCACGCGTGAGAAGGTAACGCGAAATCAGAGAATGCAAAAGGCGGGACGTGACGTAAGGAAGTATTTCAACTTGTTCGCCTGGGGGTAGTAGCCAGGTAGTCCCGTACCTTCTTGAGATCGTCCCATGTTTCTTGCTTCTTCGACGGATCTCTGAGCAGGTACGCCGGGTGAAATGTGGGCATGACCTTAACGCCCTGATAGTCTTGAAATTGACCGCGTACCTTTGTTATGCCCTGCTTGATGTCGAGAAGATTCCTCATCGCGGTATTGCCCAGCACCACGATTACTTCCGGCTGCACCGCTTCGATTTCACGGAGCAGGAAAGGCTTGCAGATCGAAGCTTCCTCCGGCGTGGGCGGCCTGTTTCCAGGAGGGCGACAACGGTTTACATTGCCAATCAAAACTTCTTCTCGCTTGAATCCGATTGCTTCGATGATTTTCGTAAGTAACTTACCCGCCCGGCCCACAAACGGCCGTGCCTGCACATCCTCGTCGGCGCCCGGAGCTTCACCCACAAACATCAGCCTCGCACTCCGATTTCCCTCAGTGTGCACAATATTTGTTCGACCTTCATAAAGTGGGCAGCGCATGCAGCATCCAATTTCGGACCAGATGTGTTCAAAAGTTTCAGAAGATTTGCGAATTGTTACCGGGGGAGGTTTGAGATCGCCGAATAACGTGCCGTGACCGGCGTAAGGATCGCTGACGTGCGCCTCAGCCCTCATGGCAGCTGCGACAGCGGGCACCGAGGACCGCCCGACAGGTTTGACGCCTATTTGCTGTTGTGTGACAGAACCAGCTTGTGGGCTGCTAATCTCGTTACAGACAGCGCGTGCACGTTGGGGTTCGGTATTCTCTACGCCCAGCTCCTTAAGATAGACCAGTTGTTCTCGCGTGCTTCTTATAAGCGAAATCAGCTCATCAGTCTGGTTTTGAGACTCCATCAAGACCTTGGGAATAGGATCGCGTATTAGGGGCGTTTATTTTCCAGCCTTTGTGCGGCCGGCCGGGCGGATGCAAAAGGATCAACTCGTGCTCGCAGACGGACAACCTCATCGAGAATGATATCGGCGACGTCGGTTTTTGCCATTAGCGGCACATGGATAGGTGCCTTTCTGCCGCAGCTGATTATGGTGACTTCGTTAGTGACGGTGTCGAATCCCACTCCCTCTCGAGTGATGTCGTTGGCGACGATTGCATCAAGCTTCTTAGCGCTTAGCTTTTCTCTCGCGTTAGCCAGAATATTTTCTGTCTCTGCGGCAAAACCAACTACCAGGAGCCCGTCGTGTTTAGAGGCTGCAACTTCGTGCAATATATCCGGCGTACGTTCAAGTTGGAGACTCAAGGATGATTCGGTCTTTTTGATTTTTCGCGACGCAGGCGCTACCGGACGGTAGTCGGCTACGGCAGCGGCGCCAATGAAGACCGAAGCATTGTGAAGATTTTCCATCACTGCCCGGCGCATTTCCTCAGCTGAATATGCCTTGATAACCGAGATGTTATCGGGATATGCCGATGTTGTGACTCCCGCAATGACCGTTACGCGAGCGCCGCGTCTTCTTGCGGCTTCAGCGATCGAGAAGCCCATTCGGCCCGAAGAATTATTCGAAAGAAAACGAACCGGATCAATTGGTTCGCGCGTGGCACCCACCGTAATTAGAAGATGCTCACTTTCGAGGTCCTGGGAACTTTGTTTTGTGGTCTGTCTCAAGATGTCCAATGCTGCTGCCACAATCCTGTCAGGTTCGCTCAATCGCCCCGGGCCTATGGTTCCGCACGCCATCTCTCCCTCATCGGGTTGAATTACATAAACGCCGTCAGATCGTAATTGGGCTAGGTTTCGGCGCGTGGACGGATGTTGCCACATTGACGTATTCATCGCGGGCGCGACCAGAACAGGTGAGGTTGACGCAAGGTAGGTCGATGTTAGGAAATCATCTGCAATTCCATTTGCAAACTTAGCAATGATATTAGCGGTCGCCGGCGCCACGAGAAACAGGTCGACGGTCTGTGAAAAGGTTATGTGCGCAATCGGGTCGGGATTATCCGGTGCGTAGTCATCCACGATTACGTGGGAGCCAGAGAGGGCCCGGAATGTTAATGGTTGGATGAATTCACATGCGCGGCGGGTCATAGCGACCCTGACAATACAACCCATCCGCTGCAGGCCGCGCAGTACTTCGGCGGCTTTAAACGCGGCAATACCACCGCTGATGCCGAGCGCTATTTTCCTTCCGTTAAAATTGTCTTCCAAGGGTTTGTTCTCGCGACTTACGCAAAACTAAAGATCAATGTAACATTGCTGAAACAGTGGCGCAACGGACGTCAGGCGAGCACTTGATAGAATTGTTTTTAGTATTCACTTCATAAAGATTGCGCTTAGTTCTCGTCAGGAAATTTCGATTAATGCTGAACCTGTTAAGTTCAAGATTGTTACGCTGCTGCGTTACTGGATTGCTGCTTCTGTTCTTTCTCAGCTTCGTAGCTTCCGCGCAAAGCGCAACAGGTGATGAGGAGTTTGGGCCAGTTGTCAGGGCTTACCTGGGTTACCTACGAAATGAGCAGGAGGTGGTAGACGACCGTGTAAGCAGACGTGAAGTGAGCGCAGCTTACTACCGTCGAAATTCAAATCGAATACGCGCCCTGCGGCAAATGGCAGTACAAATTGCGCGAGACACGCAGAATGATTATCTGCCTGAGTTGGAAGCCGTCGCCTCGGACGAACTGGGTCTTCTTTTCGAGCGTCCGCCTCGACCGGAGTCTTTGAGAATCGGTGCGGTCCTTCAAAACCAATTCCGGTATTTGGGTGCAGTCAGGTCAGGCCTGACGTTCCACATCTTTGCGCGCCTGGATCCGTACGATCAGGCGGAACT
>JBHENH010000145.1:6885-7192 GCA_046262135.1 Pyrinomonadaceae bacterium
ATGAGAAGCGCCAAGCATGACATTAACAGTGCTACGCACGCATCAACGGCGACAGATTCGGGTGTAAAGAACATAACCCGCTCCCGCCGGGTTACGGCCCCGTGAAGGGGGAGCTGAATAAGGGCTGCGAGCGACGCGTTAACCACGATTTCGAGTGCGGGACAGAGAACTCTTGTCGCGGCTTAAGAATCGTAATCTTTAGTCATTTGCTTAAAAAAGTCTGGACTCGCGCCCACGATAGTGCTAAATTCTCCGCCGACGCAAAAAAGCACAGTTTTGTGGCAGAATCGGCTAAATGGCTGTTGAC
>JBHENH010000146.1:0-7187 GCA_046262135.1 Pyrinomonadaceae bacterium
AGCGTACACCGCCGGAGCTTTCCGCTGACATCGTCGAGCGTGGCATTGTGCTGACTGGTGGCGGTGCTCTCCTCAAGAACCTCGATAAACGTCTATCGATCGAAACCGGTCTTCCCGTCTCGATCGCCGACGATCCACTGGCTTCAGTGGTGCTAGGGACAGGCAAGATGCTCTCTGATTTTGACCTCTTGAAGAGAGTTAAGTGGGAAAACACTATGACCAGCGGAATGTGAAGTATGCGTAAATCGTAAATGGTAAATCGTAAATAGGAAAAACAAGTTACGATTTAAGCACCAGTTGGCCATTTTACGAATTACTATTCACGAGTTACGATTTACGAATATGGCGAGCAGTCGTACCCAAAAAGAGATTCGTCAGCGCGCCCCTATTTGGCTCGTTATGCTGCTTTTTGCGAATCTGATTGTGATGGCCATTGACGCCCAGGAAAACTTCACCCAGCAAAACGTGTTCAAAGGCGGAATTCAGGCCCTCGCGTCGCCTGTGCAGAAAGCAACTTCCTGGGTGAGCGGCACGATAGGCGGTTTTTTCAGGCAACTTGGTAATTTTAGTAGTACGGCTTCGGAGAATGAGCGTCTCACTCGGCAACTCGCGGTTACTGAATTAGAGCTTCGAAAAGCACAAGAAGCAGTAGCCGAAAACGGGCGTTTAAGGGAGCTGCTCAACCTCAAAGAAAAGACGGGCTACGACCAGGTTGCTGCGCGAGTTATCGCTCGCGATGGCTCAGTGTGGTTCAACACTGTCACGATCAGCTGCGGCAGTTCCTCAGGTATCGCCCTCAATATGCCGGTCGTTACCCCGGGCGGAATTGTCGGCCGGGTGATTGCGGTTAGTCCGTGGACCGCGCAGGTGATGCTGATTACTGACGAAAAAGCAGCAGCCGGGGCGATCATCGGAAAGCTTGGCGAATCAGGAGCCCTAGGATCTGTTAGAGGTCTCGGTAACTCAGGTCTTGTCGAGATGCGCTATGTCTCAGGACTCCAAAAGGTCTCAACTGGCGACTACATCATCACGACCGGTCAGGACGGAATTTATCCGCCCGGACTAAACGTGGGAGAGGTCGTTGAGGTGAAACCGGGCACTGCCACTCAACCACATCAAATCTATATAAAGCCGAGCGCGCGGCTGGATCAATTAGCAGAGGTGGCTGTGCTGCTGTATCGTCCGCCGCAGCGGCCTGCACCCGAACAGACGCTGCCGAATGTAGACAAAACAAAAGTGGCGCGCGATAAGTGATGAGATGAAATCATCATCGTTCCATCTTGCTTATCACTTTTCACCCATCACTCATCACTCCTACGTAATGCCTCAGTTTAAGATTGCCGCGGTTCTCGGGATCGCCATCATCCTGCAGCTCTCGCTACGAGAGGCTTGGCCCCCACTCTCCTATATTGACTTTCCCCTGATTGTCGTTGTTTATATCGCATTGCAGCGCGAGGCGTGGCAAGCCTTAATAGTTGGCACGGTTGCCGGTCTCGCGATTGACGCTCCCAGCGGCGGTCTTCTGGGCGCGGGAGGGTTTTCAAAAACCCTGACCGCGTATTTGATCTACTTCGCCGCCACCCGCATCAACCTTGAAAACGCACTGTTGAGAATTCCGGTCCTAGCTGCGGCGACGCTCATGGACGGCGCTATATATTTTTTTTGGCAGCGGTCGTTAGGAAATCCTCCATCTGCTCCCTTCGTGCAGACCATCTCCTATAGCCTCATTGGAACGACTACGGTGGGAACTTTCGCACTCTACATGCTCGATTCGGTCGTTTCCGAACAGGTGAGCCTGCGTCGTCAGTTTGCTTCGCGGCGCCGAGTCGCGCGCCGGGGCGCGAGTTCGTTAAAAAGGCGGTAAGACGGCGAACCAGCGAATTCCGTCATCGCATTGTCTGTCTGATTTTACAAATGAAGTTTGTAGACACATCCCAAAATCTTCGCCTCAGACTGATGGCTGTGCAGATCGTGGCAGCGCTGCTGCTAAGCGTGCTGGGCGTGAGACTTTATTTCCTGCAGGTGGTTCGCGGTCGTCACTATGCGGAGATTGCCCAGAACCAACGAATCAGGTTGTTGCCTATAGCGGCTCCGCGCGGCATTATTTTCGATCGCAATGGACACCCACTCGTCGATTCCCGTCCTATTTATAACGTGATCCTCTCTCGCGAAGACGTAAGAGGTAAGGAATTAAACTCGGTGGTGCAACCCCTATCGGAGGGTCTCGGCCTGGATGCCGACGTCCTGCGTGATCGTTTTGAAGAAATAAAATCCCTCCCCGCTTTCGAATCCATCCCGGTGAAACAGGATGCCAATCCAGGGGAGATTGCCTGGGTAGAAGCGCGCGAACTGGAATTTCCCGAACTTCGCGTCGAGCAACAACCTCAACGGCGCTACCCGCCAAACGGTCTGCTGGCTCATGTGCTTGGCTATGTTGGTGAGATCAGTCCCGAACAGTTGAAACAACCGGCATACAGAGACAAGGGCTTGAAGCCAGGAGACGTAATAGGTCAGAGCGGTCTCGAACAGAGTTATGACGACTTCTTGCGCGGACGTGATGGCTATCGAAAGGTTGTCGTGGACAGCCGCGGCAGGATCCAGGATGAAATTGAGATAGTGCTGCCGCAACCAGGCCAGGATCTGATTACGACCATTGACCTCGATCTACAACTGGCCGCCGAGGAGCAACTGCGTAATTCAGCAACAAAACGCGGCGTCATTGTCGCCATGGATCCAAACAATGGTGAAATTCTGGCGCTCGCCTCCGCGCCCACCTTCGATCCTAACCTTTTCTCACAGCGCATTGGTACCAAAGAAGGCCGGGCTGAGTATGTGGCGCTGCTCAATGATCCCGACAAACCGCTGATCAACCGGGCCGTACAGAGCCGCTATCCTCCCGGCTCGACCTGGAAGATTCCCATGGCCATCGCGGGTTTGCAGCAGGGCGCAATCACACTTGACCACTCAAACCTCGTCTGCGGTGGCGGCATTACGATCGGAAACAAGTTCACACGCTGCATGGGCAATCACGGCACCCCGGATGTGATAGCGGCGATCACCAGATCCTGCGACGGCTACTTCTACCGTCTCGGACTAAAGATGGGTCTCGAAGGCATCATGGCCATGGTCGACCAGTTTGATCTGAACAAACGAACTGGAATCGATGTACCCAACGAAGTTAGCAGCCGTACGCCGGCGGAGTTTAAGGCGATCTTTGATCGCCGCAATCAGAGATGGAAAGAAATCGACACGGTCTTTGCATCGTTTGGTCAGGTTTACGAGGAGATGACGCCGCTTACTATCCTGCGCACAGTGGCCGGAGTAGGTCTTCGTGGCAAACTTTATGTACCACATTTTCTAAAAGAGCTGAGGCCCGTGGGCGAGCCGGGTACACCAGATTACCGTCAGGCTCGGGGATTTCAGCCGCTCGATTCATACCGCCCCAATCCCAAAACAGTCTCCATCCCCGAGGAGGTTAGCCAGACGGTAGTGGAAAGCATGTGGGGCGTGGTCAATAACGGAGGCACAGGCGCGGGTATTCGCATGGCTGGTTTTGACATCGCTGGCAAAACCGGCACCGCGCAGGTAGTGGGTCTCGGGAAGGATGTTGGTAAGAACAAAGACCATTCCTGGTTTGTTTCGTATGCTCCCGCCTTCAAGCCGGAGATTTCGGTGATTGCCCTGATCGAGAATTCCGGTTTTGGAGGTCATCACGCTGCACCTGCCGTGCGGAGAATCTACGATGTTTACTATCGCAACACTCGACATGAGGAACCCCCTGGCGCGGTCCCTGTAGCTAAGTCCGCAAAGCCGACACGGAAGGCTCCACAGAAACCGCAAGACACTCAAACAGTTGTGGGACAGTGAATGTTATTGCCAATTGCCAATTGCCGATTGCCGATTGCGCTGACCCAGATTTCACGCTGGCCAGATTATAGAGCGCGCATAATCGATAAAACTAGGAACCATGTTCACACCAATCGGCAATTGGCAATCGGCAATCGGCAATCGGAATAGACCGTGATGTCTGCACTTCTAGAAAAAAAATCGCTCAGAGACTTCGACTGGTTCTTGGCAATACTGGCGATTAGCATTGTAGCTTTCGGCACCGTTCAGATTCGCAACGCGCAGCCGCAGGAAGCTTACTGGGTTAAGCAACTCATCGGACTGGGCATTGCCCTGGTGGCGATGATTCTGGTGGCAGTCACCGATTATCGGAGGCTGCTCAACATCGCGCCTGCCTTTTACGTTTTTGGCCTGATACTTCTGGCGCTGGTCTTGATTCCTGGTATCGGTCTGAAGATCAATGGCCAACGTGCCTGGATCAAAGTTCCCGGCGTTGGTCAGTTTCAACCATCGGAGTTTGTCAAAGTAACGACCGCCATGATGTTGGCCTGGTATTTCGGCAAACATCGCACGCAGTCACTCAGGATCCACGAGATGGTGGTCGGGGGTCTCATCCTGGCCTTGCCCTGCGGTCTGATCCTGTTGGAGCCCGACGTTGGCTCGGTGCTTACTTACCTGCCTATCTTGTTAGTAGTGCTTTTCCTCTCGGCCATCCGGCTGCGGCTAGTTATCGGCGGAATAATTCTGGCCATGGTAATGCTGCCAGTTGCCTACTGGGTGGGAATAAAGACAAATCTTGTAAAGCCTTATCAACAGGAGCGTATCAACGTCATCCTCGATCCCGAAAAAGCAGATCGACGCGGCTTTGGCTATAGCACCTGGCAGTCGATCCTGACCGTTGGCGAAGGCGGACTGCTCGGCGCGGAAATCACTTCGGAACACTCTCAAAGCAGTTTAAAGTTTTTGCCGGAACCCCATACCGACTTCATTTTTGCCGTGACGGCTGGTAACGCGGGGTTTGTCGGCTGCATTTTGGTGATGCTCGCTTACGCACTCCTACTTTCGAGGTTGGTCACGGGGGCGCGACGGGCACCAGACCGTCCCGGGATGCTAGTCATTATGGCAATTGTCGGTGGGTTGATGTTTCAGGTATTCATAAACATCGGTATGGAACTCGGGCTTTTGCCCGTCATCGGCGTCCCATTGCCCCTGATGAGCGCCGGCCTCGCCTCGCTCATCGCGACTTTCATCGCCATCGGTTTCGCGATCAGCGTTCAGCTTAGAAGGTTCGTTAATTAGCATGGTAGCAGCCCAGACTTTAGTCTGTGATCAGGAAGAGAGACAGATTCAGTTAGTGAGCAAAAGGTCCTACACAATCTCAGAACTCAGCCGCCTATTCAGAAAGAGATCTTGCACGGTTGGCGGGCTTCAGGAACTAACAGCCAGGGGTATTCAACTGGACCCGCGGGCGAGGCGTGGGCGGTCGACTTCTATGTGTCCTCGACCCATTCTCGTCGTAAACAGCTTGTGTTTCGCGTTTCACGCCCCTTCGGTTATACTCCAGCCTAGCTAGCCTGCCGGACGCTTTCATTTGGCGCTCCAAATGCAGCTTATATTTTCGAAGCACGAAAAGCCAAGTAAGAGAGTCTTCCGTGCGTCCGACCAGGCGAGACGAATTTTTTGTCATACAGTTTTGTCGTACGGGATGACGACTCGCCGTTAACTTTATTGAAGCGGCTCGCGACGCCCAATGGGCTTAGACATGCGGGCGATGGGACAACATTCCCAACTTCCCGGGGGGAAGGCTAAACAAGCCAGAATAGGTTCGAGCACATTAGAGCAAGTTTTCTCTACGGCTCCCTCAACTTGGTTGAGGATGTGCTCCCGATGGCAAAGTTGGCGCGTTCGAAGCGTGAACCGCAGTCAGGGTTTCTGTTGAACTGTTCAAATGACCGTCGCGCTCTCGACGGGGTAAGTCCACTTTGGGACGCTCGCGAGCGCAACCTGCAAACAACTCACACACGGCTGGTTGGCAATCTATTTCCCGACTCGTCTAAGCCGCGGCCAACAATTTCCACTGAACAAAACGCAGTGGGACGTTTAACCGTCTCACTAATCTCGCGTAAAGCACGCGCCTCGCTCTTTGAGAAAATGGCGCGCTTGTTTCGCGCAACTTACATTTTCGAAAGAATGCTCGGCACCGGAACCAGTAGACGGTGTGGCATCGGGAGCTGAAGTCATCCGCCTACTCTTCCACAAGAGCAAATAAGCATTGAGTCTTTGCGGCCTGCATTCCAGGAGACACAAGTTACAACATGGCAAAAGAATTAATCGTAAGCGTCAACGGACGCGAAAAGAAGATCGCGATCATCGAGGATGATCAGGTTACCGAGTTTTACATTGAGCGTGGTGAAGACAATCAGGGCATTGTCGGCAATATCTACAAAGGACGCGTGATGCGCGTGCTGCCGGGCATGCAATCGGCCTTTGTGAATGTCGGTTTGGAACGGGACGCTTTCCTTTATGTCTCTGACTTCTTTGACGAAGAGGAAGAGTTTGAACGTATTGTCATCGACAAGGCGAAGAAAGGCGAAGCCGACGCAGGGCGCGCCGCCGCTGAACAAATCGCCCTCGGTCGCGTGGAGCGCGAACATCACATCGAAGCCACACATGAGCGTGCTGAGCCACTTCGCGAGGCTGAAGTAGAGGCTGTACTTGGTGAGGTGGCCCCAGTTGCTACAGAGCAACCCGCCGAAACTGCAGACATTGGTCGACGGCGTAGTCGGCGCGGCCGCCGTCGCGGACGTGGGAGAGATGGTCAGGAAGCTCCCGTCGAGCTGGCGGCCACAAGCGCTGCTGTCGTTGAAGAGGAAGCGATCATCACACCGTTTGTCGAGACTGACCCTTCGATCCAGAGAATTGTCGACGAAGAGGAGAATGCCGCGGTAAACGGAGAGATGTTTAAAGATGCACGGTTGCAGGAGCGGATATTCGATCAGATCCATGCCGTCGAGTTCAATTTCGAGGATGATTATCGTAACCCGGAAGTGGGCTCGGTTCTTCCGTCAGGCGGTTATCAAAATCCTTCGTTCCAACGAATCGATGATGGAGAGGACACCAGCGACCAGGGGCAAATGATGCGCGCGCCAGAAACGATTGCTGCGCATGTGAAGAGCTTTGTTGACAGTGTTGACGGACAGACACTTCCTGGTGGCACTTTTCAACGCATAAGTGACGACGAGGAGCCCGAACAGTTGAGGACCCCTTCGGCGTTTGAGGCAGAAGCGGATGAGGAGACTGAAGCACCAGGATTTGCAGCCCGAGCCGTGGAGAGAATTGTC
>JBHENH010000147.1:0-316 GCA_046262135.1 Pyrinomonadaceae bacterium
GTGTTTTAGCGGCCACAGGACGAAGGTTTATCGCTGTTTAAACCGATTGACGGTTTCTTACGAGCAACCAGTTCAACATTTTCATTGCAAGGTTTGCAGTAGATAGGTATCTTGCTCACAAAATCACAGCCGAGACAGGGTAAGACTCCAGCCAACCTCGTGTCCCGAGTAGGCTTTTCTTTTTCCCTAAAAAATCCGGGAGGCCCCATGAAAGTTACACCCGTTGCCAGGACGGCATCTCTAATTGTCAAAGAAGTAGACGGCGAAATTCTCGTCTACGACCTGGAAACTGACAAGGCCCATTGTTTGAACGACA
>JBHENH010000147.1:326-701 GCA_046262135.1 Pyrinomonadaceae bacterium
ACTTTCCACTGGTTACCAAATAGTTGAAGTGTTGGCGGTGGCGATAAAAAAGTTGCTCATCGTTGCGCATCTCGACGCGAATTGTGAAACCGCGTTGCACCTGAACATAAAAGTTTATTAGATGAGGGTTCAGATCGTTGAGAACTGCGCAATCCGGCTGTAATCCAAGCGGCGCCGCAAGCCCGCCGCAAAAAGGCTCGAGGTAACGCCGGAACGAATGTTCGGTCCAGAGGGGCTCGAGATAAGGGACCAGCCAGCGCTTGCCGCCCGCCCACTTGAGAGGGGGTTTCACAACCGCGTCTGCTGCCGATTCAGAGTCTTCCACGGCCCGGGTAGCTACCTGCCTGCCTTGGAGATTTGCTCTGATTAGCTCTT
>JBHENH010000147.1:770-6707 GCA_046262135.1 Pyrinomonadaceae bacterium
CGGCCGGCAGTTCTGGCCGGCATGACACGCCGCCAAATGGTTGCGCGGTTGGGGATCGCCGCAGTTGCCCTGCCCGCGATTGTGGCAATCGTTGCTCCTGAGGCTAAAGCTCAGGGCTCACAAATCCAACCCGGTGGTTGTTGCACCAACCCTAGTGACTGTGCAAACGATTGTATTCAGGATCCGTCCTGCATCGTGGTGCCTAATAGTCCGAACAACTCAACGAAGCGGTGTATCTAAGCCGCCACAGTTAAGAAAAATTCAAGTTAGGGGTTGCTGCGCGCAACCCCTTATTTTTTCCTCTACGAAGCTCATAGTTTGAGTCCCACTGTTTTTGGCTCGTCCTACGCCCTCTGCAGCGAGCATTAGGTGCCCCGTTATGCCCATAAATCAAGAACTCAATCTGCGCAAGTATTGATATTTCCTTTGCCGCGTGGTAGTTTCAGGGCCCTGTTTTACAAAGTTGGATGGAGTGCTCTCCCGCATTCTGCCATCGTGAAATAGTTGTAATCATCGGATTGAAAGAGGAGTTCACCCCAGTGGCTATTCGAGCAAGTGATCAAGCGCCCCGAGCGCGCAAAGACAGACTCATCATCAAGGATCTGCCGGACGAAACCCTCGTCTACGATCTGGAAACCGATAAAGCACATTGTCTTAACAACACTTCGGCGCTTGTTTGGAAACATTGCGATGGTCGTAACACCGTGAGCGATATCTCCGAAATATTGGCGGCCCAAGCAAAAACAGATGCAAATGATGCTGTCGTTTGGCTCGCTTTAGATCAACTCGAAAAATTCGATTTGCTTGAGGCTGCGCCAGCTGCGCCCGTGCATCTCGCCGGTATCAACCGACGTCAGCTGGTGCGCAATGTTGGATTTGCAGCGCTTGCCTTGCCGATAATCATCTCGATAGCGGCGCCGACAGCAGAGGCGCAAGCCTCGTGCAAAGCGGCGGGAGATGCCTGCGGTTCGAATAATCAGTGCTGTAGCAACCAATGCTGCGGAAGTCCAGGCGTGCCGGCATGTCCCGTAAATAACGTATGTCTATAGTGTTCACAATACGCTGTTCGCGTTCCGCCAAAATTCCTTTCGTACATCATCCAAAATAGTGCGTTATTCGTCTTCTGGCGGCCGTCGATATTTGCTTAGCAAGCGAATTGGTCGAAAGCCGTAATAAAGAGGGTGTAAAAAACCTGGCAACGATATTGCTTGCCAGTCAGAGATTGTCGGCACCAGCACCGACCGCAGCAGGCTCGCAATGGCATCGCGCCGGTGTTCCATAAACTGAAGGTTCCAGCGAAACATTTCGATTTGACTCGGCGGCGCTGCCTCACCGCGACGCAACCTTTCACTCAAGACGTGCGCGCTCGATCCCAAAGTCTCTCCCTTTAGCAACGCGGTAACTTCCGGTGGTAGCCCAACACTGAAAAGGTTTTCGACCAACAATAGTGCCAGAGAAAGAAATTTTTCGCTCTTCGCTTCTTTTGCGCGGCGAACGATGAGAGACCAATTTAGTTTTGTACCGGCACGAACAAGTTCCGTTATTGCGGCTACCCATTCCAGTCGTCGCCAATAGTGTTTCGCTCCATGGACGCATAAATAAAGCAACAAGTCCTCATGCGCGAAGGTCTCGATCGCGTGGCCGCCAAGAGAGATCGTTTCGCGCCGCGCAAATAAATCCGCAAAAGTCATAGGCAAGGGAAAAGTCTTTGGCGTGATACCCCAATGCAGATCCACAACACTGAATTGATCCTGGTGCGCAAATTGTATTTCGCAGTGAAAGCGTAAGTGGGATCTTTGTTGAGCAGGAGTCAACTGCGGTTCCATCAGGTAACCAGCGGATCGCAGAAGTTCGTCAGCGCGCGAGAAGTCATGCTTCACAATCAGGAGATCGAGATCACCAGCCTGTCGCAGTCCCACATCGCCGTAGACCAGTTCCGCAAGCATAGGGCCCTTGAAGCTGAGTACTTCAATCCCTTGAGTCCTGAAGAGTTTCAATACTCTCCGCAACTCTCGCAGCAGATAAAGATTGCTCTGGCGGTTGCTGAACAATTCACTTTTCAGTCGGTCCAGTATGTGAGAAGGGGCGATATCGTGGCAATGTCGGCCTACATGCGTGCAAAGCAGAGGCAGGAGGCCCTGATCGAACGCGAGGGTTATCAGGTAGTCCCAACTAACGTCCTGTTGGGCGAGGGCGCGGAGCCGAGCGATTAACGGTTCGTCCAGCGACCTACGGGCAACGCATAGCAGCAGCTCGTGTTCCGCGCGTAAATCTGTCATGCCTCTCGCGGTAGAGCGAATTCCGCGGCGCTCATCTGCTCCATCCAGGATTCCGCGTAACGGCCATTTTGCCGCAGCAGATCATCGTGCGTGCCCGACTCCACAATTCTTCCCGATTCCATCACGTGGATCATGTCAGCATACATGGCCGTAGTGAATCGATGAGTGATAACGATTGAGGTGTGTCCTAAAGCTAGCTGGCGGAACCGGCGCAACCAATCGGCTTCAGCCCAGGGGTCGAGAGCACTAGTCGGCTCATCCAAAACGATAATCGGAGCACGCCGCAGAAACGCGCGTGCCAGCGCAATCCGCTGCCATTCGCCGACGCTCAGTTCCGTTCCGCCGCTGAACCATTTTCCGAGAACACTTTCATAACCTTCCGGTAGGCGCGCAACCATTTCTTCGGCGCCGGCGGCCCGAGCGGCGGCTTCGATTTCTTTCGGCTGGGGTTCACGCTCAAGGTCACCATATTCAATGTTCTCACGGACTGAGGCGTTGTAGTGAACTGGTTGCTGAAACAGCACCGTAATGAGTCTGCGCAAATGTTTAGTAGAAATCTCTTTTAGGTCAGCTCGATCGATCGTTATCCTTCCCTTCTGCGGATCGTAGAAGCGGCAGAGTAGCTTGACCAGAGTGCTCTTGCCGGCGCCGTTCGGACCTACGATGGCGACGATTTGTCCCGCCGGAATGTTTACCGTGAAATCATCAAGAGCCTGACGCTGGCTGTCGGGATAACGGAAAGAAACGCGTAAGAAGCTGATTTCATCGCGCAGATCATCGGGTGTCTTTGCATCGTCGGGCGACGGTTCTACTACGATTGGTTGGAGCGCCAGAAACTCGAAGAGACTGCCGAGGAAGAGACTGTTGGCGTAAAGCTGGCCCACGCTTTCCAAAAGCGTCCGCATCAAACGCTGCCCCTGATTGAAGGCCGCATAAATCAGCGCCAGGTCGCCAAGCGTAACCAGACCCTGCATCGCTTTCCAGACCATCCAAACCAGTGCTGCTCCCATAATCAGCAAGGCACTCACGCTGGCCGCCAGTTCCGCCAGGCTCTGTTGGCGCGCCAACTGCAAACGTTCCTTGCGGAGCCGTTGGCGCAATGCTTGATAGGAGTTTTGGAAGTGTTTGCCAAGTGCGAAGAGTCTCAACTCCGCCGCTGCCTCTGCTGTCGTCATGAGTGAGCTGTAGTACCAGGTGCGGCGCTCATCCGCCGTTGTGCGCATGCGCCACTGGTATTGCGCCAGGGAATAACGTACCACCACAAAAAACGCAGGCAGTGTGCTGACCAGCAGAGCAACCGAAAGCCATGGTCCAAGGGGAATTAAGATCGCGCCCATCGCCAGCAGCGTGATGCCGTTCTGCAGTAGGCTGCCGAGATTTTCAAGCAGAGCCACAGGTCTATAGCTTGCCTCACCACGCGCGCGATGGAGATGATCGTAGTAGTCGGGAAACTCATAGAACGCGAGGTCTGCAGCGACTGACTTGACGTGAATCAAATCGTTGATGTGATCCTGCAGCAACTCAGCCTGAACAGTGCGAATCCAGTTGATCGCGCTGCGAGCAACTTCCATCAACAGCATCACTACGGCCAATGCCGCAACTAGGATTAGAACCTCGCGCACATCCGGCCATGAGCCGCCAGCTTTGATTGTGCGCACAACGCCGTCAACGACGAGTTTGGTGAGATAGACAGTCGCCGCCGGCAAGATGCCCTGAATAACCAGCAGGGCGGCCCAGGCGATGGTCCACGGCCTTGCCACTTGCCACACTAATCCCAACGCGCGCGGCAAATAAGGCAACTGCGCCAGCATCTTGCGCAGCTTAGCGGATAGAAGTTGAAAGTTGTCTGACATGAGTGGAGGTGTCAAATTTGACTAACCGCTTGTAGCCTTTGGAAATTTCACCGCTGACTATGCGGCATAGAGTAGTGGAATTTGCAGACGACTGGCTAGCGACTGTACTTCAACGATCGCTCCCCGGCAATCGTTAGCGCGCTCTTGAAGTCCGCGAAACGATCTGGAAACTTCACAATGAGTTGGTGGGCAATTTTCTCGAGGCTGGTTTCGCCATCCATCTGCTGCAGGATGAATTTATCGATTGCTCCTTCTTCATTCAACTCCGGAACATGCGTGTTGGCTCGCTTCCGAAGTTGGATAGGAGAAAGCGGCACGCCAAAGAAAGTTGACTGTTTGAAGGCAGCCTTAATCTTGTCGGCCGAATGGCTCACGACTCGAGTGTTCCAACGCCAAATGTAATCGTCTCCGACCAGGTCTGCGCAAAGCTCGAGAAAAATACGATCACCTTCCTCCAGCAAGACCGGTTCGGAAAGGGGAAAGAATGCGCTGCCGTAGATGAGTTCCGGTAAGCCTGGAGCGTTGGACAATTCCACGCCGTCAATCAACGTCGTATCAAACCAAACTACAATTCCATGCGCTGTGCCGTCGCGCTTCGCGACCAAGGAAATAGCTGCATTAACATTAGAGTCTTCTACCGTTGTGTAATCTAGTGTTGCCCAGCACTCCGGCTCAACTAGCAATTGGTCTGAGGTTACTACCTTGCCTTTACGCCACGTATTGGCAACTAAGCGCCAGCCGGCTCGCAAGTCGAGGTCATAAGGGTTAGAGAGCCAGGTATTCGTAAACTTTCCGTAGAGATCAGGCACTTCCGCGAGCGTGGCCCACATTCGGTCTTGCATTGGAATCAATACGCCAGCGGGTTTAAGAAAGCGTCGTCGGGCGTCAACAATACTCGGAATGTGATTTTGAAAAAACGGAAGGATGCCTCGCATATCTGAAATGATCACGTCGGCGCGCTCCGGCAACGTCACCTTAGTTGAAAAATCTTGGATGAACTCAATACGGTTTGAGCAGCCGTTGGCGACAGCCATTTCCTTCGCCAGAAATATGGCATTATCGGGTTCAATGGCGTACACGCGCCGCGCCCCAAGTTGACAAGCAATTAAAGCAAATACGCCAGGGCCACTGCCAAGATCCACAACTACTGAATCCGGCTTAACCGACTGTCTCAGCGCCTTGACATAAGCCTCCATGCGCGGTTTGTCTGCGATCATCTTTCCGTATCCGCTGACGCTATACATGCAATGAGTGCTCGTGGTCAGTTGCTTCGTGTTTCGCGGTCTTTAAGCCCTCGAAGTCTTCGATTATCCTGTCACACAGTGCCTGAAGCCTGGAGCTGTCAGTGTGGGGAATAACTTGTCTCATCGGCACCTGTGCCAGCACGCGCCCGAACAATTCGAATCCCCTGGCACGCATAGGCTTATCCATCAGGTATGTTGTATACGTGTTGGCGACAAGTGCGATCATCGCTTGAGAAATAGATACTTCCCGCACAAACGGTGCCGAGGTATCGTCACTTCGATCACCGAGAAGGTAAATGGCGGCTAATGGCAGAGGCTCTTGCCAGAATTTGTATTGTTCCTGATTTAGATCGAGATAGCATTTGTCCCAGGTCGGAGTCAGCTTCGGTAGATCGGCATCTGGCCCGTAGAGCGCCTTTACGGAAGCTGGCCACAGCCGAATACATGGATAAGCGGGTTCCACCAGGAAGACAGTTCTTCTGTCATCAAGTGTAACTACATCCTCCGCGAGAATTCCATACCCTAAATCGGCAAATGCCGCAGCGGTTGTGGATTTACCTG
>JBHENH010000147.1:6717-7058 GCA_046262135.1 Pyrinomonadaceae bacterium
TTGGCTTCCCGCTCGATTAATTAGAAATTCAGTGCCATCGGCGTAACGAGCGTAGAAATAGGCGCCGGCTTTCAGTTTCCAGATCGCAAGTCTGGGTTCGGCATTCGCTTCAAGATCCGGGCTCACATACCAGGATTCTTTGGTGGAGCTCACTGCGCGAAACCAGGCAGGCATTTCTCCCAGGCATATCTCGAGGTCGAATCCGTCGGGGTCACAATCGCGTGCAGCTATACCCGGGATCATTTTATTGATCCGAATGTTCAGCCCATATATGCGAGTATAAAAAGCCATGTTAAAGGCGCTTTCAATTAATAAGGACGCCCAAAAGGGTTCCTTTTAAC
>JBHENH010000148.1:0-6983 GCA_046262135.1 Pyrinomonadaceae bacterium
TCTCTCAGTTGGACGCGGAACTGACACGCCTTTCGAAGTGGTCGGCGCACCCTGGATTGACGGACAAGAACTGGCTGCATATTTGAACGACAGGCGCATCCCTGGTGTTCGTTTTGTTCCTGTTCGTTTCACGCCAAAAAGTTCCGTTTTCAAAGATGAAGAATGCTCAGGGGTCAACATCATCATTACTGACCGCGCCTTGTTTCGACCCGTATCCAATGGTCTGGAAATCGCCGTCGGTTTGCGCAGGCTTTATCCGTCTCGGTGGAAGGTCGCTGACTACTTTCGCCTGCTGGTCAACGCGGACACTTTGGAGCGATTGAAGCGTGGAGACTCGACTGCTGAAATCGTGGGTTCGTGGTCGGTTGGACTGGATGAGTTTCGGAAAGCACGCGCCCGGGCGTTGCTTTACCAGTGAACAATTTAACTCGGTCCCTTGAAACGATGTTCACACTTTAATGAGCGCCTATGTTAAATGAGGCCGGGTCGATACGTTCGTTAAAAGTGAACTGAGTTAAGTTTATTTGCCAATCTGCCAGGAATGATCCGCTCTCTGTATCAGTTGCCAGTTTGATTTTATAACTGTGCGGTAGTGTTAATGGACCTTCCTGCTTATAGTCGGAAAATTCTTCAACCATCTTGTAGCGGGTTTCTCTTTCCTTCGCGTCTATTGAGGAACGAGTTCCGATCGAAGCTGCAATCACGCGCTCGTACTGCGTCCGTACGTGTCGGAAGGTTTCCTCCTCAAAGAAAAGTGCAATTTGCAAATCCGAACCTCCCCGTGCGAGGTATTTAAGTTCGTGCATCCTTCTCTTGTCCACCGTCTTTAGACCAACATATTCGAGTCGGGGATTCCGAGCAGTTAAATCCAGCAGCGGCCATGCCGTCGTCAGCGTTCCACCCATCAGGCCTTGCCGGAAGACCAGATCGTGAGTCATCAGAAAACTACCCAATGAGGAGCGGACGCCTGGGGTCGTGTAGGCTGCCAGGAAGCTTTTCCCATCAAATCCCAGCTGCTCGCGTGGGTATACAGGATTTGGAAAGCTCATTCCGATTAGGCTTTTCAGACCCTCGGACGCCAATACGGCTCGGCCCGTGGCCTGTCCTGGTGGAGGCGTGCGGAAAACTACCAGGGAGTTTCCGGAAATAATTCGCGTCGTAATCGAAGCGCGAGCCTCTGGCTTTCCGATGGATTCCAAATGCCTGGCCACCAAATCCTGGACCGTAAGCTTATCTGTGGAAGGCGAGGACGAACTGACGATTGACAGCATCGCCAGAACAGCGGCGGAAAGTCGTGAGACTTTGAGATTCATGGTTAAGTAGGGCAGTTTCGAAACATTATGAGCCTTGAGGATTGCCTGATAGATGAGTCAGACGAGACATGAAAACAGAGACCGGCGAGATACCGTTAAGATCCCTGGCTGTCCTTAGCTACTGCACCACGGTTGTCAACCTGCGGCTTGGCCGCCTTCTTTGCGGAAAGGCCCACGCTTTCCGTTAGAGCTATTCTTATCTGAGGCTGCGCCTCGGAGGCGTAGCCTCCAAGATCCAGAGAACCTGATCGGAAAGCCTGAGGCTTTCCGCAAAGAAGGCGGCCAAGCCGCTGCGCATAATATCTAGAACTGAAGCTTCAACGCGAATTGAATTACTCGCGCCGCTTCGCCGGTCTGGACAATCGTTTGGGTCGAAGGCGGCGCTACCGCCGCACAGCAGGTTTGAGCGAAAACGCTGGACCTTATGTTCGGCGAGCCTACCGACGCATCGCGCGGATTGTCGAAGTTCGGGTGGTTCAGAGCGTTGAACATCTCTGTTCTAAACTGGAGCTTCCAACGTTCGGTGATCCGGAACGTCTTAATAAATCCGAGATCGAGGTTCCAGTAGCTCGGTGCGGTAAAGATATTCCTGCCAGCACCGTTCTCACCCGGCGCGGGAAGACAAAACGCCTGCGTCGGGTCCACGCCACAGGTGAGAGCATTAACCGGTTTGAATAACACCGGCCCGGCGAAGGTCTGCCCGGGAAGTTCCTGGAGCTGCGCCCTGACCGGTGCTTGCACACCGGCGCGTGATTCGTGATTTCCGTTGGCTGTGAATGAACCGCTGCGAACGGCGAATGGCTCGCCAGTCATGAAGGTGTAGATGCTGTTAATGGTCCAGCCGCCGAAGATCTGATTTACGATTCCGCTGGACGAACCCAGGAAACGCTTTCCCCTACCAACAGGGACCTCCCACACCGAAGCGGCCTGTAATACTTGCGTGCGGTCAAAATCAGAACGCGCCCGCTCTTCGCGGAAATTACGAATGTCGGTAGGGGTGCGGGAGTTGGTGGTTGAGAGCCCGCCACCTGAAGCGGCGCCTACGGGATCGACTGACTGGTTGTCGATCGATTTTCCAAAAGTGTAGGCCATGCTCAGACCCAATCCGCTGCTGAAACGTCGTCGCAGCGTAAATTGAGCGGCGTGATAGTTCGAGTCACCGCTATTGTCGATATAGGTGATCACGGCGAACTGCTGATTTGGTCGCAGCTTGAACGCCAGCGTGGTGTCTTCAATGCGTCTAGCGAACGCGCCTGCGCTGTTAATATCCAGTTCATTCTGTGTCGTTGTCGAGTTGGCAAATGTGGCATTGATGCCTGTGACACCCGCCGCAAGCAGCGGAATCTGCGACGCGGTGAACACCGGGACGCAGGCCGGCTTAGTAGTGTCACGTGTGGCCCCGCTCGGCAAACAGTTCGTTGCACGGTTGTTGGCTTGCAGCATCAGAAACGAGGGAACAATCGCGGTAGCGTTGATTTGGTTGGCGTCGTACGCCATGAATAGATGTTCACCCCGGCGTCCTATGTAGGCAGCTTGCATTACGAAACCACCCGGCAGCTCGCGTTGGAAGCTAAGGTTCCACTGGTGAACTGTAGGAAGCTGCATCCTGGGAGCAAACACTGTCACTGGCGGTGAATTCGTTCTTAACTGCTGCGGCGGAGTGAAAAATGTCGATGGCTTGACTGAAGGCGCCGGCAGTAGGATGGGGAAGCCCCCGGTGATTGTCTTGTTCACGTCAGGCGAGTTGACGCACCCTGCGGTAATTGTAGTGAACGGGAAAGTCGTCGTGCAGCTTTGCACCAGGCCCGGAATTCTTCCGGCTGCTGCCGTCACCTGGAACGAGGAGATGGTGTCGAAGGCGATGCCATATCCAAGGCGAATAACGCTATTGCTGCTGTCGCCGAAAAGAGTGCGTAGGAAGCCGGTCTTAAAGTTGGGACTGTACGCCAGTCCTAACCGTGGCCCAATGGCCCCGTTGAAACTGCCCTCGTACCAGTGTTTGGCTTTGACGAAACTGACCGCACCGGGTTGATTGACAACGGGCGTTGCCGGCAACGGCGTTCCGATAATCGGCGTGCTGGCAACAAAGACGTTATCATTTGGCGACGTGTTAGCGGGTGGATTGATTTCCCAACGCGCGCCGTAGTTTAACGTCAAGTTTGGTCGAACCTTCCATTCGTCCTGCAAATAAAAGTTGTACTGATCGAGGTTGTGCTTTTCTGCATACAAAGTGATCTTGTCGCCGGTCTTAAAGGGTAGGAAGGCGTCGTCCTTAAGGTTGGAGATGAACGTCTGCGAAATTCTTGCAGGCAGTCCATATAGATTGTTGATGAGATTGCCCAGCGTCGTAGCGTCTGTCGAGTTGATGCCGGAGGCGGTGCTGAAACCGTCGGAGGTGAACGGGTTGCGATTTCCTGAGGCGAATGTCACCGAAGGCGTAACGTTGATGCCACCTGGCTGTCCGCGTTGGTCGACGTGACGATAGAAGCGAAGGTTGATGCCACCCCGGAAAACGTGTGTGCCATGGACGATACTCAGATTGTCCAGCAACTGGGGCGTCGTAACCCATCGTGCTGTTCGCGGCGTGTTGATATAGGGCTCACTAATATTGTTGAAGTCAAAGGGCGGCACATCCGGCCATTTGGGGTTTGCCTCGCCCTGGCTGAAAAGGAAACCAAAGCGTCCGTAACCGGCGGTGAATTCGTTGACAATCCGGGGCGAGATCACGCTGCGGTAGCTGATTGCCAGATTTGAGGTGCGGCGGAACACTTCGCCGAGCGGAGGACCGTTGGGATAAACCTGCGGCCTGCCATTCAGCGGGTCACCCTTTAGCGTGTTGTAATCAGAAAAGAGATACCGGACGAAGATGCTATTGTTCTCGTTGAAATTGTGGTCGATGCGTGCCGCGTACGCGGGACCCCTGACTGCCGTCGGCGGATTCCACAAGAAAGCGGCGGTGTTCAGACCGTCACCGGAAGTAAAGTTATTCGGTGAAGGCAATGGCGTCAGGATCGTTGCCACGGCGGAATCCAGCGGTCTTGCCGCGGTGTTATTGCCCCCGGGTCCTGTCGTTCGAGTGTCGTAGGTGCGAATGCAGTTCGTCTCCGTCCCGACGCAATTATGGACTCCAGCAGCTAGAGCTCCGGTCCTTGGATCGACGAGGAGCGTGCTGTTCCGGGTAATGATCGCAGTGCCAATTTTGAAGCAGTTGCCGGCCCCGGTTGTCGCACTGCACGTCGGATCAGCGGCGAAGTAGCGGAAGACCCCGCTGCGGGCTTCAGGCGTATAGACAATGGGTATCCCAAACGTCTGATCTATCGGCTGCGTAAAGTCGATGCGGTTCTTCTGAACGCTGCCAAAGAAGAAGGTTTTGTTCTTCTTAATCGGGCCTCCCATTTCAAACCCATACTGACCCATCCTAATCATCGGCTTCGGAGTATGCTGCGCATTAGCGAAAAAGTCACTCGAGTTGAGAGCTTCATTGCGCAGGAAAAAGAATCCGGTTCCGTGAAACTCGCTGGTTCCACTTCGAGTCGCAATCGAAATCGATGCTCCGCTGTTGCGCCCTTCTTCAGCCGTGGCATTGTTAGTAGTCACCTTGAATTCCTGAACGTTATCGGGATTGATCCGATAAAGGTTGCTAACCGGATTGGGCACTGACGATTCATTCGCTTCGATCCCATCGATGGTGACGTTGTAGGCGCGGTCGCGAGCGCCATTCACATGTACCCCCGAGCCGGCGGCGCCGGAGGATCTCTGCACGACACCAGGTTCGAGCAGTAGTAAACTGAGCGGATTACGGCCGTTGAGCGGCAGTGCCTCAATGGCCTTTTGCTCGACAACGTTGCCGATCGTGGCGTTGGAAGTCTGAAGCTGCTCGGTTCCACCTTGAACAGTCACAGTTTCGGAAACTTGGCCCACTTCCATGACGGCGTCAACGGTCAAAGGAGTCCCCACCTCCAACGCATTCTTGGTCTTCTGAAACTTCTTGAAGCCGCTGCGCTCGACCGTAACCGCGTAGTTCCCGACTGGAAGTGAACTGAAAGCGTAAGCTCCAGCGTCGTTGGTTGTCTGAGTCTGACTGATTCCAGTTGCTTCATTCATAACCGTTACGGTCGCGCCCGCTACAACCGCGCCTGTTGAGTCAAGAATAGTGCCGGCTATGCGAGAAGTTCCGGTTTGGGCGGTCGCTACCGACGCCAAGCCAGCTATCACAACGAATAGAGTGAAAATCAGCCGTGTGGATTTCAACATGGGTTCCTCCAGGGAGTTTGAAGAGTGAAGGCGCTCGCCTTCCACTCAATAGCTATCTACTGTTATCTGAGAAAACGGTGAGTGGATTCAACAACTGTTATCGTTCGTCATTCACCCCACGCTCAGGCCCGAACGTTGAATCCCAATAACTGCTGCAATTTTGAGTGCACGCAATTATATAGCGTGAAGATTTTGCGTCAAGCATTTTCGTTTTGTTTCAATGAATTTCGGAGCGATCAATTAACTCATTGGCGTCGCCGCAGGCGAAAGCTCATGATCTGCTCTTTGCCAATAGCCAGATGATTTTGCCCAGTCAGGGCAGGCAGCGCTTGGTTCCAAAGTCCCGCTCTACTATTAGCGGTCCTTATTCCTACAATAAGAATCTTTAGCTATCGTTATGATGTGTCCGGTCATATAATCGCCGCCTAACATCGGCAGCCTGTGAGCGTTTAATCATACGTTTGCGCTGCCAGTTTGTTCTAAAGTCGAATAACTTTGGCGAGGAATCCATACCGGTTTCTTTTGGAGTGTCATTGATCGTCCCTGCCTTCGATCTCGTCGCGGCAGCGTAGGGATTGTCTCAACAACGAAAGGGTTAACTCATGACAACTAATCGGAGAATGATAGCGCAGTTCTTCGCATTCTTGATCGCGTGCTGCGTTGGCATGAGCACCGTGGCTTACGCTCAGAGTGCAACGGGCGAATTGTTGGAGTTCAAGACACAACGGGTGCGCTGGTTCCTGGGACTACAGTAATAGCCACGAACCCGGAAACAGCGGTAAGTTATAAAACGATATCAAGCGACAATATTCTTGAAGCGCTTCCTCCAGACACTTACACCATTACTGTCGAACAAACGAACTTTAAAAAGTATTCAACGAGCCAAAACATCGTAACGGCCAACGATACTGTGACTATTAATGTTCCTTTGGAGCCGGGCGACATCTCCGAGACGGTGACGGTTATGGGGGGGGAAGCTTCGAGAGGGTGCAGATGTGAGGCTAACCAGCGGTGCAACATTCGGGCGCAACACTTCGACGGAGAGCGGAGCGCGCATTGTGCAAGTGGCAATCAAGTTTAACTTCTAAGCTAGCCTTGCAAACCAGGAGGCCGGCTGCAGCAGCGGACCTCCTGCCAAACAAATAAACGAGTAATCCCCCATGGTGTCTCGCTTATACATTCTTCTGCGGATGATGGCGCGGAGTGGGCCACCTCCAGTACCCGTGTACGATCTCGTAATCACAAACGGCCGAATCGTTGATGGAGCGGGCAATCCATGGTTCCGGGCTGATGTAGGGATCAAAGATGGCCGCATTGCACGGATCGGCAGAATAGCCTCAGCAGACGCACGAAAGACAATTGATGCTAATGGCCAGATCGTGGCCCCTGGATTTATCGATGTTCATACGCATGTTG
>JBHENH010000149.1:0-6877 GCA_046262135.1 Pyrinomonadaceae bacterium
GTCCTGTCCGGTTCGTGTTCCGACGCATACTTCTGCAGTAGACGTGTCAAATCCTGAAGCGCCTTGAAATGAAAAAACATTTCCCCCTGGACTCGTACAAGGCTTTCGTCATCGATCAACAGTTGCAGAATTTTTCTTGCGTGCGTACGCTGCGCTGCCGCCACTCCGGCCTCTGTCAGAACTTGATCGAAAGATGGCGATTCGAGCCCCGCTTTCACATAAGTCTGGAAGATCTTTTCGCGTAGCGCGACATCAGCGTCAGAAAGTTCAAGTGTATGTTCGCGTGCGCGGACCAAATCTTTCTCTGAAACCAGCCGGCCATCCTTTTCCAATTGTGATATCACGGCAGGAAATATTTCCGGAGCGGCATGAGCGAAGATGCGCTCGCGGAGAGTCTCGCGGGCAATACCACGAGAAAGCGGGTGTTGCTTGTGATGAAGCCTGACTTCCTCTATTGCCGCCGACAAGAATTGCCCGAAACTGTCCGTTGAAACGGCCACACCGTTGGCCTGAACGATCGCGTCGGCTCGCGACGCGTGCTGCATGGCATCGGATAAAACGATGTCAGTCCAGCCGGTTCGCGCGGTCAGGTCCGTTGGCTTTAATCCCCGCTCTTCTGAAGCTTGAACGAACGCTACCAGCTTCGAGACCCGCTCCGGATGCTTTAATGCACGCAAGTGGTCTTGCGTCTTACCCAACTCTTTACCCCGATGTTTCATTGCGTAGGGATCTAGTACAACGCCACCAGCGATGGTTTCGGCGGGCGAGTAGGACCTGACGATAAAGCGATCGTCATGTAAGGCAACCACCGGGCTCTCCAATCGCAGCTGCGCGAAGCCGGTTTTACCGGGGGGAATCTCACCGCGAATATTCAGCACCTTAACGCGAGCAAGTACTTCTGCTGAACCGATGTGAACGCGCAGACGCGCACGCGTGCGAACGCCTGCGGAAGCAGTTTCGAGAACATTCAATTCGACGTCCATAATCTGAGTCGCACGTAATCGCCCAGATTCGGCTAGCACCATCCCGCGTTGGATATTGGCTCCATCGAGCGACGCCAGGTTCACGGCGGTTCGCTGGCCCGAACGTGCGCGACTAACAGAATTTCCATGGACCTGCACACCTCGAGCTCGTACCCGCCGGCCGATGGGAAGCAAGTCGACGTCCTGACCTTCGGCGATTGTTCCGGCGATAAGTGTGCCTGTAACAACCGGACCAAATCCTTTCATTATGAAAGAGCGATCTATTGGCAGTCGCATGATCTGATCTGATGAACGGGCCGGCAGCTCGTGAGCTATTTTGCCGAGTATCTCACGCAACTCCATAAGGCCCTTGCCGGTACGAGCGCTTGCCTCGACAATAGGTGCACCGGCGAGAAAGGACTTAGCAACGAGGTCCTCGGCCTCGCCGCGGACCAGAGCAATCAATTCTTCTTCAACTGCATCAGTTTTACTGATTATAACGAGTCCCCTCTTCACTCCCAGCAACCGGCAGATGTCGAAATGTTCACGTGTTTGAGGCATAACGCCTTCATCGGCGGCGATCACAAGGGCTACTGCGTCGATTCCATGAACCCCTGCGAGCATGTTTTTGACGAACCTTTCGTGACCCGGCACATCCACAAAACCAATGCGCACGTCGCCGAGATCGAGGTCCGCAAAACCAAGATCAATAGTGATGCCTCTACGTTTTTCTTCCGGGAGTCGGTCGGGATCCTTACCCGTTAGGGCCTGGACCAATGAGCTTTTTCCGTGGTCGATGTGACCGGCCGTACCAACAATGAGGGAAAGCATTTTGGGATTCGGGTCTTGGGATTTGGGTCGTGGGTCTTGGGTATAGTGCTGCTCCTGGTCCTTTTCGCTTCGTGCTTGTCCTTTGTAGTTTGCCCTTGATCTTATCGGTCGGAAAACAAAGTCCAAGTACAAAGTTCAAAGCCCTAAGATCTAAGAGCAAAAGCCCTATCTTACAATTTCAAAATCTGTCCACTGCGTCAGTGTTCGATATTTTTGTTTCGCTAGCAAGTCTGTGACGACAACTTGAAGAATATAGTCACCTTGAGTCATCTGGGCTCCCAACTGGATGGCGCCTCCGGCGGCCAAGCGCTTCAGATCCTGTTGGTTTCGCGGGTCAAACGGGATTTCTTTTCCAGTAAACACTACCTGGCCATTCCGAAACAGTCGAACCTGAGTGACTAACTGCGGTTTTCCAGTCGCCTTGTCCAGCTGTGCGTTATAGATGGCATACGCATAAGTGATCACTGATCCCCTATCAAACTGCCGCAAGGCAGTTTTGCCATCAAATTCATTCGTGCTGTCGTCGGCATCTGGTTCGCGCTGTGACGCGGATTGGGTTTTTCTGAAAACGTCGGGCGGCATTCCCCTCATCAATACCCCCGACAGGGTCAAGCGGTTTTTCTTGACATCAGGCACCTCTATGAACTGGGCCGCAGAGCCGATACGCTCGGAAGCTGTATCTCGCAATGCGGTGCGAAGCTGATAAGCACCAGGCTTCTTGATCGGCACAATTAAGTTATAAGTAAAACCCTCTGCAAGAATATACTCGTAAGACTTTCCTTTGACACGAATCGTGTGGACGCGGCTTAACTGATCTACGAGTGTTCCATTATCGCCGAAGGTCACTGCAGCGATATCAAAGATGGCCTGGTGCCAACCATCTGCTTCCTCCGTGAACGTCAGATCCCGGGCGTTGACGTGAAGCATAGATCGCATAATTGAACCAACCGTCGGATCGTTGGCGAATAGTGAAGTTAGCCTCAGGTGTACTCCGGCTGAGCCGAAAGGTGACGTCAGTGCTCCGATAATTTGCTGGGCCCGTGTTTGTTTCGTCGGAACTGCTTCCTCATCTGTGATTCCATAAAAGCCACTGCGCATGCGGACATTGAATTTGCCCGGGCGGGTAACCTTAAAACTAAGCTTGTGAAATTTCCTGCGGCCGGAAACGGTATCAAACGTTGATTCGTCCGGCCGATACCCCACGAGGTAATAGCCTTTTTGATCCTCAATTACGCGCTGGATACCACCGTTTAAGTCGTTGTTATTGCGAATAGAAAAACCACCGGTCTGCTGAGCTAGATAATTCAAACCATTCTGCGACTCAAAAAAATCGGCGCGGCGATCACTGAGACGATCTTCAACTTGAGCCGCAGTCAAATTAGCGGTCGAGTCGGCAGCGGTAAGCGTGAGGACCTGGAGGCCGCGCGCGTCGAGTGTATAGATGACCACGGACGCACGATTGGCTAAATCCGTCAGTCTTCTCAGCGCGGTAAGAATTCGTTGACTGCCGCTGGGATCTGATCTGCTGAAGATCTTGATGCCATCCGAAACCAACACAACTGATTTGCGGCCTGGCAACTGTCGCAAGCCTCTAATGATGTAATTAACGGCGCCCAGCGTACCGACAGCAAACAGGTCTTCTCTAAACTGATCAAATTCGTCGTTCGGCGTTCGGGACGTATCAGTGTCGTCGGAGGCAGGTGCGTTTATGGAGGATTCGCTTCCCAAGGGAGCAAAGGCTGCGATTCCACCACGTCCGAGCGGGTTCCATTTCACCTTTTCGACAGCCGCATATAGTTGCCTTTTATCCGAGGTGAATTGTTGCAACGCCCCGATCCCCCCGCCTGTGCGAATAATAGCGACGAGGTCGTTAGGTTGCATTTGACGGTCCACAAACTTCTTCAGGGCCTGGCGAACATAGTAAGCACTCTCAAATGACAGGCCAAGATCGTCCACAACGATCGCCATAGTTCTGCGCACGTCTTCCGGCTTCAAGGGAACCGGCGGAGTTACCGGAGCAGTGCTGTCGGTAGATTTTGGATTATCGGGTGATACCGCCGGCGTCTTAGAATCGAGGGAAATATAAGAAAAGTTTGTAATTTTCTGCGACCGGCCATCTTCGAGAATCTGAATCTCGTCCGCTCTGAGGTCCGTGACCTGTCTTCCTTTACTGTCCGTCACCACCGGGTCAACCTGAACAAGATTTGTAGTGATCCGAACTACGTCGTCCTCGCTGGACCGATCTGGTTGTTGCGGCTGAGGCTGCGGCAGATTAGATTTTTGATTTGGAGTGGCCGGCTGCTGAGGCAAACCGGCTGTGGAAAGTTGCAACACCAGTGACAAGATGAGGATCCCTCGTTTGATCATTTTGCTTCACCCCTCTTTGCCAGAGTCTGTTCGTAAAATGCAATGTACTGGGGGATGACTATGTCCGTTCGATAACGAGATACGGCGGACTCACGTGCGCGTTGGCCCATTTCACGTCGCACATGTGGGTTTGACAGTAGACGTGCCGCATCTTCGGCCATCTTGTCCACGTCACCGACTTCGGCAAGACATCCCGTTTCGCCGTCTGTTACAACTTCCGGCACGCCACCCACGCGCGAGGCGATAACCGGCACTTCGCAGGCCATGGCTTCGAGTGCGGCGAGACCAAATGATTCTTGCTCAGACGGCAGCAGTAATACGTCTGACGCGGAAAGATAGTCAACTATGTTGGGCTGCTTGCCCACGAAGGCACATTTTTCATAAACACCCAGGCACCGCGCTCTGTGTTCGGCGTTCGTTCTTTCGCTGCCATCCCCCACCATTACCAGTCTCGTATTAATTCCTTTTCCCAAGACGCGCGCCAGTATCTCGATACAGTCCACCGGTCGTTTCACAGGGCGAAAGTTAGAGACGTGGACCAGAAGCGGTTCGTTTGCCGGCGCGAGTGACAACCGCAGTTCTTCCACGGGATGACGTGCATACTGCGTCTGGCAAATGAAATTGGGAATGACGGCGATGTCATCAAACTGAAATATGTCCTTAGTCGCATCTTTCAGGTAATGCGAAATCGCAGTCACACCGTCTGACTGAACGATACCGTAGCGAGTTATCGGCAAGTAGGAGCGGTCCGCCCCCACCAGGGTAATATCCGTTCCATGTAGGGTAGTAATGACGGGTAAGTCTCGGTGGGGTTTGAGCGACTCGCGCGCAAGGATAGCGCTGATTGAGTGTGGAATCGCGTAATGCACATGCAGCAGATCGAGATTCTCGGTTTCCGCCACTTTTGCCATCTTGGTCGCCAACGCCAATGTATAGGGTTGGTGTTCGAATAATGGATACGACATCATCTCAACTTCGTGGAAACGCACACGCTCGTTGAGCTCGGTTAGCCGGGTGGGTAGAGCAGAGGAAATGAAGTGGACCGTGTGACCTCGCTCGGCTAGTTCTTTTCCCAGTTCGGAGCCGACGATGCCACTGCCGCCGTAGGTTGGGTAAACCGTAATCCCGATGTTCATTTTGCAAATGTCAGTAGTCAGTAGTCAGGCGTCAGTAACAAGTAGTAACCGTAAAACTTTAACTAGCGCAAACCCAAAGGACAAGGAGTTAAAACTATACAACTGACTACGACAACTGACCACGGACCGTCTCCAAAAAAGCAGAGGCAAGCGACCCTCGCAATCGCCTGCCTCCATCTCAACTTGGCTCACCTTAATTCAAAGGGGGGCAAGTGAGGGGACGGAGTATATTCCCGCGAGAGCTCTTTGGCAATGGTCGAGTTTCAACTAATAATGAAGACGGCGAGACACGATTGGTTGCCTAAATCGATCTGCGAAAAAGGCAAGTTACCCGCGGTCACGCAGGAGGCGGCGGTGCCGAACATACCGTGGCTGCGGTAACCGGCGGCGTACACTGTTTGATGTCATTGAGACACGCCTGCAAATCCTGACTCTACTAGCCGAAAAGTGTTATCTTTTTCTAATTGTTCTTCTGTGAAAGCGCATTTTACGTCCATCATCTGTATGCTATCAGAGTCATACAAGTAGAAACCGGGAACTGATTTGGGAGATCAATATATGGACCTGAACAAAGACAATGTTCGAACACAAGAGGAAACGGGCGAGCCTGCGGCGATCGATCAAGTTGAAGAGCGTGTCGAAGCAGAAATGAAAAAGCTTCAGGGCGAGGCCAAAAAGCAGGTCGCGGATGGTTTACAAGACCCTAAATTGGCGCGCGAAGGAGAGAAATTGAGAAAGGAGGGTGAACAGGAATTAAAAGAGGCGAAAGATTCTGCCTGAGGCCGGATGTCAATCAGCCGACCCGCTGTCATCGAGCGCTTCCTGGATAGCTGCTCGTATCTGCGACGGTGTAGACATTGGATTAAAGCCCACGAATCGCTTCAACACGCGTCCGTCGCGTGAAATTATAAAGCTTTGAGGTATTGCATCACGCCCCTGCATCAATGTTATAGCAACTTCGGGAGTGGCCCACCCGACGCGGTAATCGACCTTGTAGTCGTGAATGAATTCTCGCACGCTTTCGAAAGAAGCGTCGGGATTCTCGGTTGATAATCCCACCAGTTCCAGGCCTTTTTGGCGAAACTCCTTGTGCAGTTTGACAAGTTCCGGCGTTTCTAAACGACATGGCCCACACCACGTGGCCCATAGGTTGACCAGCAAAACTTTCCCCGCATAATTCGAAAGTTTAATAGGCGCACCAGTCACTGCCCTCAGTTCCGCATCCGTGATGCTTGCCGGCAGCGTGACTAGCGGACCGGTCGCCCCACCCGGCGGCGAAAGCACGATTACCGTGAACACCAATCGCATTGGCGTCCACAGCCGCCCCTCAGATTTCACTTTATGCTGTGCTCGCATGTCTCGCCGGTAAAGTCAACAACTTAAATCATCAGTGCAGCATACCATTCCAGGTGTATTTCACTAAGTCCCGTGCCCACAGCACCGGTCTTGTGCGTTTGCTCTCCAACGTTAGCGACCTTTTCCAAATCGGAAAGACTCAAGAATGATCGGCATCTCGCCTTTCTCTCCCACATCCTCAACGCCGGTCAATTCAGGCGCAAGAGAAGTGGCGAGCATGATAAG
>JBHENH010000150.1:0-366 GCA_046262135.1 Pyrinomonadaceae bacterium
CGCCAGTGCCTATCGTGCCCCTCACGTGTTTTGGGCTTTGCAAACGCGATGTCAGGGGGAAAAGCTAATGAGATGCCTCCGCTAAAAGTGTCCGCCTGCACCTGGGTGTTGAGACTTGCCGGAAGATTTACATTAATCTCGCCGTTCAGCGTTTTAAACTCGAGTGCATCCGGCCAGTTACTATCGCCGAGTGTGGCGGAAATCTCGCCATTGAGGGTCCTGGCCTGAGCATAACCCGTGGTTGAAATGTTGATGCTGCCGTTGACCGTGCTCGATTGGACATTGCTGCCCAGCGACTTTGCCGTGATCTCGCCGTTGACTGTTCTTCCTGGAAATTCGACGCCCGCGGGAACGCGGATGGTGAAA
>JBHENH010000150.1:495-6542 GCA_046262135.1 Pyrinomonadaceae bacterium
GTGTGGTCCACAACTGCTATTCCGTTCCGGATTGTCGCTCGGGTAAATTGCACAGATTGTGACGCCGGCGCCGTGTTCCACGACCTGAATCTTGACAGTGTCAGGATCACTCTTGCGCCCCTTCTTAGTCGCGAACACTTCGATTGCGTCACCCGCCGCGGGCTCTGCACTGATGTCGCCGTTGATGCCCTTGATTTCGATTGCCTTACCTGAAGGCACTCGACCTTTCCAACGAAATTCCTCAGTACGACGAATAGCAACTGAACCTCCATCGGAGCATGAATTCTCAGCTCCACTCATGCTCTTCGCGTTTACGGTAAGGACAGCAGCATCAAGCCACTCGCCACTGAAAAGGCGGGCACTTGTAACTACTTGGGCTAGACGGTTCAGGTCATTCATGGCGCTCGTTAAGGCGGCGACAGCAACCACGAGAACAAGAACAATTCTCCAGACCGGCCTTGCCACGCTTTCTTGTTTAGCTGTCATTTTCATCGCTCACTTGAGTCCCGGGACCGGGAACAATGGCCCTGGCTAAGCGGTTCTTATCCCCGGCCCGGTTGCGTTGCTCTATAACCAGAACACCGTGATGAAAATATTTGTGACAGGAAATTTGGGCTATAATCTGGCGACTGTTTCAAGAAAGACTAATTTCAAATTACGCGCAGCATCATCGTAGATTTAAGTTGAAAAGACGCCGCACGGGATTTTGGAGATAGACGTAACGAGGTTTGTCGCGCAACCTTAGAGGTCGACGCAGCACCGTCGCCCGCCGCGGTGCTATCTCGCAGCCCATTTCCCAACTACTCCTGAGATTCCTTTATTAGGCGAAGTGAGCCGGCGAAAGAAACAACGTTAATGATGGCGTTGCCGCTGCCGTGCACAGCTGTCACACGACGGGAAGTGTACGCCTTGATAGTTACCGGCTTGACCTTGCTCACCTTCTTCGTCTCGACTCCTGCAACCGAAGGCTGGGGCGGCTGGGGAGGCGCCGGTACTTGTTTCGGAGGGTATTCCGGCTCGGACGAAATTCTGGGTGCAACCATCGTCTTTGATGGCTCTATCTTCAACGTTACGGGAAAATCACTGGTAACGTCGGCGTCTTGTGAGACTCTGGCATTGAGTCGAAATGAAGTCTCGGCGGGTAGAGACAGCGTGATATCGCCCTTAGTGGTATTAAACGCATATTGCCCACCCTTCGATAAAGGCCCCGCGTAATGTACCTCGCCATTGACCGACCTGGCTGTTACAAAAGCATGGGTCGTTTGATCCAGTTCTATGTCACCGCTAACAGTAGTCGCCTGGATAAAATCGCTGGAATCAGCTGGCCGAGCGCCCGTCGCCGTAAGGCTCCCACCGACCGACTTAAGAACCATCCGACCTGTAGAGTCCCTGACCCAAACATCACCACTAAAGCTAACAGCTTCGACTGATTTCGAAGCTTGCGTGACTTCGATGTCACCCGTTTGTGACTTTGCATAGACAGAAGCCACCTCCGAAATGTTGATAGAGCCGTCGCCCGTTTGCACATGTACCAAAGCGCCATTCGGAACCATCATTTCAACATCGCCAAATGCCTGACAATCGTCGGGGCTGCCTTCGTCTTTTGGATCGCCCATTAAAACCGTTAGCCTGGTGGCGGGAGGACCGCCTGATCCGTCCGGGCGAGTCAATCGTATTTGTTTCACATCGCTCGATCGTGCGAGGACTTCATTCTTGTTCCAGCCGTGAACACTAATGCTTCCTGACACGATGCAGAGCGAGACGGTCACAAGGGGATCCACAGCCATAGTCTGCTCAACTCGCTGAACGCGCGCTCGCTCAGGCTTGTCTTTACGGCGCTCAACACCAGCCAGCGCAACAACAGGCAAGATAATAATCAATAAACTAATTAGAAATACTCTAAACTTCATTATTGATACTACCTAAGCCTGTCAATGCTGTTTGTCATACACTCGAGCGTCAGCAACTGTGTTCAGCAAATCCACTTTGCTCTGATAGGCTGAAAACATGAAGTCTGCCGCGTCGGGGTCATTTGGGTTGCTTTTCGCAGCGGTTCTTGCAGCCGCGAGGGCGCGATCTACAAAGGCCAGATTCCTCTGATACTCGGCCTGAATAGCCGGCTTCATCCGCCCTTTATCCCGTTTGATAGTCGAGTCTAAATCGGCAATCGTTTGCAGATAGGTTCGCTCCCCGGGCAGCAACCGCACGTGATTGGAAAATGTCGCATCGCGACGTGGGGAAGTTTCTCTAATCGAATTGTTTCGTGGCCGGTGGCGGCTTGGGCTCACGACTGTTGCCGGCACCCCCACAGTTTTCGCGGTGGAAACGGAAGCTGTTTCTATGGGAGCAGTTGAAGGAGCAATAGAGGTGGCAGCTGGTTTTCCATTCGTTTCCTGATTGCTTGCGACCACTTGAGTTTGTACCGGCGTTACCGGTCTCTCACGCTGAATCACCACGAACGCAAAAGCGAATAATACGACGGCGGCCAACCCCGAATAAGCAAGTGCTCGTTGCGGCGTAAAGCTAAATTGATCTGAAGCGGAGCGAAGCCAGTGGAGGATTGCGAATGTTGCGCCGGCCTCCGCGCGGGAACTAGAGCTGCTGCTTTGTGCCACCGCATCGTGAATGCGCTGCCGCAACCGCTCTGTCGGCACACTGACTGCGAATTCAGGCGCTAAGGCCGCAACCAACACTCTGTTCTCGTCCTCCAATTCGCGCATGAGGCTGGCGCAATTCGAGCACGATCCCAGATGTGACGTGATGCTTTCCATCTCTACACCGGAAAGCTCCGCATCAAGATAGCCTTGTAAAATCTCTTCCGCTAAGCACTCGCTCATGGTCTACCTCCGATTTTCCCGTACACTCTTACGAACTCTTTGCGACCGCGCGCAACCAGACTGCCGACGTTGGTCTCTTTCAGGGATAACGTATTCGCAATCTCACGGTATGACAGTCCCTGCTGCTTTAACATCAGGCAGCTGCGCATCGGCTCTTTAATCTTGTCCAGTGCCCGTCTGGCCTCCTCAATTTCAACCTTCCTTTTGAAGCTTGCTTCTATTTCCGTTTCAAACCATGCGGGCCCGGGCGTGTTCTTTTGATACTCATTGTCTCGAACCATTGCTCTCGTACGTCCGCGCAACGTGTTGCGCGCGACATTAAGCGTGACCCGCAGCAGCCAGGCACGCAACAAGTCTTCGCGCGGGATCGAATCCAGATTGCGATACAGCCGCAAAAACACCTCTTGCGTTACGTCTTCAGCCAGCGCAGCGTCGCGCACCACCGCGCAGGCAGTCCTAAAGACCGCGCGGTGATGCAGTGTGAACGCTTCGTCGAAGGTGAGCGAAGTCGCTTCCGTAGCGATGTCGTAGGGCATGGAGTCTGTTAAGGCTCTAGCTTGTCCGCTCATTTATCACCATTCTCAAGAGACAAACACCGCAAAGTACTTATTTGTGACAAGTTTATCGCTAGCGCGTTCGCTACCGATTTTCAGCAGTTTATTGTAGTCTGAACCCTGACCGGCACCCAAAACAAGCGGCACTATTTCAACGCAACTTAGGATGGGTACAAGTTTGAACGCGCGAACCTCTGTACAAGTTCAGAACTCTTAATCTCGCGAAAAGGTTTTGACCGCCCCGACTCTGACCGATTCCCTGCATAACAGCACGTTTCTTCGCGCTTGCCGGCGCGAGCCTGTGCCTTACACGCCTGTCTGGCTGATGCGACAGGCAGGACGTTATATGAAGGAGTATCGAGATGTGCGTGCGCGAACGAGCTTCTTAGACCTATGCAAGACGCCATCACTCGCTGCCGAGGTAACAGTGACCGCCGCAGAGCGGCTGGGAGTGGATGCGGCAATAATCTTTGCCGATATCCTTCTAATCATTGAGCCAATGGGACTGCATCTGAAATTTGCCGCAGGCGAAGGACCGGTTATTCATAATCCCGTGCGGTCCAACAAAGACGTCAAACAACTCCGGGAGATTGAGGATGTCGCAGCCCTCGATTTTGTCTTTAAGGCCATTAGGCAGACTCGCGAATCGCTTCGTAGTGATCTGCCGCTCATTGGTTTTGCCGGAGCACCTTTTACGCTGGCTTCATATATCGTTGAAGGCGGAGCATCGAAAAACTATGTTCATACGAAGTCGTTGATGTACAACGACGGTGGGGCCTGGCACGCGATGATGATGTTAATCTGTCGCGGTTTAATTAAATACTTGAATGCACAGATCGACGCAGGAGCCCAGGCCGTACAGCTATTTGATTCCTGGATTGGGACGCTTAGCCCTGATGATTACCGCCGCTATGTATTGCCTTATACCCGGACCGTAATACAGGAGATCAAACCCGGAACGCCGGTCATACATTTCGGAACCGGCACTGCTGCGTTACTGGAGTTAATGGGTGAAGCCGGCGGAGATGTCATTGGACTCGACTGGCGTGTGCCGCTTGACGAAGGGTGGCGCAGGATTGGACGGGGTAAAGCCGTGATGGGCAACCTGGATCCGGTCGCGCTGTTTGCGAACCATGAACATCTGCGCGCGCAAACGATGAAGATTTTGAATGAGGCTGGAGGACGGCCCGGGCATATTTTCAATCTCGGCCACGGTATCTTGCCGGAGACTCCAGTCGAGAACGTCATTGCCCTTGTTGAAATGGTCCATGAACTGGGCGGCGCTAATCATCGGCAAGCGCGGGAGCGGAGGTTGTAAAGCAAACTGTTAGTTTGCGAACGTTCGATAACTCTTGTGCAACGTCGCAAACTAACAGTTTGCTTTACATGAACATCAGCGCACCTCGTGTTTAAGCTCCTCCGACTCAAGCCATGCATTTTTCAAACCAGCAACCCTATGACGCGCTTTTAGTGATCTCGTTTGGCGGTCCGGAGGGAATGGATGACGTAATCCCCTTCCTCGAGAACGTACTCAGGGGACGAAACGTACCTCGCGAGCGAATGGTGGAGGTGGCAAAGCATTACGAATTGGTCGGCGGCGTGAGTCCAATCAACGAGCAAAACCGAAAGCTCATTTCCGCACTACAGCATCAACTGGAGACCGTTCGACCATCGCTTCCGATATATTTTGGTAACCGCAACTGGCACCCCTTGCTCGGCGACACTCTGAGGAAGATGCGTGACGACGGAGTAAAGGCCGCAATAGGATTTGTAACTTCAGCGTATAGCTCCTATTCGAGTTGCCGGCAGTATCTTGAAAATATTCGCCAGGCGCAAAACGAAGTTGGACCAGCTGCTCCCCGCGTTGATAAGCTCCGGCCGTTTTATAATCATCCCTTGTTTATCGAAGCGAACGTTGCGCAGGTGCGAGCGGCACTTGAAACGCTTCCGGAAGAAAGACGGTCAGTGGCGCAACTTGTTTTTACTGCGCACAGTATTCCCGAGTCGATGGCACGAAAGTGTGATTATGAAAGCCAACTTAATGAGACGGGGCGGCTCATTGCTGAGCGATTGGGCATGCCGAAATGGCAGCTCGTGTTCCAGAGTCGGAGTGGCTCTCCTGCTCAGCCCTGGTTGGGACCGGATGTTTCGGATTTTCTTCGGGAGCTAAAGCCAATTGATACACAGGACATAGTGGTAGCGCCGATTGGGTTTGTCTCTGATCACATGGAAATTATCTATGACCTGGATACTGAGGCGTTGCAGCTGTCCCGGCAACTCGGACTTAACATGATTCGAACGGCAACGGTGGGAACGCACCCGCTGTTTATTGAGATGGTTCGCGAACTAATCATTGAAAGACTTGAACCAGCTCGCGAGCGACGGTTTCTCGGAACGATGGCCCCCACCGATGAATACTGTTCGGCCACTTGCTGTAATTTCTGAACTCTTCTTCAAACAAAAATGCTAAGAGTAGTGGTAATCGGCGGTGGAATTACAGGCCTGGCAGCAGCTCATAGAATCCTCGAACGCGCTGAGAAATCAAATTACGGGATTCAGCTCACAATTCTGGAGGCTGGAACCCGCCTTGGCGGCATCGTGGACACCAGCCAGCGCGAAAATTTCCTCTTGGAGCGAGGTCCTGACTCCTTCATCT
>JBHENH010000150.1:6552-6844 GCA_046262135.1 Pyrinomonadaceae bacterium
ACTCATCGTAGAAGTTTCGTAGTCAGGAAAGGCGATTTGCTGCCCGTGCCGGAAGGGTTTCATCTGCTCGCGCCCACGCGATTCTGGCCCTTCATTGCGAGTGGCATTTTCAGCTGGCCGGGCAAAGCCAGAATAGCGATGGAGCTACTGATTCCGCGTCGAGATGTAAACGGCCAGACCGAGGAGAGCCTGGCCCAGTTTGTCAGACGAAGGTTAGGCCGCGAGGCGCTCGATCGCATGGCCCAACCCATGATTGGGGGAATTTATACAGGAGATCCGGAGAAGCTCAGCC
>JBHENH010000151.1:0-6837 GCA_046262135.1 Pyrinomonadaceae bacterium
GGTATGGCGAAAAGCGCCAGCCCAGCCAACATGAGCAGGACTCTAGGCATAATCTTCTCCTTACTAAATTTATGGAGCCGATGAGAATTGAACCCCCATGAGTAATGACTTATGACACACATATTCCTCCTCGGCAGCATCACCGCTATCTATGATATTGCGCGTTTGACGACCTTCTTGGTGCTGCGTCCGAAATGCTTGCCGGCCCGCCCTATGTGTCGTCCAAAGTGTTTTCCGCCGCGCACTACTCGGCCACGCTTTAGGTTGCGGCCCATCCCTTTAGCAGCGTTACCTACTTCACTACCACTTTTCTTGATCTCACCCTTAGCGGTGCTGTTTTTCTGAGCTTGAGTGGGCGGCATCGCGACTGCCATTGACATCGTCACCGCAATGATCATGAAAAACTGCGTTACTTTTCGCTTCATAATTGCTCCTTTATTCAAAAAGCAACCGAATCGGATGCCTTAAGTGTTAGTAAATATTGGTGGAGCCGAGGGGGATCGAACCCCTGACCTCATGACTGCCAGTCATGCGCTCTCCCAGCTGAGCTACGGCCCCAAATGAATCAGTCTGAATCCAGTAGCGGATTGATTATCGACTATTGAGAAGAGTAGCCCGCGACGAAAAGAGCGTCAAGCCATTGGCTCTGCCACCTGATGTACCGAAGGTCGCCGCAATCTCAAACGGAATCTCGAGGTTGGGAAGGGGGCATGCCCCCGCTCTTAATAGCTCTGCCACCTAATGTGCAGAGGTCTATGACCTTCTTAGCGAAGCCCGGTCTATACCCCGGCTTTGCTCTTCCTCACTGCCGCCAAAAACGCAACCACAGCCCCAACAACAAGAAGCGCAATCCCTCCAACCACACGCAACGTATCTGGAACCTCCCGCACTCCTGAATTAGAAATCACGATGGCAGCAGCAGGCTCGAGGAAATATGCACGGTAAGCAATCACACCACCAACCGCGGCGATAACAATTCCCAAGATAATTGCTGCGACTCTCAACTTACATACCGATGCGTTTCAATTTCTCAGGTCCGAAGGACCGTCAGTTAATAGCCCCGTCCGTAAGGACGGGGACCCTTCTATCTACCCTTAAACGTCGGCTTCCGTTTCTCCAGAAACGCACCAACCCCTTCATCTTTGTCTTCTGTCGAGAAACAAAGCGCAAACAGATCGACTTCGCGTTTCAGCCCTTCATCGAGGTTCGAACGCGACGCAAGCTTCACCGCTTCCTTGGCAAGACTCAACGCGATAGGACTTTTCTCTGCAATTCGATTTGCCAACTCCATTGTCTTCGGTTCAAGTTGCTCGGCGGGGACCACCTGATTAACCAAGCCAATTGCTAATGCGGCTTTCGCATCAATTATGTCGCCGCTAAGGATCATCTCCATCGCCTTGCCTTCGCCAACGAGCCTTGTCAAACGCTGAGTGCCCCCGCCTCCCGGAATGATGCCGAGATTTATCTCCGGCTGTCCAAACGATGCGGTCTCGCTGGCTATGCGAATGTCGCACGCGAGGGCCAGCTCGCAACCGCCACCAAGGCAATACCCGTTGATCATGGCAATGATGGGCTTGGGAAACGTATCGATCGCAGTGAACAACGAACGCGCCGTCATCACATTGCGCTGCATCATGGCTGTACGTCCCGCAAACTCGGCAATGTCGGCACCTGCGATAAATGCTTTGTCACCGGCGCCGGTGATCACAACTACGCCTACAGACGTATCGTTGCGCAATTCTTCAAGCAGCGCCGCACCTTCTTCGCGTGTCTTGATGTTTAGCGCATTTCGTTTGTCAGGACGATTGATTGTGACGACCCCAACGCGTCCGCGTCGTTCAAATAAAAGTGTCTCGTACGTTTGTGGCATCGCTTGCGACATTTTGTCTCTCCGACGTAGGACAGGCTTTCCAGCCTATCGGTTTAGCAGGCGTCGAGTTCGTTAGGACAGATCTTTTAGTCTGTAATCGAACTTTAGAACCCTTAGCGGTTCGAACCTATACCTGAATGTAATGTGAATTGACGCGGGAATGCTAAGGGCTGCGGGAAATTCAGTCAACGCTACAAAGCCTCAACTGGATAAGAGTGTGCGTGTTAGACGGCTTCGCCGCTACCTTTGCGGAAAGCCTGAGGCTTTCCGGCCGCTATATCAAAAGACCGCGAGCTCGCGAAAAGTAGACAGTAGACAGTAGACAGTAAACAGCAAACAGTAGACAGCAAGCCGCGCGCGCGTCTCGCTCCTGCTCGCTAATCCTGCCGTCTGCTGTCCGGCTTTGCCTAATCTGTGGAATCTGCGTAATCTGCGGATGGCTCTTGCTCCTGCCGTCTGCCTCCTGCTGTCTACCGCTTTCTCTCAATCCGCGCTATTCGCCCAGGCCTTATAGTGTTCAAAATATTCTTTATTAGTCCACGTCTCAGGGTCCCAGTTGTCGCCGATCCTGGCCAGTAATGATCTGGTAAACGCCTTCTCTCCGGACTGACCGGCAATCCGGCAAAAGTCATTCAGATTGCGCATCGACGTTCCGTATCTTTCTTCCATATCCGCGAAACCCTGCTTCATCCTGGGCCAATCGATCTGCGTGTCGGTGAAAAATGTGCGGTCTTTGTAGTAATAAGCAAGGTCGGAGGCAATCACATAATAGATTATGGAGCCGTCCTTTCCTTTCAGCCGTTTGTACACATCGTCGGCGAAGCGTTCCCAGTCGCCTTCTTCGCCATACCAGCGAGGCAACAGATACTGCGCCTTCGTACTGTAGAAATAATGGTAGTCAGGTTCAAATCTGATCGCTTCTTCAAACAACGCGTCATAGCGGTCCGACTCCCAGTGTTGGCCCAGCGCAACCGTCTGCATTACGTCATACCAGTGAGGGCATTTTGCCTTAAACTTTTTCGCGCCATTAAGAATCTTCTCGGCCATGGCGATTCGTTGTTCGAAAACTTCCCAACTATCCTCCTTGACAGTGCTCGCGAAACCGGTGCCACGGGCATGCCAGGCATATTCCGTGTACGCTTCGGCTAGCCCTACGCGCGCCGTGATCGATTCTGGTTTCAGCTCGGTCCATTTTTTGAGATGCGCGATGTGACGCAGCCATAGATCATCGGTGGCAATGCGACTGTTCGCCGGCTTGCACAAGCCCTGATAAAGTTTGTGAAGTTTCCAGGCCCCACCCGAAAATCTCAACTTGCCGGCGCGCGCTATGTCAGCGATAGCATCAATCTGATCAAACTTTTCCTGGTCCAGATAGAGTCTTATTTGCGCGCCATACTCTGCGAATGCATTCCAGTTTGTGCTGGCGTCAGCCAGAAGATTCGGTACGACGGGCCGATCGGGCGCCCCGGTTGGCTGTTTACTGGCGTGTTGATTACTCGCGTGGTCCTTAGCTTTCACTCGTGACAACGGTGTCAGCACTAGACCACAGCCTGAACCTACAAAAGAGATTAGCGATAGAAGCAGGATGGCAAGCGAACGTTGGGAATAAGAAGACATGATACGTCCTTTAATAGACGATGAATTTAAATGGCCAATAGCTTGTTTACCTCGTGCGAGGAAGCGTCAGCACCCAAATGAACAGGTGTGAGGTCAGTACCACCTGCAGTAGCGGGTGGGTCGGAGCGGCAACAACAGGCCCGGATGAACCATGAACATTCAAGTAGCTGTTTAATTATTGGAAAGACTCTAACGAGAGGAAGGGGCGTGAATTTCTAACGAGCAGGAGTCGGGCGCCCGTTACGAGAAGCGCCTAATAATCATAGGTGACGCCGGATCCGCATGTCCAGAGTTTTCATGGAGAACTCGGCGTTGCGAACCATCGGTTGCCTCTTGACCGTGGCTACGTCTTTTGAACGCATGACAAACCCTTGAACCGCTCAAGTCACAAATCTCAAGGTCAGGAAGGGGGCATGCCCCCGCTTGAATTCTGTAACCCGCTGGATTTCTTAAAAAGCCATGCCTATTTGAGTTGCCCGCAGCCCAGCAGCGGGGGCATGTCCCCGCACTTTCTTTTTTGGCCGCCGCTTTTTGCAATGGACACGCGCCGGCTAAGTGCCGACTGCCGTTTAATTCTTCCTCTTCTGTGTAATCTGTGTAATCTGCGGATTATTTCTGCGCGGTTGTTCCTCCCTCATTATCCAGCTAGACCTTTCCTATTTACGATTTACGATTCACTATTCCCGCTGCTCCTTCTTCGAACACTACCGTGTCGCGCTTCACTACGCCCAATCAGCGGCGAAACGCGTGCTCCACTAATCACTATTTACGATTCACCATCTACGATTGAGCATTTACCCTTTCCCCCTTCCCCCTTTCCTTCCCCATTTAACCTTTTCCCTTTTACCCTCGTGTTTTCCGCCCCCCGGCACTTCTCTTGCCTTGTCCGGGGTGACCATTCCAAATCGAGGAGGCTAATTATGGACGATCGCGAACGCGATAAGGACAAGCGTGAGGAAGGATTCGAACCTTCAACGGCACCAAACCCGGAAGAGGCTCTCAAAACAGAAGAACGATCGCTGGACGTGGGCGAGTCAGGTCAGTTCGCTCCGGGCGGTTACTACAACCAGCATGGAGGAAACGCTCCAAGCCGCTCAGCCATCGACCCGGACAAGAACGACAAGCTCTGAATTTGTAGCAAACAGCAAACAGTAAACAGTACACAGCCGGAGAAAGCATATAGCCCTTAATCCGCCCCGGCTGTTTGCTGTTTGCTGTTTGCTGTTTGCTGTTTACTACTCCTCAATTAAAAATCTTCCCCACCGAATACCCCACATAGTAAAACGTCTCATACACCAGCGAACTCATCTTACTTCCCAAACCTTGATACCTGGTTGTGGGCGTGGGTGACGGATAGGCCTCCAGACCAATATCATGCGCCATCGCCACCGCGCGTTTCATGTGCAAGGGATCGCTGACGATCAGAACTTTCTTCAAACCGTTGGCATCCGCCAACTGTTTTGCGTTGACGACATTTTCATACGTCGTATGTGATTTGTCCTCCAGCAAGATATCGCCCGGTGGTACACCGTTCTTGATGGCATAAGCGCGAGCGGCCGCGGCTTCCGTCAGTTCACGTTTATTGCCCTGGCCGCCGGTAAAAATAATCTTTCTCACCTTGCCCGTTCGATAGAGCTGAATCGCATGGTTGATTCGTTCTCGGAAAACAGGCGACACCTCATCGCTCCACACGGCAGCTCCCAGCACAATTGCCGCATCAGCCTTCAGATCGACGACATTGTTTCCATAGGTATAAATCCTCACAGCAATCAGCACCGCCAGCAATATTAAGGGCGCGACAATAAACTTCAGAACGAAAGCAAGTTTTTTCCTCAGAGCCATCCTCTGTAGAAGATATTTAAGAATCAGATACTTTCGTTCCCAACGCCTCGCGTCTCTGCGGAATGTAGGGAACGCCGGGTCGGTCGCCATTCGCGCCACCCACCCGGCGTATTTGATTTCAGCAAGCGCACTTTCACATTATCGACGTGGTTCTGCCTCAGCCCTCCGCCGTTGCCTTCTGCCGTCTGCTTCCTGCTTTCTGCGCCTGCTGTCTGCCTCCTGCTTCCTGCTTCCTGCCGTCAGCTATACCGCTCAACTAGAATCAGCTCGGGGTCAGGAAGGGGGCATGCCCCCGCTCTGTTTGGCGTCCCCTCCTGCTGTTTGCTGTTTGCTGTTTGCTGTTTGCTATCCGCTCTGCGGATTCACTTCGGCATCTCCGCTGGCATGATGCTCAACTCAGGCACAAACCGCATAATTGTTCGCTCGATGTGAGTGACCGTGCCCGCGGGTAGCTTTTGGAAAAGCTTTAGTGCTCCTTCCGTTCCCAGCACCTGCGCCGGGACCGGCCCCTTGTCGATCTCTGCAAAGCTGTCGCGCGCTGTGAGCGTGACGTACTGATTCGCGTCGCCGCCAAAGATAGTTTGCGACACCAGATAGTTAACCCCACCTTTGGCCATCACCGGCAGGTGTTCGTTCTTTGTATAGTTTTCAAAGTCCTGGTTGCGGCCGTTGGCCACGTGCACAAATGAGACGATCGCAAGCTTATGCGGCGAAGACATTCTACTCATCACACTCAGATCAGGTCGCGTGCGAATGATGTAGCGATGTACACCTTTGACCAGGCTGCCTGCTTTAGCCGACCAATCGGCGAAGCCCTGGCTGCCGAGGGCCCTCTCTAACGGGCTGGGGCCATCAAAGTCGGCGAATTTGTCGAACGACGTCACGATCACAAACTCAAAGGCGTCGCCGGCATAGTTCGTACTCTGCCAGACCTCGCGCCATTTGACTCCACCTTTCCGCAATGCGGGGTTGGTAGTGTTTTTCATGAAGCTTTGAAACTCGGCCATCATTTCCGGCTTCACATTCACTTGAGTAATAACTAACCACTGAGAAGGCGGCGCTGCTGGCGGCGTCGGGGTTGGGATTTGGGCCATGCTCGCGTTCATCTGCGCAACGCCGAGCAACAGGGCAACAAGGGCGAGTGCATAAAGCACTCTGTGGGCTATTGGTCTCATAATTCTGATCCTCTCGTCTACTGAAGTTGGAAAGCCATCTACTGAACTTGAAAGCTCATTTACGGAAATCTGAAAAACTCACCACTTGAAGTTTGAAAAGCTCCCTCGTGAAGTTAGAAAGAAGCAACGCGTTATGCAGCGAACACCGCGGTCTTCAAACGGCGCGGATGCTATAACAGCCATTATCCAGAAGCAAGAAAGTCTCGCCGAGTTCGCGAATTGAAAATCTGCGGAATCTGCGTAATTTGGATATTCATAACGCCTTAACTCGCTCTGCCAAATCCTGTGCAATCTGTTCCGGTTCATCTTGATTCGAATATCGGACCGGCTGCC
>JBHENH010000152.1:0-6367 GCA_046262135.1 Pyrinomonadaceae bacterium
GTGAAAGTCCAGTTCTTGAAGGCTCGAGGGAATTGAGAAAAGTCAGTCGCATAAGTAATGGACTTGTGACTGCCAAAAGGAACATTGAATTCGCCGCTCTGATTAAACCGGCAAAGCCCGTTAAAGCAAGTGCGATTGAGGTAATAGAAGAGCTGCGCCGCTTCCGCGGTCTGCCATCCTCCGTCTTCAACTAATTTATTGAACCGACTTCGATGCCGGTAGAAAATCGCCGGCTCATTTTTCATCTCGACTGTTAGTTCGAGACCTGTTTGCAAATGAGTGTAAAAATTTATGAGGTGGGCGTTGATATCATTCAATAGCGCACGCTCAGGCCTCAAGCCTAGCGGTGCCGCGAGACCGCCGCAGAAAGGCTCCACGTAGCGGCGGGAAGATTGTGGTCGCCATAGTGGAGCAAGGTGGGGTAGCAACCAGCGTTTCCCGCCTGCCCACTTCAAAGGCGGCTTCGGGGGATTGTCGGTCCTTTGATCTGCAGAGAGTGATTCCGAAGAAGACTCAGGAGGAGTTGGCGATCGAGATGGACTCGCCGCATTTGCGGAATGCTTTCCGTTATGCCCTGGGTGGGAATGTTTCGCTTCCAAAAGGATTGTTGCTTTCACGTTTTGCGAAGCGAAAATAACAGTACCCATACGGCGGGTCAAAGATTAGTTTCAAGGAAACCGATCGAACTGATCGAAGGGATTGCGGGAGCCAGCCAAAACCCTGCGGTTGCGATTCCTGAACAAGTCGCTTTATTATTCCTTTCCCCGAAGCCGGAGTGGCGAAATTGGTATACGCACCAGACTCAAAATCTGGCGAGGTCAAACTCATGTCGGTTCGAGTCCGACCTCCGGCACCAAAAATCTGTTAGTCTCCCGTTCGCAGGCGCGTGCATAAACGCCAGTGTAATCTGCAGGTAATAAACCGTCGACCCCTGCGCCGCGCTCGACAAGACCTCGTCTCTTCAATAAGATTGGTCTTACAAGCCCCCTGCCAACGAACGATCTCTCCCATGGCGCCTTAAACGCCAGGAGGAACAATCAATGAGAAAAATGATTTCGATCCTGGTCGCTTTGACCTTTATTGCGATCTTGGCTGTGCCAGCCTCGGCAACGTGCGGTAACTACAGGCATAGGCATGGCAACACGACACACACCCATCGCAGCTGCATCGGAGATGGCCACAAGCATGGGCGAAGCTTCTGGCAGAAGCATCGTGACAAGCTGACCACAGCAGGGGGCGCCGGTGCCGGAGCGTTGATCGGGGGAATCGCTGGCGGGAAAAAGGGCGCCGTCATCGGTGCTGTGGCTGGCGGGGGTGGCGCGGCGGTGTACACTTACGGAATCCGTAAAACACGTCGGCCCGCTCGTTACTGAGGTGTTTACCGAATGGAGAAGTGCGCGCCTGGCGGAGGTCCCGCCGGCGCGCGCTTTCTGTTGTTTGCTGCGTAAATTTTCTCATAGTCAGCCGAAGAACCTTGCCAAATCGAGTGTTTAACCTCATGTAAAAACATGTTTGCCACCCTCACGCTAAATCTGTAGAATCTAGCCTGTCCTTGAGGGGATGGATAAATTTGGTATCTCAGCTCCTTCCCCCTCGTCCTCCGCGATTCGCACGGTCTTAATCGCCTAATCCCCGGAATAGGAGTCGGAAAACATGCTAAGTGGCGCAAAATCACGCATTCTTGTCGTTGACGACGAGCCAGAGATAACCGCGATCTTGTCCGACCTGCTAGTTGGAAAGTACGATTGCCAGACTGCCGGTTCCGCTGAAGAAGCACTCGTCTGCTTAAACAAGAATGTTTACGAACTTGTGGTAAGCGACATCACCATGCCGGGCATGAGCGGTCTTGAGATGATTCCGCATATAAGACAAATTTCCCCGTATACCGTGGTGGTGATGATTAGCGGTATGCAGACGGTCGAGAGCGCCATTGATGCCCTGCGTCTGGGTGCCTTTGACTACGTAATGAAGCCATTTGACTTGCGCCAAGTGGAAGCTGTGGTAAAACGCGCGCTGGAACATCAGGAATTGATTATTGCCAAGGAACGGTACGAGGACCATCTCGAAGAGTTGGTTGAACAACGAACAGCTGAGCTTGACCAGGCTTTGAACTCACTTGAGGATGCATATCGATCGACGCTTCGGGCGTTAACCGCCGCTCTCGAAACCAGAGACCTTGAGACGCACGGACATTCGGAACGCGTGGTCACTTACAGCCTTCGCCTCGGCCGCGAATATGGACTCGATAGCCGACGGACCAAGGCGCTCGAATTTGGTTCGCTGCTACATGATATCGGAAAGATCGGTGTTCCCGATTCGATTCTTCGCAAGCCGGCTAAGCTTACCGAAGAGGAATGGGTGCTAATGCGTGAACATCCGCTGCATGGACAGCAAATCTTACGCGGCATCGAATTTCTGCAGGGCGCAGCCCTGGTGGTTGCGCAGCATCATGAAAAGTGGGATGGGTCCGGCTATCCGCTCGGTCTGCGGGGAGAAGAAATTGACCTTTGTGCGCGTATATTCTCCGTTGCCGACGCTTTTGACGCGATGACTAGCAACCGGGTATATCGGAAAGGGAAACCTTATCAAGACGCGGCGAAGGAACTAGACGATTGGGCCGGGAAGCAATTCGATCCAAAAGTGGTTGAAGCTTTTCACCGCGTGCCCCAGCAGGATTGGGACCAGCTACGCGAACAGTCTCTCGTGAAAAACGAAGACAAGCTCGAACTTCGCCGCATGGTCCAGATGCTTGAGTCGCAACTTGAAGCCGTTATTAGTTAGTCCGGCTCTCATAAACATTTCAGCAAAGCAACATTTCATTTCTCGTCAAGCAGGGACGGCACTACATATCCACGTCTCGACCGTAAACTTAATCCCACCCTCCGCGACGCCACTTCAATTCGCCGGTACTCCCCTCGGTTCGCCTCGGCCAGGGAGCGCTTGGGCCGATAAGTAACTACATATTCTGATCCGATTTCGCGCGCCGCCTCCCTGGCTTGTGAAATCATTTGTTCGCCTGTCTTTGGTAGAAATATTTGTCCCCCTGTCTCCTCCGCCATCACCGTGAGAGTCTGTTGACTCTTCTTGAGTTCGGCCTCATAAGCTTTGCGCTGACGGCGCATGGCCGGATCAAATCGGACGGTGACTCCATAGGTTGGACTACGAGTAGTCCCGGGTGGTTGAGTAGGATCATGAGTAGTGATCGGATCGTGCGCTGTTGGAAGTTGTCCGGTTTCGAGTACGGGACTCTGTTTCCTATCCTTCTGTCGTACAAGTTCAGTGTAGCTAATGATATGGATTGTGGCCCTCGTTGCAGATAACTGCTTCATCGCCTGAACTCGATCGATTTTTCCGCCCGGTGTATCTACGCCGTCCGTGATCAAAACCACATGTCGGCTTCCTTCGGGGCGGTCTTTCAGTTGTTGAGCAGCAGCGGCGATTGCCTCGGAGAAGCGAGCTCGTCTGCCTGACGAGAGTTTTGTTTTCAGCACCTTGATAGTAGATGAACGGTCCCTGGTCCAATTTTGAAGCAGCTCTACGGAGTTACTAAACTGCATCGTAGCCACAGACGTGCCTTCTGCAAGTTGATTCAAGAGGGCGATAGCTGTGTCTCGAGTTAAGCTCGTTCGTTTTGAAAGCCCTCCAAGTCCACTCAACTCACCACCCGTGTCCAGCACGAGGACCACATTCGCCGGAATATGCCGCACACTTTTTATTTGTTGGGCGACCCCGTCTTCAAGCACCAAAATGTCATCGGGCACGACTGATGGATCGTAATGTCCAAACTGATCGACCGCGATGACTGGAAGTCGCACCTCTTCCGTGAAGACCCTTACAGGTTCGTCTTGCTGGTTCGGCGGCGTGGACGACGGAACAGATCCAGGCAGTTTTTGTTGCGCGTGCGCGCCTGCGCATGAAAATAGAAATAGGTTTAAGAGGAGCGTGAGCGGAAAAATTCGATTGAACAATTTTTTACCTGCCTCTTGAATGGAAATCCGACGGGTTGGATGCAGGGAGAATGGGTTTGGAGTTGTCCGATGGTGGTTTTGTAGTCGCGCGATTATCGATGTTATGCGACTGCCGCCCGTCTCGCCTGCGATTGAACAGCCGTGATAGCGACTGCATCGACAATATCTTCGGCTTTGCAACCTCGTGAGAGGTCATTCGCCGGTTTGTCGAGCCCTTGAAGAATGGGCCCAATGGCGGTCGCGCCGGCTAAACGCTCTGTAAGCTTATAGGCGATATTCCCCGACTGAAGATCAGGAAATATCAGAACATTCGCCAGGCCTTCGATGCTCGATGCAGGGGCTTTTGACTGGGCGACGCGCGGTACGAGTGCGGCATCTGCTTGTAACTCGCCATCGATGGCCAACTCGGGCGCTCTGGCCTTCACCGTTCGAGTAGCTTCGATCACTTTATCGATTAAACGATGTTTCGCGCTTCCTTTAGTCGAGAATGAAAGCATTGCGACACGAGGTGCCACACCCAGAAGTGCCCGGCATGACTCTGCTGAACTAATCGCAATTTCAGCCAACTCGGCAGCGGAAGGTTCGATGACAACGCCGCAATCCGCGAAGATTAAGGCGCCGTTATGGCCAAAGCTGCCATCGCCCAAAGCCATCAAGAAGAAACTTGATACGAGTTTGAATCCGGGCCGAACACCAATGCAGTGGAGCGCGGCGCGTACGGTGTGAGTGGTAGTATTTGTGGCACCCGCGACTGACCCATCTGCTTTTCCCAGCCGTACCATCAAGTTTCCATAGTAGAGAGGGTCCGACATGAGCGTACGCGCCTCGTCAGCCATCAGGCCTTTAGCGCGCCGCATGTGGTGAAAGAGTGAGGCCATTTTTTCAAAATCCGCTGCGCGGCGGTGGTCCACCACTTCGACACCACCGAGATCGACTCCTTCCCGTTGCGCCGTTTCGCGAATATTTGTTTCCTCTCCGAGGAGTGTGATCCGCGCTATTCGATGTTGCACACAAATGCCGGCAGCCACGACCGTTCGCGGGTCGTTTCCTTCGGGCAGAATAATATGTTGCTGGTTTGCCGATGCGCGTTGGCGGATTCGTTCAAGGATTTCCATACTTAACTTAATAATGTCGGACTGTAACGAGACGGTGAGTCTAGCGGAACTCAGTCGCAGAGAACAAGCTCAGCGATAGCGAAAAACTTCTGGTTTCGTACCGCTTGCAGCCGTGTTAACTTAATCAGCAGTACAAGCAATTCGGGCGGGCTTTGAAGGAGGCACGAATGTCAGCACTTTTAGCGAAGCGACGAATAAAGAATCTACTGTTGTTCATACCCAACATGCTTTTACTGTCTGCTCGCTTGATGACAGATTCGCGCGTGCCCACAACCGAACGTGCGCTCCTGGCCGGCGCGGTTGTTTACGCGATTATTCCCTTCGATTTGATACCTGACATGATCCCTTTTGTCGGACAGATTGACGACGCTTACCTAATTGCAATCTCCCTCTTACGTCTAATGGAACGAACTGATCCAAAAGTCGTTCGGCAACACTGGAGCGGTGGCGGTGACGTCGTTGAACTGATTGGAGCGGCCGCGCTCCTGGCAGGCAAGTTTTTACCGAAGCCAATTCAACGCGTGCTGACTTCACGAGTCGAATTGGCAAAGGACCAGACAGAAAATGTAAAGGGCATACCGAAACCCTTGTTGGTTGCTCATCCGGCACCGGAGAAGCCAGTAGGCAGTAGGCAGTAGGCAGTAAAGCAGAAGGCAGAAAGCACTGCGCAGACTCAAGCGAACCGCAGGGTTTCTGCGTAGTGCCTTCTGCCTTCTACCTACTGCCTTCTTCTGCTTCGTTCCCTGTGCCTACTGCCTACCGCTCTCCGCTTTTTTCGATTTGAGTTTGTCCAGCAGCTTCTCATGAATTCCTCCGAAGCCGCCGTTAGACATTATTGCTACCACGTCGCCCTTTCTCATTTGCGGTAACAGATGCTCAATAATTTCAGGCGCATTAGGAAATAAAAAGGCCGGCTTGTTCAGTTTCGCTATGTCCTCGATCAGTTTACTGGTATTGAGCGCCTCGCCCTTTTCCACGACCTTCTGACCGTCGAAAACACTGGCAATCACTACATAATCCGCGGATGCAAACGCGTTAGCGTACTCGTCCTGAAACACAGCCAACCGCGAAGACCAGGAGCGGGGCTCAAACACGGCAATCAACCGTCGCTCGCCATACCTATTACGCAGCCCTCGCAGAGTTTCGCGTACCGCCGTCGGGTGGTGCGCAAAATCATCGATCACTGTCACGCCGCGCTCCCGCCCACGCACCTCTAAGCGCCGCCGCACGCTCTTAAAAGTTGTCAGCGCATCGGCAATCGCCGCTTGTTCCACACCCCACGCA
>JBHENH010000152.1:6377-6804 GCA_046262135.1 Pyrinomonadaceae bacterium
TCGCGTGTCACCGTGAACCGGCTCAACTCGTGTGAAAAATCGATTTCACAAATTCGCCATTTCGCGTCTTCGCCGGTGCCAAAGGTTTCGACTTGAGTGAAAAGTTTCTGACCCATTGACGCAACGACGTGGCGTACGGGCTCGCTATCCCAACCCGCTATTACTTTGCCGTTGGCCGGAACAAGGTTCATGAGCCGGCGAAAGGCAAGCTTGACTGCCGCGAGGTCGTTATAAATATCGGCATGGTCAAACTCGATGTTGTTTACGATCGCAATCTCCGGAAGGTAGTGCATGAACTTTGGGCCTTTGTCGAAATACGCCGTTTCGTATTCGTCACCCTCGATTATAAAATGCTCGCTGTCTGTTACGCGAAAACTAACACCAAAATTCTGCGCGACGCCGCCAATTAGAAATGTCGGATTCAGCC
>JBHENH010000153.1:0-309 GCA_046262135.1 Pyrinomonadaceae bacterium
CCGTGAATCCCAGAACGTCGCGGTAGAACTGCAGAGATTCCTCCAACTTGTTTACCTCAATAACAAGGAGATCCAGACCGTGAAACTTCATTGTTGTTCTCAGGAAATGCCTAGCATTACAAGGTAGACGCCGTAAGCACCGGCTATCACAACCATCCAGAAGACTATTTCCTGGGCCCCGGCATGATGAGGGAATCGATTAGACACGTGCAATGATGCCGTGGCAGCTCTCATAGCGCTCCGCGCCATCATCACGCCAGACAATATGACGATTACAGCTAGGATGGCCAGCGGCCACAAAAACCAGAT
>JBHENH010000153.1:319-6740 GCA_046262135.1 Pyrinomonadaceae bacterium
GCCCGAGCAGTCCAATTTCTTTAGCGGTGGGAGCTGTAATCGGAACAGACGCTGCAGTAGCTGGACCACGCTGGGTATCATATGCCTTTCTGGTTTCTTCATCCTTGAGCACACGATACGCTTCGTTGAGCGTCTTCATGTCCTCTTCATTCCCGCCCTTATCTGGATGGCGTTGAGCGGCCATTCGCTTGTAAAGTCGATCGAGCTCGCGTGGAGAGGTGCCTTCGTCCGCACCGAGGATCGTGTAGTAATCTTTCCGAGAATCAAACTGGCTCATTTTTCTCGATTTTAGATTTCGGTTCTGAGATTTGCAATTCAATTGCTTGCTGCAGTAGTGCTGATTTGTAAAGCAAACTATTAGTTTGCGATAACTGGACGGCGTTCAACGCGCCTCGCAAACTAACAGTTGCGTTACCAGAACCGAACTGCGGCACTACCGCTCGCTGAAGTGGAACGCCGTCTGACCAATTGAATGTGATCGCCTTTTGGCATTCACGGTGTTCTGCTCGTCGAAATATGGGACATCAATTTTCCATCGGCGACGATCTGGTCTTTCAACTCGAAAGCGGGTTGGGACTCTTGCGGATTATCGCGATTGAAGGCGAAGGTGAAGAAACGATCTGGCATCTCCTCGCTTACGAAGAGTTTTTCCCAGACGTCGAGTCTGCCGAGTTGGCGCTGGCAAATCCGGCTGGCCTGACAATCAGGAAGTCGCATATGGCACTCACTGATAGAGCATTTGAGCGCACACCGGCGGCGCGACTGGGCAACAGGCGGGTTACCGCAGCGGAGCTGTCGCCCTATCACGATTGGTTGAAGTCAGACTCCAGACACGTTTCCGATCGGTCCGCATTGCTATTGTTGGGAATCCGATGACTGGCAGATATTAAATGAAACCTTCCGAACCGCACTCATTTCGTTTTCTTCCGAAAACCTACGCGCGACTTTTACTCGCGACAGCTTTCCTTCTGCTTTCGGTCTTTAACACTGAGGCGTCTCGCGCAGAGAGGTTGATTGAATCGTGGAAGCCGGTTCACTATAGGGTTTTCCTGACATTTGATGATCAGTTAAGTCGCCTTACAAACGCCAGAACCGAACTCACATTCATCTCTCTAAAAGAACGCTTGACGAACATCGATCTTGATTTTGGCGAGATGCCCGTTGATTCAATTACCGTCAACCATAAAGTGGTCGCGTTTGAGCGCTCGCCTGGACACCTAATCGTCAAACTTTCCCAACCAGCGCGAAGGGGCGCAAGGTTGCGTCTCGACGTTTATTATCATGGAACTCCTAAAGACGGATTGATCCTCACCACCGATAAGTCGGGACTGCCTTCGGCAGTTGGCGATAATTGGCCCAATCGCGTTCATCATTGGATTCCCTGTCTCGATCACCCCTCTGCTAAAGCCACCGTATCGTTTTCACTGACGGTGCCCGTTCGACTAACAACTGTGGCCAACGGCAAACTTGTTGGGGTTCGCACAAATTCTGACTCCACGCGCACATGGACCTGGAGTGAGGGCGTTCCGATTCCGCCTTATTGCATGATCATTGCTGTTGGAGAGTTTGCGCTATTAGCGCCATCACCGCGAGTAACACCGTCGCTCGCGTACTACGTTCCGCAAGTGGATCGGGAGTTTGCGCCGAAGGGTTTTGCGCCGGCGAAATCTTCCTTGAATTTTTTCACTCAAACAATTGCTCCATACCCGTATGAGAAACTTGCTCTGATAGTTGGCGCTACTCAATTTGGTGGCATGGAAAACTCTAGCGCCATCGTCTTCCCCAGCACGATATTTGATTCCCGACGCGTAGCAGAGCCATTGAGCAATCTTTTTGGTATTCGCGAAGGGATCGTCGAGGTTTTGGCTCATGAAATAGCGCATCAATGGTTTGGCGACTCGGTAACAGAGTCAACATGGTCTGATCTATGGTTGAGCGAGGGTTTTGCTACTTACTTCGCGGGACTCTTCCTCCAGCGCTACGAAGGCGAGGCCGTGTTTCAGCGATACATGCAGGACGCGGCTGACAAATATTTGAGCTATGAGAAAAAAGTTATTACTCCCCTTCATGACACGGAAACGGAGGACCTTTTTAAGCTCTTAAATGCGAACAACTACGAAAAGGGCAGCTGGGTCTTACACATGCTTCGATCTGAGGTCGGCGACAAAAACTTCTTTGCCGCCATTCGCGCTTATTACAACGGGCATCGAAATGCGACCGCCACAACTGAAGATTTACGCGCAGCGCTTGAAAAATCATCCGGTCGGAATTTGAAGCTGTTTTTCGAGCGCTGGGTTTACGGAACCGGCCATCCAACATATGCGTTATCGTGGGAATGGAAAGGTAAAGAGAAGACCGTGCGACTGATCCTAACGCAGCTTCAGCCTGGGGCACCGTTTCCCAACTCAGTGCCTATCGAGATCTCAACCTCTGGCGGTAGACATCGTCTGGTTCTACAACCCGTCGACAAGCAGACGACCAAAGAGTTAAGGCTCGATACATTTCCCTCCCGCATAACTTTGGATCCCGACAATTCAATCCTCAAAGAAGTTAATTCGGTAAAAAACGATCGCAGCGCTTCTTGAGCAATCGTGGGATGGTGCTTAAGGCAAGCGCGGCGGATAGTGCATAACGGGTGGCTCACCAGTGAGGACTGTGGCCGAGCCCGACGCAATTATTGTGCTTTGATCGTCCGCTGGTCCACCACCGATGTGACCGATTCCAACACGCACGCGATTACTTGATATTCCGTGAGCAGTGACGCCCAAAAGCACATCTCCTAAATCTCCCATGGAATCGTTCAGTCTCACAACGATCATTGTTATCCATGGGAAACCGGGAACCTCACCAGCATACTCGACATTCAAGGAGTAATGTTTGTGGGCTGCATCCTCAGCATCTGCGGAAAAAGCCGCCGCGCCTTCTCCTGCCTGCAGCTCGACATTCGTTACAAAGAAGCATATGCGCGTTCGCTTATCGGAACTAAACTGAAAATCCGATGTGGGCGAGAAAGGCTCAGTCTTGAACGTAACTGATTCCAAGGCGATTGCTCTCGTCGAGGCAGACTCAGTTATCACAACGGGTGCTGATGATCCGTTAACCGTTTCGTTGTCGTTGATATTAACGGTGGCTATATAAGGCGCACCCAGACTCGCTCCCGTAGCATTGCTGAGCGTAATCGTGAACTTTTCCTTGCCTTCAGCGTAAGCGTCATCAGGGACGGGAATGTAAATCGTTTTATACGTTTCCTCGGAACCAAAATAAAGAGTGCCCGTCAGACTTGCATAATCGCAGCGCGATGATGCAATACCGTTAACCACGCTGCATCCAGCTAAGCCCGCATCATCGCTAGTTGCGTAATTCACGCTCGCCGGACCAGAAATATTCCCTGACCGCGTGACGGTAATTGTCGCAACGCCCTCGCCCTCATTTACTCCGACAGTAGTCGAACCAAACTGAACGCTGCCCGCTGAGGCGGAATCCTGAAACTGTCCGCGGATCTCGCCGTTGGGGAACAGCCCGCTGTGGACGTTAATGTAGAACAATCCGTTTTTAAGATGCTGAACCTGAGCGGGATTCAAATTAATCTGGAAGTCACTCACTTGTCCCGGAGGAATCGAAAACAGAACTGGACCGACAACCCCTGCTGCGGCTGGACCGTGGATGTGCGCATCCGTTTGAGCGCTGGAGAGCGCGCTGAAGTTGAGCGAAGTCCGCGCAGTTTTCTCGTCCGGACTCAACACTAGTGTAGCCGTCCCAGTGGCCGTGGAACTTGTCGGTGGAACTTCCTGGGCCCCGGTTAGCGTGGCAACAAAAAGCAGACTGGGTTTTGATTTAACTTCGTATACCGCGCCGTTCGACAAAGAAACAACGAAGACATTTCCGTTAGGCGCAGTTTCGATGTCGGTCGTAATGCCGAAGTCCCTGCCAATCGCGAGGGTTTCGCTCTCAGCCAAATCAAACTTGTCAGTATTGTCCGCCACAAGATCGTTCAGGAGAGGATCGGCGAAAGAAAAATGCTGGCGGTCGGCCGTAAACTTGAAGCGGAATAGAAAGCCATTCAGCAATGTCGTGCGTCCCGCGCCGACGAAAAGATCGTTTTCGAATTGCGGCCCCAAACCTCTTCCCTTCACGAAGCCTATGGTCGACGGCGCTAATGCGTACTTCCAACTAAACTCCGGGTCCGCATATTGCGCGCCGGGTAGCATGTACAGACGCGAAAGCGCCGCTTGCGGCGTGTCTGCAATATTGCTCGGTGGCCAACGCAATTGCTGTAGACTTCCGGCGCCATAGGTGGATTCGATTGCCTTAAACTCCGCGACCCGATTGATCGGACCCATTGTTTGTATCCAACCACCATTGAATCCTGGACGCACGCGGTTCATTTCATCAAAGGCGTCGTCCCCATTTTCCTCCGTCCAGAGAGTGCCAGTGAGCGGATCGAAGGCCATACCGAAGCTGTTGCGCAAGCCATAAGCAAAAACCTTCTTGATATTCGTGGCCGCTTCGCCGGCCAGTTCGGTGTTCGCACTGAAAAATGGATTATCCGTCGGCGTTGAGCCATCCGCATTCAGCCTTAGAATCACTCCCGTCAGGTGTGCATCATCAGGCTCAGGACCGCCGTATTGATCATCCGGCACCGTGCCGCCGCTCGTCACGTTTTGCAGAAAACCACGCCGGCCGTTGTCGCCAAAAACAATGTAGAGTTTGCCATCGGCTCCAAAACGTAAAACTCCTCCGTTGTGATTGCCACGCGATGGTTGGCCAGGATCCCGTTGTAGCGCCCGCAGCTTGATCAGATTCCGATCAAAAGTCAGGGTCGAGCCGTTCCAGACGTAGCGGTCGACTCGGTTGCCCAAAACTGCAATAGCATCGGCGTTACTCGTGTCTGCTCCCGTGTTGCTCTCGCTCCAGAACAGGTATGCAAAACCATTCTGCGCAAACTGCGGATGCAACGCGATGCCCAGCAAACCACGTTCAGATGCTGAATTGACGGGCAGATCCAGAACCGTGCTCTGCAATGATCCATTGACGACTCGCTGTACCTTGCCGGTCGCTTTCTCCAGGATCAGGAAGTCGTTGTTTCCCAGGAAGGCCATGCTCGTCGGTAGGTCAAGTCCGTTCAGCACAGTACTGACCGTCAGGTTGGGATCCAACATCGTTGGAGAAACTGCGGCCGGCTGGATGAGAGTGGCGATGGCTGCCGAGTTGTTGCCAGTATCAAAGTCCGTTTCGTTGGCGCTGGCGGTGGCAGTATTGATTAGTTGCCCCGCGGTAGACGGCGTGACGATGATGGTCACAATGGCACTATCGCCGACCACGAGATTTCCAAGCGCGCAGCTTACTGTGCCGGCTCCGCTGCAAACGCCTTGTGTCGGGGAAGCCGAAACAAAACTAACGCCGGATGGCAGCGTGTCCATCACATTTACATTCGTGGCTTGGGCCGGGCCGGCGTTGTTGACTGTGATGCGATACGCAAGGTTGAGACCTACTTGCCCCGGATTTGGTGAAGCAGACTTGCCTACAGACAGATCCACGCTCGAAGGGCTAATTACTCTTAGCGTAACCTGGCTTGTGTGTATGGTGCTGCCGAAATTGCCACTAATGCTTATGGTGGAATCTCCCAGCGGCGAGCCTGCGCTGGTGGTTATTTCAAGAGTGGCATTCTTCGAAGAGGCGTCCGTTATATTAATGGAGGCGGGTGTGAAACTGGAGCTCGCCCCGAGTGGCAGTCCCGTTGCGCTCAGATTTACGGTGCCTGTAAATCCAGCCAGCGGGGTAACAGTGATCGCATATTGCGCACTACCCCCTGGCGTTATCGCCTTCAACACAGGAGATGCCCTAATTGAAAAATCCGGCGAAGACGAAGCGGGCGCTAAGGTGACGAACGTAAAATATATATTGTCTCCTGAACTATTGCCGTCGTTGTTTGCGTGATTGCCAGCGACATAAAAGCTGACTGGACCAACGTCAACCGCCGGTGCCGTCCAATTAAAGGTCCAGCTAGCGCCGTTTTGTTGGCCCGCGTAGGTTCCCGCAGCAGTATGCTCTATGTATTGACGCAGCCCGCCGGGACCTTGATCGTTGAGCACCTGAGTAAAGGAATTTGCGCTTTGCAGATTGCCAGCTTTTTCATCCGCCGAATCGAGAACCGTAAGTTCGAACCCCCAACGCCTGCGCGTGAGATCAGTATTGGTGCTTTGAACGGTTATTGGATATGTTTGCCCGGGCACGTAAGTCTGAGGAACGACAACGGCAATCCGACCTGTGCCGGCGTCGGGAGGCACGTGGCACTCGGCACAGGTGAATTCGCCAGGCGCGCCAGTAAAACCCGCGGGCGGGCCGGATGAGAAAGCCTGCACTCGGGGACTGACGTAATGACTCGATAACAATAGACCAAAGAGACCGGCTAGTAGAGACG
>JBHENH010000154.1:0-6739 GCA_046262135.1 Pyrinomonadaceae bacterium
GTTGATGATAGGTTCTGGAAATTTCACCGCCAGTTCGACACGAATCGACCACAGGATCGCGATGTCTATCTCAGCGAGAGCCTGGCGCGCGAGCTGGGAGCGCACGATGGTGAAGCAGTCGTATTGCGTGTGGAAAGGCCTTCAGAAGTCCCTGTCGAATCTCTGCATAGCCGCAAGGAAGAACTCGGGACTACGCTGCGTTTGACCGTGAAACAAGCTCTTAAGGCAGATGCTCTTGGTGAGTTTTCGATTCAAGCACAGCAAGGCGAGGTGCGTTCCGTTTTCGTTCCGCTGGCTTCGTTACAAAAGGCACTTGCTCAGGAGAACAAGGTCAATTTGGTGCTTTTGTCGGAACGATCCCGCGATTCGACAGACACCCCGGGGAACGCCACCAAAACAGAACTGCTCAGTAGGATTGTTAAAGAACGAAGTTCGCTGGAAGACCTCGGGATCAAGCTGCGCGCGATTGGTGAAGGTTCGTCAGGAGAGGCGGCACGCGACCAAGGAAAGCCCGCTGTTGGGCTGGAACACGACAGCAAGATGATCAGTGACGCGCTGTCGACCGTGTGCGAACGAACCGCCAAGGCTTTATCGCTCGAGACGTTACCCGTTTTCTCGTACCTTGCCAACAGCATCCGTTCAGGGGACCACTCAATCCCTTACTCGCTGGTAACTGCGTTGGATGCAGACACTCTCGAAGAGTTAAGAACATCCTCGCCTAACAGGCTTGAATTCCGTTATGGCTCGATTCCTTACTTGCCGGTGACTGCTATTGACTCCCAGGATCTTGAAGAATTAAGGAAATCCTCGCGCAGGGATGGTTCACGGTCCTTGGCGCCGATCATCCTCAATGAATGGGCGGCTCGTGATCTTGGCGTGAACATGGGCGACACGGTTTCGCTCGATTATTACCTCTGGCATGAGGATGGTCGGCTCGAAACTAAAACTGAGCAGTTTCAACTCATAGCCGTTGTTCCCATTGCGGGACTAGCCGCCGATAGATATTTGGTTCCGGAATATTCCGGCATCACCGGGTCTGAGGATCTGTCGGACTGGGATCCTCCGTTTCCTGTTGATCTAAAGCGTATACGGAAACAGGATGAGGACTATTGGGACCAATATCGTACGACTCCCAAGGCTTTCATTCCACTCGTGAAAGGACAGGAACTCTGGCAGTCGCGTTTCGGAAAACTGACCTCCTTGCGAATCTTTCCGGCGCCTGGCGTCTCGCTCGCCCAGACACTCGAGACTTATAGTCAGAAACTTAGACCTGCACTGGATCCGACGATCATGGGACTCGCCGTTATTCCCGCACGAGCTCAAGGGTTGGCAGCTGCCCGCGGGGCGACAGATTTCGGAGAATATTTTCTTTATTTCAGTTTTTTCCTGGTGATCTCGGCGCTTCTGCTTACCGCACTCTTCTTCAAACTCGGTATTGAACAGCGGCTGCGAGAGATTGGTCTGTTGCAGGCGATCGGATTTCCCGCCTCGAAAATCCGTTGGTTGTTTCTGGTAGAAGGAATGATGCTGGCAACCATCGGCAGTGTCATCGGTTTGGCGGGCGCGCTCGCATATGGACAGTTGATGATGTTTGGGCTACGCACCTGGTGGGTGGATGCTGTGGGAACGACCATGCTGAGTTTGCATGTTGCACCAGTCTCATTAATTGCAGGCGCAATAGCTGGAGTAGTGGCGGCGCTGATTTGTGTCGTCTGGACGTTAAGGCAAGTCGGCAAGCAATCGACGCGCACGTTGCTCGCCGGGGTCGTGGGACAGGGAGACGCGGGGACCGGGAGACGCGCGGAGCCGGAGAGTGGCATGCCGGACATGACAAATATCACTGCGTTAGCTCGTCGCCGCATCTCCCTTTCTTCGCATCTCCGCGTAGTAGTCGCCATTCTCCTCACGCTGATAGCGCTACTTCTCCTCTTCGCCTCCTTTGCCAGGATTGTCGGGCAGGTCGCAGGTTTTTTTGGTAGTGGTGTGCTGTTGTTGGTAGCGTTTATTTGCTATGAGTCCTGGTGGCTACGTCGTGAGGGAAAGCCGATCGATGGAACCGGTTGGCCCGCTGTGTCGCGGCTGGGATTCAGGAATGCCACCTATCGTCCGGGACGGAGCGTCTTATGCATCGCTCTGATTGCCTCGGCGGCGTTCATCATCGTCTCTGTTGATTCGTTTAGGCATCGAGATGGAGCGATTCAACTGGAACGGAAATCAGGCAATGGAGGCTTTCCATTGCTCGCCGAGTCGTTGCTGCCCATCGTGCACGACCCGAACTCCAGTGCGGGTCGCGAGGCTTTGAATCTTTCGCCTGTAGACAGTTCAAGCCAATTGCCGGGTGTGAAATTTTCACCATTTCGCGTGCGGCCCGGAGACGACGCCAGTTGTTTGAACCTTTACCAGCCGACCAATCCAAAGATCATTGCGCCGACGGATGAATTCGTGCGCAGCAACCGTTTCATCTTTCAGAATTCGCTTGCGGGCCGGCCCGAAGAAAAAGAAAACCCCTGGCTGCTTCTGAATCGAGAATTCGCCGATGGGGCTGTTCCTGTTATTGCCGATGCAAATTCAACCACTTATGTGCTCCATCTAAAGCTGGGTGACGATTTTGTGGTCAACCGCGATGGTGGTCCAGTGCGGCTGCGTTTAGTTGGGTCGCTTGCGGATAGTATTTTTCAGAGCGAACTAATCATGGGGCAAGAGAATTTTTTACGTCTTTTTCCTGAGCAGGACGGCTACCGCTTTTTTCTGATCGAGACTACTCAGCCGGAGCAGGCGGACGCGATTGCCGGCGTTTTAGAAGATCGCCTCTCGGATTTCGGGTTTGATGTAGTATCAACTGCGGAGCGTCTTGCAAGTTTTCATCGGGTCGAGAACACGTATCTTTCCACCTTTCAAATGCTCGGTGGATTGGGATTGCTTCTCGGTACATTGGGAATGGCGGCCGTGTTGTTACGTAATGTGCTGGAGCGGCGTCGTGAACTGGCGCTACTGCGCGCGGTGGGTTACAACTCCCGGCATTTCACGTTGATGGTTGTAGCTGAAAATGCGATGTTGCTGTTCTGTGGATTAATTACGGGCATACTTTGCGCGCTACTGGCAATCGCGCCGGTATTCTTCTCGCGCCACGCACAATTGCCAGGCATCTCGTTAGGGTTGCTGTTGCTGGCGGTATTGATATCCGGACTTATAGCTTCGCTTGTAGCGACGTGGGCTGCGTTGCGTTCCCCACTGTTGCCGGCGTTAAGAGCGGAATAGAAAATTTCTGATCGCGCGTGAAGTTTTCGGCTATGCCGCCCGATGTGCGGAAAGGCCGAGCCTTCCGCGAAAGGTTGGGCTCATTTATCGGAATGCACTACGAGATTCGCGGCTAATCGCAGGATGTCCCGGCCCCGGCGGGGCCTAATGTTTATAGCAATCGATTCTCACAGAACTTCAGAAAGCTCCTTTAGGAGCGTAATGTGTCGATACTCCTGTTTCGCTCCTATCGGAGCTGGGTTCTTTTTTTGGGTCCAGTTCTATAAACATTTGGCTCCTAACGGAGCCTGGCTGAATGCCCGCGGCTTCGCCGCTTGATGTGTGGAAAGGCTGCGCCTTTCCGGGAAGTTCTGGATACAGATTTGGGGCTGCGCCCCAATCTGGAAGGAAAAACATGCGCAAGCAAATTCCCGCAGCGGTCTTCCTGGCAGTACTCTCTGTTGCAGTTGCTCACGCGGGAAACTGGCCGCAGTGGCGCGGACCCGCTTTGAATGGCACCAGTCCAGAAACCAATCTCCCGTTGCGATGGACCGCTGAGGAAAACATCTCGTGGAAATTGCAAATGCCAGGTTGGAGCGGTTCAACGCCAATCATATGGCGCGATCGCATTTTTCTGAACGTTGCGGAGGGGCATGATCTCTATCTCTGGTCTGTGAATAAAACGAAAGGCGTGGTCATCTGGAAGAAACTGCTGGGCAGCGGCAATGTCAAGATGCGGAAGCAGAATATGTCGTCACCTTCCCCAGTTACAGACGGCAATAACGTTTACGTGATGACAGGCACAGGCATTCTCAAAGGCTTCGACTTCAACGGCAACGAACTATGGTCGCGCGACATTCAAAGCGACTACGGTGAGTTTGGTCTGAACTGGGGCTATGCCTCGTCGCCTTTGTTATGGAAAAACGCGCTTTATATCCAGGTGTTGCACGGTATGAAGACCGACGACCCGTCTTATGTGATGCGTGTCGACAGCAAGACCGGCAAGACCGTTTGGAAAGTGGAGCGCCATACTAACGCCATCCGGGAATCCCCCGACTCCTACACGACGCCCGCACTGTTGCGCTACGGCAAAACCACTGAACTCGTTATCACCGGCGCCGATTGCGTTACCGGTCACGACCTGGCAACCGGCAAAGAACTGTGGCGCGCCAACGGACTGAATCCCGATAATGATCCTTCCTATCGCATCGTTGCTTCGCCGGTAATCTCTAACGAAATGGTTTATGCTCCGACACGAGTTCGTCCATTGCTGGCGTTAAAGGCCGGCGGGCGTGGTGATGTCACTACGTCGCATGTCGTCTGGTCGACACTGAACGGGCCGGATGTGCCCACCCCAGTCACCGATGGAAAGTATTTTTATATAGTTAACGATCGAGGCATCATGTGGTGCCTCGATGCAAAGACCGGAGCGGAAATATATTCACAGCAGCGCATTAAGCCGGGAACGTATAGTGCATCTCCCGTGTTAGCCGACGGCAAAATTTATATTACGAACGAGGATGGCCTGACGACGGTGGTCAAGGCTGGTCCAAAGTTTGAAGTGCTTTCGGAGAACCCACTCAACGACTACTGCCTCAGCTCGCCAGCCATATCTGATGGTCAGATCTTCATACGAACCGCAACTAGTCTTTTTTGCATTGGAAAGAAGTAGAAATAAGTAAGCTTGTTTGCGTTTCCGCTCAATCAGGGGCAATTCGCAGTTGGGAAAGGGGGCATTCAAGTGATGGAAATTTGCAGGTTTGGAAGGGAGCATTCAAGTGATGGAAATTTGCAAGTTGGGAAGGGGGCAAGCGAAGCGGCGCCCCCGCTCCAGCGTCGTTGCTGGCCGTAAAAACAAACCCAATTGTTAGAGCGTCTACCGACCTTATGATAAGGGGAATTGATGCGCTTGCGCTTTAGCGGGGGCCCGCTTCGCTTGACCCCTTCCTAACCCGCACATTTGCTGAAGTTGAATTCGATCCTGGATCCGGCTCTACCGAACCCTAAAGCTATACTAAACACTCATTTCTTTTCTTTTACGTCGTAAGCGTAGATCGTGTCTTGATCGCGCAGATAGAGCCGGCCGCCCGCGATGATTGGATGGGTCCAGGTCGGCAGCGATTCCTGCTGTATCCGGAAACGACCTTTTTCGCGATACGCAACTGGCGTAGTCTCAACCAGACCAACCACGCCGTTTTCACTGAGCGCGTAAAGATTTCCATCGGCATAGACCAGGGAGCCTTTTCCAACACTGCGATCACGCCACGCAACTTCGCCGGTATCAAACCGCATGGCCGTCAGGATCCCGCTGGAGAAACCATATAGATAATCCCCGATGAGAATCGAACTGCTGTGGTGGTTGCGCATGTCCTTCGTAAAATAGACTTCCTGCGCTTTGCCGTCCGCTTTAATCTCAACCAACCCGGCGCCGGTTCCATAATCCGAAGAGATGAAAACGCGATTACCGCGTACCACCGGCGTGGCGACGTTGGCCACGTCGTTAGCGGGCCGCGAATATTCCCACAAAAGCTTTCCGTCTTTGAGATCCAGTCCGACAGCACGCGTGTGCGTGAAGAAAACTACCTGGGGAGTGTTACCGACTTGAACCGGCATCCCTGAGGAGTAGCCGGCCTTATCACTCTGACTCTTCCAGATCGATGAGCCATCCTTCTTATTCAGCGCCACTATCGAAGCGCCCGGACCGCCCGCATTAATCAGCAACTTGTCGTCAATGATGAGGGGCGATTCACTGATGCCCCAACTGATATTTTCACCGCCAAACTTCGTCAAAACGTTCATCTTCCAAATGATGCGGCCGGTTTTCGCATCCAGGCATGAAAGATCGCCGTTGCCCCCAAGCGCGTAAACGTTGTTGCCGTCGACCGTGGGCGTGCCGCGCGGGCCGTCGCCACGACTATCACGATAGGCGGTTCCGTGGGGTGTGGCCCAAACTTCCTTCCCGGTAGCGACGTCGAAAGCGATGACGTATTCAACGTCGGCGCGGAGGCCCATGGTAAACAAGCGGCCATTGGCAACTGCCATGGAAGAATAACCGCGGCCGGCGCCCAGGGCCTTCCAAACGAGGGATGGGCCAGCAGCGGGCCACTGTTTCAACAGGCCTGTCTCTTTGGATATGCCATCGCGATTTGGTCCGCGCCACTGCGGCCAGTTAGCCGCCGTTTGCGCGCTTGCTAGAGTGGACAGAAGCAAAATGACTGCTGCGATAACTATCGAAGTCCTCATACTTTGCGTTTTCATTTGCTGAATCTCCTTATGATCACGAATCCATCCACCGGGGAGAACTAAACCAAACGAAGCTTCAGAGAAAACTAAAAACTAGTAAGAAGTTTCTTCGGCTATGCCGCCTGATGTGCGGAAAGGCTCCGCCTTTCCGGAAAGCTTAATTTTACAGAGGCTGCGCCTCTTTTATCTGGATTGGAGGCGCAGCCTCAACATTGTTCGGGATGTGCGGAAAGGCAGAGCCTTTCCGCACATCCCGAAC
>JBHENH010000155.1:0-354 GCA_046262135.1 Pyrinomonadaceae bacterium
TTCTTGGATGGCTGAAGATGGGTTGGCAGCCTGGCTGATTCCCAGCGAGTTCATGGATGTTAACTACGGACGCGCGATCAAAGAATACCTGCTCAATAAAGTGACGCTTCTTTCCATTCACCGCTTTGATCCCTCCGATGTTCAGTTTGACGATGCACTCGTATCGTCCGCAGTTGTGTGGTTCAAGAAGTCAACGCCTCACGCTGATCATTCTGTCGAGTTCACCTATGGTGGAACGCTGACAAAGCCGAAGATGTCGATGCGAGTGCCGAAGCGTATTCTTCATGAAACCTCGAAGTGGACCAGGTTCCCGCAGAACTCACATAAGGTCACGCCGCTTCAGCAAGAAATCAA
>JBHENH010000155.1:364-6297 GCA_046262135.1 Pyrinomonadaceae bacterium
TAACGCCGGAGAGAGTTGCAGAACTGCAACTACCGAAGAAATTCTTAATTCCGATTTTGCCAAGTGCAAGATATTTACCTTCGAATGAAGTGGTGGCTGATCAGCACGGCGATCCGGTGCTGGAGCGAAAGCAATATTTGCTGTCTTGCAAACTGCCGGAATCGGAAGTCAAAGCGAAGTACCCTTCGCTCTGGAGCTATCTGGAAAGAGGCAAACAGCAGGGCATTCACGAGAAGTACCTCTCGGCGCACCGCTCTCCCTGGTACTCGCAGGAAGAGCGTCAACCGCCATTGTTCCTGTGCACCTACATTAACCGCAAGAGCAAGGAAAACGGCGAGACATTTCGGTTTATTCTCAATCACTCAAAAGCGATCGCCGCGAATGTTTATTTGCTGCTTTACCCAAAGGAAGCGCTGGCCGATCTGCTCAAAGCCAAGCCCGATCTAATCCAATCTATATGGCATGCGCTCAAAGCAATTAAGCCCGAAGCCCTCACCGGTGAAGGTCGAGTCTACGGCGGCGAACTCTACAAAATGGAACCAAAGGAACTCGGCAACGTCTCCGCCAACAGCATCGCTTCACTCTTGCCGAGTCTGTCTCTCAAATACGGCACCCAAGTGACGTTGTGGTAACTGGTACATCAGTCACAAAAGTAAGGAGTCGATCGCGGGACTCACAGAAACAGCCTTCCAAAAACACTCAACGAAACACCCAGACCCTTGAGAGGCCCGCGACAGCAGGAACAGAGAGCGTCCGCAGATTACGCAGATTCAATAAGACATTACAGACAAGCTCGATAAGACATTCAGATAAGTGAAAGGGTTTTCGACTCTGAGTGTTTACGAAGTCGCTGTTCGCTTAACGCTTTTGAATCTGCGGAAACTGTGTAAGCTGCCGGATGGCTCTTTGGTCGAGCCATGACTCGCTGGGCCACCGGCAGGCGGGGCAACGAGCAAGTACGACCCGCGCTATTCTTACAAGTTCACCTTTAAGTACGATGATAAGAAGCGACTCACGGAAAAGACGTGGATTGGAAATGACGGCAAACTCTGGCTGCGCTACGTCTATAACTACTCGGGTAATCAGAGAGAGGAATTGGTTTACTCAGCGGATGGATCGCTCAACCAGCGCTATCTTTCAGTGCTCGACGATAAGGGTAATGAATTAGAGGAGACCATCTTTGAGGCGCGAGACGGATCGATCAGAAGCAAACACTCCTATGCTTACGAGTTTGACTCGCATGGTAACTGGACGAAACGCACTACTTCGAAACTGGAAACGACGGACGGTCGCTCTAGTTACGAGCCCCAACATGTTTATTACCGGACAATTACTTACTACTAAGCCATGAAGCGTTTCTAACAACACCGACTTTGGTAATATTGAATTATGATCATGCGAATAGCCTTTATTCTCTTGTGCGTGCTTATGTCAGCGACGGTCTCGTTCGCGCAGACTGCCGAGACTCCATCTCAGGTTTCATTCGTTAGATCAAAGGATGGAAGAGGCATCGCCGTGGAATGCGCGGGCAAAGGTCCAAGTCTCCTAGTTATTCATGGAGGCACGGGGGGAGCAGGCGGCAGGAGCAGTAGGTAGAAGGCAGACTTCAGTTCGTGGGACGAATCGACAGCGATTCCAATTCTCGGGCGCGTTTCCCCTGTCTAAACATGAAAGCGTGGGTTAGTACGTGCGCTGCCGGCAGGACCATTTCGAGCATAGGCAGCAACACCCTGAGAAAAAATCCTTCAAGGTCTCCCCATGGCGTTCCGAAACAGTTGGTTATCACCTGCTGTTAGACACCGAATTGGCGAAATAGTTTCGTGGATTCGCCGAACCAGCCCGCCCCGCCGACTAAGGAGTAGTTCAGAATTCAAGCGTTCACCCCTCACGGTAAGACACAACCTAAACGTTGAACTCTGAACTTCTTGAGTCGGACTCTGAACTTCTTGATCTGAAGCTAAACTGAGCCGGAGTTGAAGCTTTTACTCCGCACTTCTTCGGGTATTAACAGGAAACGGGAATCGTAGTTCCGTACACAGCGTTCACATAGGCGAAGAATGCCTGAGCCGACGGCGTATCTAGACGGTAATCAACATTTGTGGAGCGGCAAACAGAATCCCCTGTGATTGTGATTGCTGCCAGGATCTGTTGACCGTTGACAGTCAAGAAATTTGGGCCGCCGGAATCCCCGAAGCAGGTTCCACCATCTCCGGTCGATGGATTCTGCGATAAACGAATATAGCCTCCATTGAGAGAATTGAAACTAGAGAAGGAATACATCCTGGGGATGGGATTCATATCTTGATAGTATGGCATCCCGCCACCGACTACACGATTCTGCAAGCCATATCCGGCGTTAGTGAAAACCGAATTTTTTAATAGGTCTTGCGCAGCCAGCTGGTCTAACAGACCACAGGTCGGTAGGGTCGCCGGCGTAATGCCCTTAACGTTGGATTGGAGTATCAGTACACCAATGTCGCCGGAATCGCTCTGGCTTTGATTGTAGTTAGGGTTGGTAACGACGTACTGGACTGCAAGAAGTTTGGTCTTGTTGCTCGTCAAGTTGCCAAAAGGTATTGACTTGTCAAAGCTCACGTAAGCGGTGTAGCCCAACGGAGCAAGAGTATTGGTGAAATATTGTGTGCAGTGGCTCGCAGTCAGAAATACATTTGGAGTTATTAGTGTTCCCGAACAGATGGGAAAGATCTCACCTGAAGGTGACTTCACGATGAAAGCGCCGACGTTGCTATAGGTGTTGTTCGAATCGACGAAGCCATACGTGATAGCCCTTACGCGAGGGGGCGTAAGCAACAGAGTAATAGCAATGGTTGCAAACAGAAGCGCTATGAACGAGGGTATACGACGCATTAGAGAATCCTCCTTAGATTTGATGCTTATAGAGTGTTAAGAGCTAGTTACCTGGGTGCAGGAGGAGGATTATATATCTTCGAGTTGGGATTTCACAAACACCTTTTAAGGCATCAGGGCGGACCGCCAGGAACTCTGAACTTCTTGAGCTTCATTCCGCGTCAACCTTGGACCAGGGCCTTTGACTTTGGATCTTAGACATTGGAGTTCGACCCGCTGCGACGGCGCCCTTCTGATGGTCGAGGTACTGCCCGAAACGTTCGGTCTTAAGAAGGGGGAATAGGGGGAAAGGGGAAGGGGGAAGAACAGGGAAGAGGGGTAAAGGGGAAGCATGTTCCGCTCCTCTGGAGCGGGGAACTATTTTGAAGCTCGGGTTCTATAAACATCACGTCCCTACGTTTAACGTTGGACGTTGGACGTTTACGTGGGACGTTGGACTTGTATTAGGCTCCTGCCGCGCGTACGGTCGCGGTTTCGTCTGGAGACTTTTCACCGGGTGCTTTCGCCTCAGGGTCTCCCGCGCGAGCAGCCGTTTGCTCGATGATGGCATTGATCTCGCCGCCAATGAGAATCGTCACGCCAGTCAAGTAAAACCACAGCATTAGAATGATGACCGCTCCCAGTGAGCCATAGACCACGCTGTAGGTGTTATGGATGTTCAGATATGAGCCGAACAGGTAGGAAACGAGCAACCACAGTAAGACGCCGATCACTGCACCCGGAGCGAGCCAGCGTAATTGTTGTTCATGCAGGTCAGGCGCAAAGTAGTAGATCAACTCAAAGGCAAAAAAGACGAAGGCGAGTACGACTGGCCATTGCAGCACCGTCCAGGCGGCGGTAAACGCCGCGCCCAAACCGTAGTGGTTCGCGATTCCTTCGCCAATGCGGTTGCCGTAGAACATCAACGCCAGCGCGGTGATAATCAGCACGGCAAGCGCAATTGTCAGGAGGATGGCGAGCAGAGTTCTTCTCCACCACGGGCGCGTCTCTTTCACGTCGTAGGCGACGTTCAAAGCCTCAATGATCGCTCCCATGCCCGAGGAAGCGAACCACAGTGAAGTCAGCAGACCAAACCACAGTTTGCCGCCGCTGGTTTCCTGGCTGATCTCCTGAACAGTTGTGTTGATGAGGTCGAAAGCGGAGATTGGCACAATCGCTTTCAGATAAGCGAGCAGATTGTGGCTCAGCTCCGTTCCGGCGCTGGCGAAGTAACCCAGCAGAGCCGTCAGGAAAAGCAGTAGCGGAAAGAGCGCGAGCAGGAAGTAGAAGGAAAGAATCGCCGCACGGTTGATCACGTCGTCGGTGTGGACTTTGGACCACAAGTGTTTACCGAAGGTCTTCCATCGCCACCCGGTAATTCTCCAACCCTGTGTCGTCAACATCATGCTTTCTCGCACGCAGAAGCCGGCAGTCATCCGCAGATTACGCAGATTACGCAGATTCAATAAGACATCATAGACATTCAATAAGACGTTGCAGGCATATGAAAGCTTGCCTACAAATTAGAGCCTCCTCGGTTCCGTCTGGTTATTGGATCATCTGCTTGTCTAATGCTTTTGACTGTGTGTCTTTATGCTTTTGAATCTGCGTAATCTGCGTAATCTGCCGATGACTCTCTATGGCTCCGGCGCGGTGTAGAAATGGGAACGCAGATAAAGCTCATCAAGGAAGCGCAGCAAAACTTTCAACACGCCCAACACCGGAATCGCAAGCACAAGCCCGAGTAACCCGAACAGGTCGCCACCGATAATGAGCGCAATGAAGACCAGCATCGGATGCACGTCCAGTTTGTTGCCGATGATGCGCGGCGTCAGCACGTAGTCTTCCACAATTTGAGCAAGCACGAAGATTCCAAGAATTGCCGCGAGCCTTCCGATTCCTGCGCCGTCCAGCGCGGCAAACGCGACGGCGAGCAGGAAGCCGGTTGCCACGCCGATGTAAGGAATGATTCCGATAATTCCTGCGATCAAACCAATCGCGGCCCACAGCGGCACGCCTAAAATTAGTAATCCCACCGCGTAAATTACCGCCATAATCAGCGCGATGAGAAAACGTCCACGCACGTAGCCGCGCACCACCTCAGCAACTTCGTCCAGGAGTCGCACGCCCGTACCGCGATGCCGTGTGGGGATGTGTTTTTCGAGGATGCGCCGCAAATTGTCCATGTCGAGTAGCAGGTAATAAACGAAGAACGGCACGATCAAAAGTCCCAGCGCCGCCGTCCCGAGGCTAACCAGCCCGAACAAACCGGTACCCAGCCACGCGCCGATGCGCGACGTAACAACCGACGGATCGTTTTGAAAATTGGTGATCGCCCCCTGCAGACGTGCGTAGAGTTGCGGGCTCAGTCGTGCCTGTGCGTAGTCGAGCAGCGACTGCACGCGCGCACCCGTCGCGCGCAACGCGAGCGGCAGTTTTTCAACTGACTCGCCGAACTGGTGATAGATGCTGGGCAACAAAAGCCCGAACACCAGGACGATGGTAAGCAACGTGGCCAGTAGGGTGAGTAGCACGGCGACCTGGCGGGAACGTCCACGCCGCTCGAACCAATCGACAATCGGTTCCAGCATGAAGGCAAGTGCAAAACTTAATAGCAGCGGAACAAGCACCGTGCCGCCGATTAAAATTGTAAGAACGATGAGCGCGGCGATGAGCAGCGCCGCAGGTACCCAGCGCACCCACCATAGCGACGCTTTCGTATTCGCGGATAAAGACGACACCGTGTTTACCTTCCTACGCAGAACGGCGGGTAACCGATTGGGTTATCCGGGGATTTTTGAGTCCGAAATTTCGACTACTTACACTGTTAGCTGTGACGATTGATATTCTGCGGTACCATCTCAGCCTTGAACGAGCCTCTAGCGTTCGCGGCTCTGCCGCTTTCCTTGCGGTAAGCCTTCGGCCTTCCGGAAGGCGCTTTTTTCTCCGAGGCTGTGCCTCCGCATTGCTTTCGATGTGCAATAGTCCATTGGTTGAGGCGGAGCCTCGGACCAAATAACACTTGGTCGGGAAGCCGGAGGCTTACCGCAAAGAAAGAGGCAAAGCCGTAAAGCAGATCAATCCAC
>JBHENH010000155.1:6380-6699 GCA_046262135.1 Pyrinomonadaceae bacterium
ATTTCGAATTCGGCTTGGCTTTGGAATTTGCTTTGGCTTTGGAAGTTGCCTTTTTCTTTCCCACGGTTCGCGATTTGGTAGCTGGCTTCGCAGATTCCTTGGTTGCATGATGCGCGTCCTGGACCGTCGCGCTGCCTTCCTCCATTGATGCCACTGCCGCGGTGATGAGGTCGTCGGCGAGTCGCTTACCGTCGATGAACGCGAAGACGTGGAAGTTGGCGCTGCGCTCGCGAATCACCTCAATCCGGCCCGCATCCTTCAAACGCGCCAGTTCCGTCATCAGGAAATTCTGTTCATCACCACTCATGTAGCGATAGTC
>JBHENH010000156.1:0-6565 GCA_046262135.1 Pyrinomonadaceae bacterium
GTTATTAATGGTCCAAGCGAAACAGGAAACAGCAATTCGCGCGGCGAATAGGATTCGAGATCGGCGCGAATCTTTTCCCATGCGGCTGGCCCACTCTCCTGAGTCGCGCGGAACTCTCCCGTGGATATATCGAGAAACGCTGCACCGACGGTTTCCCCTGAACTGCAAATTGCGGCCAGAAAGACTGCTTCACGTGCGTCCAACAATTGCGGGTCGAGTGGAGTGCCAGGCGTTACAATCCTGACAACTTCACGTCGAACAAGTTTCTTGGTCTTGGACGCATCTTCAGTTTGCTCACAGATAGCAACCCGGTTATTTGCAGCTCGCGGGCGCCGACGACAGCGTCATCAAAAAAGAGTTCGTAGAAATCACCAAGACGAAAGAATAGAAGAGTCCCCGGATGTTGCTGCTTCAACTCCTGATATTGGCGCAGCATTGGAGTTGGTGTGGATTCCATGAAGCTGTTGTAACTGGCGAGCTGGCGACGGATCCGAGTGTCCCGATGCGGCCCCCTGGATGACTTTGTTATGGTGTTACAGTTTGAAAAGCGAAGCGAAGCCTACATCGGAAAATGAGAGTAGTGCAAGGCAGTGTAGAAAGTAAGGACGCCATCTGCCGCGCAAAAAAACCAGTAAGAGCTGGGAGCGCGGGCGCGCTTGCCCGCAACGCGACATAAGGTTCCAGGTTTCTGTAATGAGATCCATGGCCCATCTAGCGGACTGCGGCGCTCGCGGTTCCAGGCTGAGCAATGTTTCGTTAGCGCAACAAACTATGTTAATTTCCAATCGTATTGATTCAATTCCAATTCTCAGGTCCTCCGGACTGAATGCGAACTTCATGGTCGAAGATCAACCCCGGGAAAGAACGAACTCAACGCCGACCCTCCTGACTCGTTCTCTCGAAGAACATCTGGCCGCGATTCAATCCTTGCTTGACTCGAAGCTGGGCGAGATTGAGCGGGCCGGCAGTCTGATGTGTGAGACGCTGGGAACGGGGCGCAAGATCTTGCTGTGCGGAAACGGGGGAAGTGCTGCTGACGCGCAGCACATTGCCGCGGAACTGGTCGGTCGTTACGAGCAGCAAAGGCGAGCTTTTCCGGCGATCGCTCTCACTACCGATACGTCAGCTTTGACGGCGCTTAGCAACGACTTTGGTTACGAGGAGGTTTTTGCACGGCAGGTGAGGGCGCTGGCGAACCCAGGTGATCTTCTAATTGCCATCAGCACCAGCGGCAAATCTGCGAATATAATTAGGGCTGCTGAGCAGGCGCGCGTAATTGGTTGTAAGATTATTGGATTAGCCGGCGGCTCTGGAGAACCCCTGGCCTCTTATTGCGACTTGTCTATCGTGGTTCCATCGGACCGAACCGCAAGGGTCCAGGAGGCCCATATCACCATCGGACACCTTTTGTGTGAAATGGTCGATAATTTCTGCGCTACAAACAGCAAACTAACCTAACATTCAATCGCTTGTCCTTTTACTGGAGATAGCATGCGCATACTTGTAACCGGCGGCGCCGGTTTTATTGGCTCACATTTGTGTGAACGCTTACTGAGTGACGCGCATGATGTTTTATGTCTCGACAATTTTTTCACGGGCCGACGCGTGAACATCCTAAAATTGCTCGACAACGATCGATTCGAGCTGATACGCCACGACGTAATTGAGCCCATACTTCTCGAGGTAGACCAGATATACAACCTGGCGTGCCCCGCCTCTCCAATTCATTACCAGTACAACCCTGTGAAGACCGTTAAGACGAGTGTGATGGGGATGATAAACATGCTCGGCCTGGCGAAACGTGTCCGGGCGCGAATACTGCAGGCATCCACCTCGGAAGTTTATGGCGATCCTCTGGTCCATCCGCAGCCCGAAGAGTATTGGGGCAACGTAAATCCGATTGGCTTGCGTTCGTGCTATGACGAGGGAAAAAGAATTGCCGAGACGTTGATGATGGATTATCACCGTCAGAATCATGTCGACACACGGATCGCGCGGATCTTTAACACCTACGGTCCCAGAATGGTAGAAGATGACGGGCGCGTCGTCTCGAATTTCATCGTGCAGGCATTGCGTGGCGAGCCAATGACCTTATACGGAGCCGGTAATCAGACGCGCTCATTTTGTTATGTCGATGATCTCGTCGAGGCGTTGATTCGGTTGATGAACATCGACGGAGTGCACGATCCGGTTAATCTGGGAAATCCGGGCGAGTTTACAATCAAACAGTTGGCTGAGGAAGTTTCAAAGATTTGCGGCTCCAGATCCGAGATTAGATACCTGCCCTTACCGCAGGACGACCCGAAGCAACGGAAACCCGACATCTCACGAGCCCAGCAGTTGCTCGGCTGGAATCCAACGATCCCTTTGAGGGAAGGGTTGGAAAGGACCATCGCATATTTTAGAAAGGTGGCTAGCGACAGAGAGCAACCAGCCGTCAGTGGCCGGGCCTGAGTCCAGCAGCAGGATTTTGCTCACAGGTTATGAACGACAACCCACTTATTCTAAGTCTGGAGACCGCTACGCTGGGGGGCAGCGTTTTTCTGGGACGCGGGAATCGCGAACTGGCAAGCAGAGCCGGCCACGCGGACGTGTCGCACTCTAATAGCCTGCTTAGCGATATTAATGAAAGCCTGAAGACGGCGAGTATCTCTCTTCCAGAGATTGAACTTTTCGCGTGCGCTTCGGGTCCCGGTAGTTTTACCGGGTTGCGGATTGGCATTGCCACCCTGAAGGCTTTGTCTGCCACCCTTAATCGACCTTGCCTTGGTATACCGACGCTCCACGCGGTGGCGCATGCGGCAGGTCCATCGAGTCGCACAGTGGCACTACTACCCGCGGGGCGCGGAGAAGTTTTCGCTCAAATGTTTTCTGTCTCCGTGGCTGATGAGGTAGTGGCTCTCGATGAGGCCGCGCACCTTTTACCCCAGCGACTGCTAGAGAAATACGGAGGCCATAAGCGACTACATTTGGCGGGGACAGGCGCGTATGTGCAACGCGAGTTTCTACAGAAATATGCGGAGAGTCACGGAATTGCTTTTAACGAGGATGGCGCAATAGTTGATCCGGTCTTAAAACGAACAGGCTGGTACCTGGCGCCGTCACAACGACACCTCGCCCGAAACGTGGCTGCCCTGGCTGTGCGATCCTTTCAAAAGGGCGATGTACAATCGCCGCGGGATTTGCATGCGATTTATGTGCGACCATCCGACGCGGAGCTGAAGGAACAATGTCGATAACAGAACGTGCCATCACCGGGGCGGGCAACGACATTTCCATCACACGAATGACGGAGCACGATCTTCTGGAAGTGGTGGAAATAGAACAAGAGTCCGGACTGAGTCGCTGGGGCTGGGCTGCGTACTATGCAGAGCTCCAGGGGAACAACAGTAATCTGATGCTTGTCGCACGCGTTGTTAACGCAGCTAGACGACGGGGTGCCCACGCGCTGGCGGGATATATTGTGGCGCGCAGGGGCGCGGATGAACTTCACATCAACAACGTGGCGGTGCGCGAAAATTATCGACGCAGGGGAATTGGGCTGGATTTACTGACCCGAATCCTGGAAGAGGGCAGAAGTTTGGGGGTACCCTGCGCTTTTCTGGAGTTGAGGGCTGGAAACAGTGCAGCCCTTGCACTTTATGAAAAGTGTGGCTTTACAGTGACCTCCATACGCGAAAGGTACTACTCAGAACCGCCGGAGGACGCTCTGGTTATGAGTACTCAACTCGGGAGAAACCTTGATCCATCTGCATAATTGGGCTACCATTTTTCCGTGTCCGAACATTCCCTGGAGGTTTTTCCGATCGCCTCCTCAAACCAATCTTGCCAGTCCCACCGTCTGAAAGGAGACATGCACGAAAATGGACATTACAACCACGGATTCGCTAAAGGAAGAGCTGATAAATCGAGACCCCGAGTTCCGGGAGTTAGCTCGGGAACATACTCGATACGAACAACGATTAAGTGAGCTTTCAGCCCTGGCTTATCCGAGCGACGAGGAACAACTGGAAGAGGTTACTCTCAAGAAAAAGAAGTTGGCTCTTAAAGATCAGATGTATTCCATAATGATGCAGCACCAGAAGACTCAAAGCGTAGGCCATTAAATTAAAGCGGAGAATGTTTCTCCGGATCAATTAGATGTTGGGGGACGTGAGAATTTTTACGCGTCCCCTTTCTTGCAGTCTTAGCCTTATAACAGCAGTAGCTATACCAGGTCTGTCATCCTTCGCCACTGTTAATATGCGGACATTCTGCCGTATGGTGGCAGCGAACAAAGCCGCACTCAATAGTGCGCATTGAAATTAATAAGGAGTTTGTATCGTCAGCGATGGAATAGTTTACGTCCTGCTTCCGGCCGCGCTCATGATGATCTGCTTTCTCCTGGGCTTGTGGCCGGCGGCCCTGCTTTTTGGCTTGCTATCTGCCTTCATGGCATTCTTTTTTCGGAATCCCAAAAGGCAACCTCCAACCGAAGCTGACATTGTAGTTGCTCCAGCCGATGGTAGGGTGACGAGAGTGAAAGCAATCGACGACGCCAGCGATAGTTCATCAACACTGGTTAGCATTTTTTTATCGCCGCTCGACGTTCATATAAATCGCGCTCCTATAGCAGGCCGGATTACGGATGTGTCATACACGCGCGGAAAATTCCTTATAGCTACTAACGAAAGAGCGAGTCTGGTGAACGAGCAAAATGCGCTCACGATCGAAGGTGAACGGATGACGGTCGTATGTAAGCAGATTGCCGGCGTCCTGGCGCGAAGAATTGTTTGCTGGAAGCGCGTGGGCGAACATGTGGCCCTTGGCGAGCGATTTGGTCTGATAAAGTTTAGCTCGCGAACAGATATCATAATGCCATCAAACGTCGAGTTATTGATTACGGAAGGTCAGCGGGTGAAGGGTGGAACCACTATCATCGGGAGGATACGATGACCGGGGAAACCAGCAACCCTGAACGACGCGGTTTGCGGAAGGGACTATATCTAATCCCTTCGGTATTCACGGCCGCCAACATAGGCATGGGGTTCTATGCTGTGATGGCCGCCGTCCGTGGATTTCAGTTTGTGGGCAACGGTGCAGATGCCGATCTCGCACAAGCTGCGTTTTATCTGGACAACGCGGCGAAGGCCATAGGATGGGCAGTGCTCTTTGACATGCTGGATGGCCGCATCGCGCGGATGACGAAAACAACAACTGAGATCGGCGTCCAGCTCGATTCCATAGCTGACGTTGTAACTTTTGGTCTGGCGCCCGCGGTACTCGCTTATGTTTGGGGATATGGAGCTAGCCTGGAGGAGGGAAGCGACCTGCACCGGTTGGCTTGGTTTCTTTCTTTCATGTACTTGATGTGCGGCGCCTTTCGTCTGGCCCGCTTCAATGTTCAGTCTTCACGACCTCGCATTTTGGCCGAGGGCACCATCAAGATGGACAAGAAAAGTTTTGTTGGTTTGCCGATTCCAGTGGCCGGAGGTTTGATTGCGGCGATCATCCACTACGCTCCCGTGCCATTGGTCAAGTATGGACCAGAGCGTGCCGAAATCTATTCTTTATTGTTGATGGCCCTGGTAGGGGTTTTGAGTTTTCTGATGGTTAGTACGCTCCGATTTTCTAGTTTCAAAACTGTGGGAACCAAGAGCCGTAGCATGCGGACAATAATTTTCGCCGTGGGAATCGGCATGCTTATTTTCCTCTACTCGCGTTACGTTCTGCTGGCGATCATTATTATTTACATCTTCCACGGATTACTCTCCCGCGTATTTGGAATGTTCCGCCGGCGCTCCGAGCTTTCTGATGCAAAGGCTGAAGCCAGGCTGCAATAATCCCTTACGGATCGCCTCGCAAACTCTCAACACAGTTCACGCCGAACACTTCCGTAACCTCATTCAGTTACGCGGAGCGATCTCATTAGCACCGGCTTCAGCCCGGTGATCAAGGTTCGATTTTCCTGCTGCGCCTCAAAAGTATGGCAAAACGTTACTTGGCGCAAAAGTGTCAGGGCAGATAACCTCATCCCAGCAACAATCTTGTCCCTATGCCAACGCTGATACGTGAGCGGATTTCGTACCTCTGCGTCGCGTGTCAGCTGAAAGCGGTAGTCTGTCATTTGAAGTCTTTAATCAACACAACATCATTGATGATTGTGCCGCGAGAAAGGGCTAGTTGTTTGCCATCGCGCGAGAAGTCGAACCGGAAGATGCGGTCAACTTTGAAATCGGTCAACTGTTTCGGCTTTCCGCCGTCGAGCGGTTGGGCGAGGATGTTCGAGACGCCGCCGCGCGTGTCAATGTAGGCGACGGCGCGTCCGTCGGGTGTCCAGCGAGACATGCGTATGAAAGTCCGCGGGACGGCAAACGTCTTGAGCGGCTCGCCGCCTTCGAGCGGGGCGACGGCGAGACGCCACGGGGCGTTTTCGTCACGATAGAAGTAAGCGACCAGCTTGCCGTCGGGAGAGACGGTTGGCACTCTTGAGATTTTGTCGGTGAGTTGGACAGGCTCGCCGCCGCCGGCAGGCATCTTCCACACAGTCCGTTTGCCGGAAGCCGTGCTGTAAACTATCCAGCGA
>JBHENH010000157.1:0-6455 GCA_046262135.1 Pyrinomonadaceae bacterium
AACATCACGTTCAGCCGCGCGTGATTTCAATTTCTCAGTCTACAGAGATGGGGACTGTCTACCAGCCCCAGGAACTGAAAAAACTCACGGACTTCGCTCACAAAAACGGAATGCTGCTGCACATGGATGGCGCACGCATAGGAAACGCGGCGGCGAGTCTAAAGGCCAACCTAAGCACCATAACGAGAGACGTGGGTGTCGATGTGCTCTCTTTCGGGGGTGCCAAGAATGGGATGATGTACGGCGAAGCTGTCATCTTCTTCGACCAAAGTCTGGCAAAGGACTTCAAGTACACCAGAAAACAGGGCACGCACCTGCCTTCAAAAATGCGCTTTATCTCAGCGCAATTTTCAGCGCTCTTGTCGAATGATCTGTGGCGGAAGAATGCGGCCCACGCTAATAGCATGGCCAAACTTCTGGCGCAGGAACTGGGAAGAATTCCGCTGATCAACATTACGCAGAAGGTGGAATCAAATGGCGTGTTTGCGTGCCTACCCAAAAAGTATGTCGCTATTCTGCAGAAGCAATATTTCTTTTACGTTTGGAATGAACAAACATCCGAGGTCAGATTTATGACCTCCTTTGACACTACGCAACAAGACATCAGCGATTTTGTAGCTTTGGTCAAAAAAACCCTGCGCTAAGCAGAAGAGAATTCGGCCGCGGATTAACGCGGAAAACGCGGATCTGAAACAACACCATTCAATTCGCTTGTCTGTTCTATTCCTGAATTCGCATTCATCCGCGTAAATCCGCAGCTAAGATTTCATTTGTCCGGTAGTGGCGGCTTCGTCAGCTTGCAGTCGACGTCCAACGAGTTGAGGAAATCCAGCAACGCCTGGCGCTGGTCTGGCAGGACGTTGTGCTTCTCGAGGTTCTTTCGGTCCAGATATTGATTCGGCTTGCCGCCGACCAGCATGATGTCCAGCGCTGCTTCGAGCGAGTTCGCGCTACCGTCGTGGAAGTAAGGGGCCGACTGGGCGATGTCGCGCAGCGTGGGCGTCTTGAATGCTCCTGTATCTTCAGGTTTGTTAGTGACTTTGAACCTGCCGACATCCGGCTCTTTCTGGTCCATGCCAATGCCAACATTGTGATACTGCTGGTCGGCGAGCAACACCCCATCGTGGCAATTCGTGCACTTAATCGCCTGAAAGACGTTCCAACCGCGCACCGCACTTTCGCTGAGAGCTGACTGGTCTCCGGCACGGTAGCGATCCCACGCAGTGTCTCCGCTGATGATCGTTCGTTCAAAAGCGGCGATGGCTTTTACGATATTGTCCGGCGTCGCATCGCTGCTGAAGACTTTCTGAAACTGCGAGCGGTAACCCTGGATCGTATTCAGCTTGGTGGCAATCTCGTCCGCCTTAGCGCCCATGTTTGCACCTGTCCACGCCGCCATGGCCTGCTTCTCCAGCGAAGGACTGCGACCGTCCCAGTAAAACTCCTTGTGGTAACCGATATTCCAGAGCGTGGGGCTGCTGCGCGGCAACTGTTTATTAAAGGCCCCGATGGATTTTGATAATCCATCAGTTAATCCCTTTTCGCAGACGTGACAGGAATAACATGAGCGCGATCCGTCGCCACTCAGTCGTTCATCAAAAAACAACTGGCGACCGAGCGCCACCTTTTCGGGCGACATCGGATTGTCAGCAGGGATGGGCATTGCTTCGTAAGTAGTCAACTGCTGCGGAAGGGGGAGAATCTCAGGCTGAAACCCGGCTGTTTCAGTCTGTCTCTTACAGCCGACCAGCACGACAGCAGATGTCAAAAGAGCCACCACTACAAAGTAACCGAAGCGAAGCGGGTTTTTGGTCATTGAGTATCCAGCGCGGAAGCGCCCTCCAACTTGAGTAGCCTGGGATAGCCCTTGAATCGGTGGGCGGATTTTTGCACCCCTCATGGAAAATGTCTAGCATCCTGGTCCGTCTCAAAGGGGACAGGGAGACACGGAGATGCCATACTCCACGGGTAACCTATGAAAAACTGAAACGTGAGGTACTATGAAAAAGCTTTCAAACCGATTTCTGCTCTTGGTCATCACTGCGGTTGCTGCGCTCTCGCTTGCGGGATGCTCTGGTAATCAAGACAACGCACACACGACTGCCACATCCACAGTCACGCCACCGCCAACTCAGGTCTTAAGAGTCGTATCGACTTCCCAGGCCGTCCTCGATCACAAGAAAGCGCGCGGCGAGCAAGAGGAAGCCAAGCCGGAGCTGCATGTAATTTCACCATCCAAGGGCGCGGTAATAAATGGCCCGGTGGTTGCGGTCAAACTTCATATAGCCGGAGACCTCAAAGGCTACAAGCCAGACAAAGATCCCGCCACCCAAAAAGGCAACCACATTCATGTCATTCTGGACAACCAGCCTTACGAAGCCTATTACGAATTGGACCAGCCATTCGAGCTGCGCAATGTCGTCGCCGGTAAACACACGCTGCGCGTCTTTCCCTCCCGTCCCTGGCATGAGAGCTATAAGAACGATGGCGCGTTTCGGATGTTGACGTTCACGGTCAAGGGCGGCGGAGACGCCTCTAAACCAACCACTACCAACACCGGCCAAACGATGGCGAACAACAATTCGGGAGGTAGTGCTCAAACGACGCGCGAAGGCAAGGACATGCCGGCAAGCACGGCAGGTGACGTCGATCCCACCAAACCTCTACTTACCTATAGCCGCCCCAAAGGCGAGTACAATGGGGCCGAAGCCGATCCCATCATGATCGACTTCTGGCTTTCAAATGCCAAGCTAAAAGGCGATGGCGGTGAATACCTTGTGCGCTACATCATCGACGATGACGAGCCGCGTTACATTGATACGTGGGAACCTGTCTGGTTGTCAGGTTGGCTTGCAGGTAAACACACGGTGAGACTCGAGCTGCTCGGTCCGGACGAGTTCCCGATAAAGAACGGCGATTTCAACATTACCACTCGCGAAATCACCATCATGAAGTGAGGCCAATGTACAGAGGTAAGGGAAACAAGAAGGGATCGGTAGCGGCCCTACTTCCAGTTTCTGTTGTGCTTCGAGTGCTGTAAAAATCAACGATCCAGGAAGCTACATGACCCAACACTAAAACTTTAGTGTCACTTCGTGCGTTTTCGTGGATTGTGTTTGGCCCTACGGTTGGCCGTTTGAGAGCCGCGCTCCTCGAAACAGGCCCCTACCCCGGATTGTTCTTTGTGCCTTCTTCCTCCCTTTATGTCTTCGTGGCTTTATGGTGAAATCTTCTCATAATGCGCGTTATCCAATCGCAGAAGCAACGATTTGCTCAACTGGTATCTGAGGCCGCAAGCTGCACGCGTTGCCTGGCAATGAGCGATCGAATCGCAGTGTTTAGCGCACTCAATGGCCCTCTGGCAGCCCGCGTAGTGTTTATCGGTGAAGCCCCGGGGCGTAAAGGCGCAGATCGCACTCATGTGCCTTTTTCAGGCGATCAGTCAGGAAAGAACTTTGATCGGTTCATAGCCTCGATCGGCTTAGCACGCGGAAACATATTCATCACCAGTGCTGCTCTCTGTAATCCTCGGACAGACTCGGGCGCAAATCGCAAACCGACGAAAGGCGAAGTGGCAAACTGTTCCCAGTTTTTGCGCCGAGCAATTGAGATTATTGATCCTGAAGTAGTGGTAACGCTCGGCTCGGTTGCACTCGAGGCGCTAAAGAACATTAAATGGCATGAATTGAATCTTAAAGAATCATCCGGGAAGATCCATGATTGGGACGGCCGGTTGCTGGTGCCGATTTACCATCCAAGTCCCCAGGTTCTGGCCTCGCATCGGCGCGAAGCGGCGCAGTTGCAGGACTACCAAGTTGTGGCTCAAGCTATCGAGCAAGCAGGGTTTGGAGTGAACGTTCGCGCCTCTGCCGCTTTCGGCGCGCAAGGACTTCGCGTTTCTGAAATCGACACCCCTTCGTCTTCACGACTGCAAAAAACGCAATGAGCGAAGTTGTAGAACAAATCGCAATTCATCAGTCGCCACTCCACGAGACTCATTTACGTCTTGGTGCCGAGATGAAAGAATGCGATGGATGGCAGGTGCCGGCTTCTTACGGTGATGAATTATTTGAGTATGCGGCTGTTCGTGAAAGAGGCGCCGGTGTTATCGATCTCTCGCCACGCGGTCGCTTCCAGGTGCGCGGTGCGGAGGCCGTACAGTTTCTCAATGGCCTGATCACGAACGACATGAAAACGCTGGCGGAGAACCAGTGGATGCCGGCCGTCTTCCCAAACGTGCAGGGCCGCTTGCTTGCATACGTGCGCGTCGTTCGGATCAGTGACGGATTCCTGATTGATACGGAAGGCGCGACGCATGAAACCGTTCTGAAGACCATTCAACGTTTCACGTTTGCTGGCGACTTTCAGGTGACCGACCTGACCAAACAGACGGCGCTGCTATCTGTGCAGGGGAAGCAAGCCACCGGAATCGTGGGATCCGTTCTCGGTGAGACTTCATTGGGATTATCCAGGAACGGAGTCGTGGAGATTGAATGGGAGCAAAACAGCCTGGCAGTCTTGCGCGCCACCCACACCGCCGAAGACGGCTTTGACATTGTCGTCAGCGCAGAAAAGGCAACTCCCTTGTGGGACACTTTCGTGCACGCGGGGGCACGGCCCGTTGGCTACGAGGCATTGGACAGGCTTAGGATCGAAGCGGGCGTGCCACGCTATAGGATCGATATAGATGAAACAAACGTCGTGACAGAAACTGGTCTGGACGAAGCTGTGAGTTTTACAAAGGGGTGCTACATCGGTCAGGAGATCATCGCGCGCATCAAGTATCGTGGTCACGTCGCCAAGAAACTCGTTGGTGTATTTTTCGATCGGGCGATGAAGATCGACAAGGATGCAAAAATCAAATCGGCTGACGACAAGGAAATTGGACGAATAACCTCCAACACCTTGTCGCCACATCTCGGCTGCCCTATTGCATTGGGTTACGTTAAGTATGACTACCTAGCGCCCTACACGGAGTTGAGAGTTACTTCATCGCATGGGGATCTCCATGCAAGAGTTGCCGAACTCCCATTCGTGCGGGGAAGCGCCCTTCAATAAGGATGGTTTAGTGCTCCGATACAGAACCGCGCGCGATAGCGACCGGATCCAAGCACTCAATGACCAGTAAAAGCTCAATTAAGATGAATTGAGTTTGTGATCGGGTCGAACCGCTCGCGGTTCCGTAGTGAGCGACGCGAGCCTGCGCTGAAAGTCGGGCGTATCCGCGACCGCACAGGGAGCGGCAAGCCGTGATACACCCATCTCGTGGAGTTGATTGAATGGCCGGTGAAGCAGATCAGTTGACGCCGCATGATGCGAAGGTGTCCGACCTTGATTACGAACAGGCGCGTCTGGCGTATTCGATCATCCAGTCACTGCTCGAGCACACCCGCGTGGTCAGCGATCTAATTGCGGTGATGGCGCAGGCATTGGACGAAAACACGCAACGAGCATTGACCCAGACGCCAGTCTGGACTGCATACCTCGACAGCCGTCGCGACCTCGCTCACACGCGCGCTGGCGTTGAGAAATTTGCCGAGGTAATGAAGCAGCTAAGCGAACATTAAAGACCCACCTCGCGATAAATCCGATTAGTTGACGTGCGCCTTTACCATAATTTTCGCCCGCACAAAAACTCCGCCGGGCGCAGCGGCGCAAAACCAATTAACAAAATGCAGACGCCATTTTCGATATCATCCTGAGTCATCTGCGGAAAGGACTGCAGATTCTGCGGATTAGGCTCCCCGCCTTTTGCCTTTAACTTTTCCGTTGACTATGATGCTAGACGTTCAAGTAAAAAATAATCATCCCGGAACGATTCCAAGTAAGGTGCGGGCGGACCATCGGGCTCGGGTGCTAGAGGTGAAGATGAGTCAAAGTCAACCAGCAGTTGAGCAGAAGTCCGGGTTTCCTCTGACAACGCTCTCGGAAGACGAACAGATGTTTCGCGCAAGTGTGCGCGAGTTTGCCGAAGGCGAACTGCGTCCGCGCGTCGAAGAGATGGACGAGCACGCGAAATTCGACCCCAACCTGAGCCAACAATGTTTCGACCTGGGGTTGATGGGCATTGAAACGCCGGAAGAGTTTGGTGGCGCCGGAGCTTCTTTCTTCACCGCTATCCTGGCGGTCGAAGAGCTTTCGAGAGTTGATGCCTCAGTGGGCGTTTTTGTTGATGTCCAGAACACGCTGGTCAATAACGCCGTAATTCGCTGGGGCAATGCAGAACAAAAGAAGGAGTATCTACCGCAGCTTGCAAGTGAACGGGTGGGAGCTTATGCGCTGAGCGAGGCCGGCTCAGGCTCAGATGCTTTTGCCATGCAAACGCGCGCCGTGGACAAAGGTGACCACTACCAAATCAATGGACAGAAGCTCTGGATCACAAACGGGAACGAGGCCGAGATCTTTGTTCTGTTCGCCAACGCTAATCCGGAAGCCGGTTATCGAGGGATCACGGC
>JBHENH010000158.1:0-5775 GCA_046262135.1 Pyrinomonadaceae bacterium
AGGTATTATTGTTGCTCACGAACGACGCGAACCTTATCGTGCTTCCGGCTGATGCTAAAGAGTATTCACCGCTGATTCAGTATACGGTTGCGAAGAGCCCGACGTGGGCCCACCCGGTAGTGATGGGCAAGCGGATTTTGATCAAGGATGAGACGTCTCTAATCTCGTTGGCTATTTCGTGAAGTGAGAGAGTGCACGGCGTTTGCGCGCCTGTGTCAATCCCACACATACCGCTCGTCATATTGAACCCCGTACTGCTTCAGAAATGCTCGATACTCATCCTGAAAAGTAACACGTTGGTGATGCTGTTCCTGATCCTCGATATACTTCACAACCTGATCCAATTGTGATTGGCTTACCGAAAATGCACCGTAGCCGCCTTGCCAGTGGAACTTCGCCTGCCCGGGCGAGATTCCTTTAATCCAACTTGATGAAGTGCGCTTGATCTCTTTGACAATAGTGGCGATGGAATAGTTTCGCGAAAGCGCGAAAAGCGAATGTACGTGATCCTCCACGCCACCTACTATCAGCGTTTCGCATTCATGGTTCCGCAGTACCGTTGCAAGATATGCATGCATGTCCACCCGTAGCGGTTTATCCAGAAGAAAAGGAAACCGATCCTTAGTGGAAAAGATTAAATGAATCCAAACCCTGGCGAGAGATTGTGCCATCGTGAGGTCGGCTCCTTTAGTTGGTTAAGGCTCAGGCAGTGAAAGTCACGCCTCGCTCGTAGACCGGCTCTGTCCTTCACGGTCGCCAAATCGCAATGCTACGTATAAGCGACGCACCTCATACGCCGAAGGCGTTCGCAAATTTCAGCCCAGGGCAACGCCCTGGGACAGGTGTCAAAAACAATCGAAACGCCGAAGGTGTTGGCGAACGTCAGCGGAGCGTAACACTGCTGACTCCGGCTGTCTTAGCTGCAGATTAAATGCGGCAGTTTGTGTGCATGCAAGAAAATTTGTTGCGGTGGGGAACACAGGTTGCGAACCCCTTCAGGGTAGGAATGAAAGGTCCTCTTTTACCCAGGGCGTTGCCCTGGGCTGAAATTGGCTAACGCCTTCGGCGTTAGAATCCGTTCTTCCGTGTTAGGCTGTCGAGTAGTTGGCTTCCTATTGTGCGGAGATGTTGAAGGCAGCCATCTGGTTCGCGTTGCGCATCAGAAGCCGGCCACCGGCGATGGCCGGGTAATTCCAGGTCTTGCCTTCAATAGCAGAAAAACGCGCCAGCTCGGAGTATCCTGCAGGCGACGCCTTAACTAGTGCTAGTTCGCCGGAGTCACTGGATATGATTAAGTTGCCGCTCGCCAACAGTACCTGCCCGTATCCGTAGCGGCCGCCTTTCCACTTTCGTTCACCAGTCTTCACATCCAGGCAAGACAAAATTCCTTCATCCAGTCCATATATATAACCTTCATGAAGAACTGAACTATTAAATTTGTTCTTCATGTTGATGTTTTGCCACACTGCCCGGGCTGAATAATTTCTGCCGCTGCCAGTAACTTCGATGAGCGCAGCGCCTTTGCCATAACCAGCCGAAATGAAGAACCGGTTGTTGTCTACAACGATCGGCTGAGCGACGTTAATGCCCATGTCGGTGTCCCACGTTTGGCTCCACAATAACGAGCCGTCCTCCGGAGTTAGACCGAAAACACGATTCGAGCTCACGACGATAATTTGGCGACGGCCCGCCAGAGTGACGAGCATTGGTGACACGTACGCTTGCGTGTCGTTTTGTGATTTCCAGACAGGAGCTCCGGTCATCTTGTTATACGCCGCCACCGACTTGTTTGCGGTTCCGCCGGGGAGCAAGATCACCTTGTCGTCCACGATGAGTGGAGATGCTGCCATGGCCCACGATAAATTCGAGGCCCCATTGTCGTTCAAGATATTTTTGCCCCATATCACGCTGCCGGACTTCGCATCGAGGCATCGCAATTCACCAGTCGCACCCAGCGCATAAAGTCGACCATCGTCCCACGTAGGAGTAGCGCGTGGTCCATCGCCGGTTGAGTCGCTATACTCCGCGTTCCAGCCCTGCTTCCAGATTTCGCGTCCGTTGGAGACATCGTACGCAGCAACCACTTCTTGTTTGCGTCGTTGTTCGATCGTGTAGGCCCTGCCGTCAGCGACAACGAACGACGAATAACCCACGCCAATAGGCTGTTTCCAGAGTGGGGATAAACCTCCAGACGGCCACGCGGTTAGAACTGCCATCTCGTCGTATCGACCATCACGGTTCGGACCGCGGTAATTAGTCCAGTAGTTTCTTGAAGCATGGGCGGCGGCTGTTTGATCGGAAGTTGCGGTGCCTGGTGCGGGCGACTGCCCTGCGATGGGCGTTTGCGCGGGGTTGGCGGCAACAGCGGCTGGCTGAGCGCCCGGTTGAGCTGGTTCATTACCGAGCTGGCTCTGCTGTTGTGCCCGATGTCGTTCCAGCTCGGCGTAGTGTGCCTCGTTCATGCTGGAGTTACGCCAGGCGGTGTAGAGGAAAAAATATCCGACGCCGAGCAGGGCGATACATAACGTGCCCAGAATTTTTGCTTTCGCAGCCGAGTCACGCCGCATCCAGAGCAGGACAATGCCCAGGGGTGGCAAAAGGAAAGACGCAGCGATCAAACCTGTCAACGAGCGATACCATGGGGTCGATTCCTGCGATGCAAACATATTCAAATCTCCTTGAATGCCATCATTTCCGGGAAAATAATCCGCAGATTACGCAGATTCGACAGATTAGAAAAGGATATAAAAGTGTTAGGAATTATGCACTGCCGGACGAGGTTAGTGCTCCAGGTTTTGTTGCTAATGTGCGTAATCTGCGGATTACTAATGTTTCCTGACCCTGGTTAACGATAAAACGGTTCAGAGAGCGGGATCATTAACAGTTAGACGCCACAAAACCTGAAATTGTTCCGTTTCAACCAGCGTTAATCGCTGATGCAATAAAGATTTTGTTCACCGCGGATAAATATTTTGCCATCAGCGACTGCCGGCGAGGCGTAAACTGACTCCATAACCCACGCTGGCGGTGCCGAGCTTATTGAACTGTTGCTTCCACAGCAGCTTGCCTTTGAAGTCATACGCATACAGACCTTCGCTTCCAAAGAAGGCAAACACGTACTTTCCGTCCGTCGCGGGTGTGGAAGAGGCGAAGCTGGCCTTCTTATGACGGCTGTCATAAACCGGACCTTCGTACGCCACACGTTCCCTCAGGATCTTACCGGTGTCGCGATCAAGCGAGCCTCAAAACTAACAGTTTGGGTTACGTTTGCTGATGGATGGAGTACCTGGGCGCGCGCGGCTTGCCGCCGACCTTGCGGAAAGCCTATGGCTTTCCGTCACTCCCCATTCCTTCCTGAGGCTCAGCCTCAGGAAAGACTTTCTTAACCGCTGTCGGAAAGGCTAAGCCTTTCCGCAAAGTAAGCGGCAGAGCCGCGAACGACATCCTTGAGAAAGGCACGCGCTAGTTACTTCTTCGCAGTCTTTGTGGGAGCGACTGACTCACCGAATGCGAATAGATGGTTCACGCCTCGCACGATGAGAAGTCCGCGATTAATCGCAGGCGTCGCCATCATTACTTCACCGACTGGATTAGTCGCCAGCAATTCATACTTCGGCCCGGCCTTTACTACGAAGACGTCGCCGTCCTCGCTCGATAGATAAATTTTTCCGTCCGAAGCGACAGGTGACGCCGTAAATGCTCCACCTTTGCCGCCTAAACGTTCCTGATAGATTCGCTCGCCCGTTTTCGCGTTATACGCAGTCAATACACCCTGATTAGACAACGTATAGAGATATTCGCCGTAGACAACCGGCGTAGGCATGTAAGGACCGCCGCGCTGTTTACTCCAGGTGATGAACTCGTTTGATTCCTTTCCATCCTTCAAAGAGATGTCGCCATTAGCACCGGGCCTGATCGCATATATGGGTTGACCACCAAAAACTGCGAAGAGATTGCCGTCCTTGAAAGTGATATCAATTTCTCGCCCTTGATCACTTTTGTATTTACCCGCGTAAGACTGGAGCGTAGCCGCGTCAATTTCTGGCGGCGGCAAGGCTCCAGCTTTCTTAAGTAAGTCAGCAATCTCATCGTTCTTGTTATCCCCGTTCATCGCGGCCACCAGAGCCGAAGTGAGCGCGGCAGGGGTGGCGGCGCTCCTGGCTAAAGCGATGCGCACGAGTCCAACTTTGTTTTGGCGCGCGCCGTTCAACAAAACCTCATCGGTGCTTTGCGGACTCTTTTCGAGTAACGCACGCACGATCTCATCATGATTGTGATCCAGAGCCCACGTCATCGCCGTGGCTCCATAAAAGGTATCCTTGACCTGCACGTCGGCGCCGCGCGCGAGTAGAACGTTGACGACTTCGGTATTCCCTCTCTCCGCGGCCTTGAACAGAGCAGTTGTGCCATAGCGAAATTTCGCATTCACATCGGCGCCTTTATCGAGCAACGCGGCGACTGCCGCAGCGTCGCCTTTGCGGGCAGCTTCCCAAAGCTGGTCGTTGAGTTCCTGTTTGGAGTTTTGACCCAGCGCGCTCGCGTGGAAAACAGCGGCTACAAGTAGCAGGATGGTAAACTTCACTGACTTCATAACAATTTCATCCAGGGGTTTGAGGTTCAAGCTAACCTGTTTGGGTGCGAAAATGACTGTTTATGAGATGCGCCGCGCGCACAAGAAACCCGGAGAAAAACTGAATCCCTGCAACGCGTTATTACGTATTCTACATCTCTAAGGTAGCAAACTCGTATCGATTTAGGTAGTACCAATCTTTCATTCCACCCTTTTGGCAAAGATGTATGATGGGAATCCAAAATGACTAAACTGCTTTCCATTTTTTTGGAATCGACTATATCGATATTGCTCGCGACCGCTGCAATCCCGAATGCCGTTGCAAGCGATTGGGCCGAATGGCGGGGTCCGGCCCGCGATGGTGTCTCGCTTGAAAAAGGACTACCGGCATCGTGGTCTCCCACCGGAAAAAATCTGGCCTGGAAAGTTCCATACGGCGGACGATCGGCTCCGATTGTTATGGGCAACCGAGTGTATCTGCAAAACACAGCTGGGAAAGGCGAGTTGGAACAGGAGCGCGTGATGTGCTTCAACGCTGACGATGGCAAGCTGCTTTGGGAGCATCGTTTCAACGTCTACTTAAGCGACGTCCCGCCTCATCGAGTCGGATGGGCATCTCCCGTCGGTGACCCGGCGACAGGAAACATCTATGCATTCGGCGTTGGAGGAAATCTCATCGGTATTTCACGAGATGGAAAGGTCTTGTGGGAACGTTCACTCGGCGAAGACTTCGGTTTATTGACAACGCATGGGGGACGGACCGTTTCGCCAATCATTGATGGAGACTTGGTAATTGTAAGTGGAGTGACATTCAGCTGGGGGCAGCATGGCAGAGGCGCTCATCGCTTCATGGCTTTCGATAAAAAGACGGGTGAAACGATGTGGGTAAGCGCTCCCGGTGGAAGGCCTTATGACACGACTTACGCGCCTCCGATCATCGCGACCGTCGGCGATACCCGGCTGCTGATCCAGGGTGCCAGTGATGGCGTGGTCTACGCCATCAAACCGCAGACCGGGGAACCCGTATGGAAATATGAAATCAGTAAAAGAGGATTGAATACCGGGGTGGTCGTCCACGGCACGACAGCGATACTCACGCATAGCGAAGAAAACCTGGACTCGAATGAGATGGGCATGATCGTCGCGGTGGACGCAGGCTCAAAGGGTGAAATAAAGAAAGAGCAAACCAAGTGGAGTGCTTACGG